>JABFXX010000055.1 GCA_013368795.1 Kofleriaceae bacterium
GCAGGACTACAACGCGGCGCAGACGACGCGGACCTCGCCGTGCGGTTCGCGCCGACCGGGTCGTGTAGATCGGACGGGGCGACAACGACGCCACGCCCGGCTGTCCGAGCCGTTCTGGCCGCAGAACTACAACGCGGCGCAGGCGACGCGGGACCTCGCCGTGGCGGTTCACGCCGATCGGGTCGCGATCGCGGCGCAGGCGACGCGGACCTCGCCGTGCCGGTTCACGCCGACCGGGTCGTGTAGATCGGACGGAGCGGTAACGACGCCACGCCCGGCTCTCCGACCCGTTCTGGCCGCAGGACTACAACGCGGCGCAGACGACGCGGACTTCGCCGTGCCGGCTCACGCCGACCGGGTAGTC
Organism: Kofleriaceae bacterium; assembly: GCA_013368795.1. Taxonomy (GTDB): domain Bacteria; phylum Myxococcota_A; class Polyangia; order Haliangiales; family Haliangiaceae; genus JABFXX01. Next base: position 365 of record JABFXX010000055.1, read on the forward strand.
GTGGATCGGACCGGCGCGGCCGACGACACCGGCGAGTCCCGTGCGGTTCGAGACGCCGAGCAGCCCGAACGCATCCTTCAGGTGCTTCTTCACGGTGTTGTCGGAGCAGCCGAGCGACTTGGCGATCTCGGCGTTCGTCAGGCCCTTCGCGGCGAGCCGCGCGACGTCCCGCTGACGGAGAGTCAGTTTCTTGAACACGGCGGGTGTGGCAGTGACGCCGAGCTGCGTGAGCCGGACCGACGCGCTCGTGCTGAGCGTGCTCATGTCTCGGCGCAGCCACGGCGTCACGGTCTCGCGATGCGTGCACCTGACCTGACCGAGCAGACCGCCCGGATGGATGAGCGGCAACGCGACCGCGCGCGCGTCCTCGCGGACCTCGCTCGGAATCATGCGCAGCGCACCGAACCCCGCATCGTGCTTCCAGCCCTCGAGCAGCCAGCCTAGCTGCTCGTGATCCTCGCTCTCGCGCAGGTTGTCGACAGCGAGCACCGGCTGCCCGCTCGGTAGATGCAACGACACCGAGCATCCGATCACGCCGAGCTTTGTCGACATCAGATGACATATCGCGGCCGACACCTGGACGAAGTCGTTCGCCTCGGCGAGATATGCCGCGATCGCTTCAACACTCATCGTGAATCCACCCAAAGCCACGCAAGTCGTGACTCCATGTGGAACTTTCCACCTGAAGTCAGAATGATCTTTCTGATCGCATGACAAACTTCGCTAGTACCCAGTCGGGTACCCGCGATCACAATTCTCCGTCGGTAATCGACAGGCCTCCCGCTTCACGCGATGCTTCGAGGCACGTGCGATGCGTGCATTCCTCGTCGGTGCGTGCGTTGTTTTAGACGACAACGCCAGCGCACGATCGCGTGCACCGACATGGGGTTGTCCGTCAGGTCGTGTCAGCGCCGATAGCGGGCTCGCGCCGACGGAATCCCGCAGGCGCGCGAGTCGCGACAGAGCATCGTGAAGCCAACGACGACGAGGCGGTCGCCCAGACCCGTCGCGAGCAGGTCGAGGAACGCCTGCAGAATGATCGCAGCGAACGCCAGGACGATGGCCAAGAGTCCGGAACCCGGACCGCACGGATCATCGCAGTCGCATCGGGGCCGCAGATTGTCCGCCGTGAATCGCGCAGCAAACGCGATGCCCCATGCGAAGGCCGGGGACCATGCAGCGGCCGGGACGGCAGATCCGGTGCGCGCCGTCACGAGGAAGATCATGCGAAGTACGCCAGTGCTGCCACCGCGATCGAAGCGCGACTCAACGCGCACATTGCTCGTCGTCGACGCGCGCGAGCTCGCGCGCCCACGCGAACAGCCCGTAGATCCACAGCGAGAGGACGAGCACGCTGCCGATCATCGCGTCCCCCACGTGGGCGTGCCGGTCGGAGGGGACGCATCGGAGCCGACAAGTCGCCTGGCTCTCACAGGATCGTGCTCCACGCGTAGACGCTGAACGCGATGAACGCGAGCACGATCGTTGCCGCACCTCCGAGCACGACGAGCCGGCCGATCGCGCCGAGCTCGGCGTACACCTCGACGGCACGGCATGCCGCACGGAGCCGCACGCGTCCGCGAAGCGGGACCTCGGGGACGAGCAGGCGCCGGCTGCCGGTGGCACGAGGCAATCGCTTGCCGACGAAGGCGGCGTTCGCGCGGTCAGCGAGCGATCGAGCAAGCGGCGTCATCGTTGTTCCTCCATCACAGACCTCGTCACTCGTCACTCCTGATGTCGTCCGCGGTGCGGATCCGGCCGTCCTTGCCCGCGGAGCTCACGAGCATTCCGGCCCGGCTGCACGACCAGACGTAGTTGCGCCCCCACCGATCACGGATGTGCCTCGCGGCCAGGCAGTCGTCGAGCTCGTCGAGGCTTGCCGGGCAGGTCATCTCGGGGTGCTGCTCGAACCATGCGGGATAGGCCTCGTAGGTGTACTTCTTGACCGTCGCCTTCGCGATGTCTGCTTTGGACTCGAAGCAGTGCGTGGTCCGTCGCGGCGGGAACGCGATGATCGGGAGCGCGACCAGCGTCATGATCGCGATGAATCGCGCAGCGAACACGCATGCGTACGAGGCGTGCGAACGAACTGCGGCCCACGCATGACGTTCGTGCGCGATCGCGCGCACGAGAGAGTGCTCGTTCGACCGCACGAAGCGGATCATCGATCGCTCCGGATATCGTCAGCGGTGCCCGGGCGACCATCCTCGGCGACGGTCCATACGAGGATGCCGAGCTCGTTGCACGACATCTCGTAGACGCCACCCCATGGGTCATGAGTGTGCTCGTTGTTCATGTACTCGTTCAGCTCGTCGAGGCGCTCGGGACACGCAGCGTTCGGGTGCCATGCGCGCCAGCGCGGGTACGCCTCGAACGCGTACTTCTTCACGGTTGCTCTCGCGATGTCGGCCTTGCTCTCGACGAAGACCCTCATCGTCCGCGGAGCCGCCATGAAGACCGCGAAGAGCAGGGCGAGAGCGAACGTCACACCCGTGCGCGGGACGAGGGACACGAGCTCCGCCTGCGCTCCGACGAGGAGCTCGCGGGCGCGACTGCGCTGGCCGAGCCGCACCGGTGAGATGCAAGCGACCTCAGGCGCGAGCCTGGCGGGCTCGTCGATCGCTTCGACTGGGTCGGCGACCGGCACGTGCTTCACGGCGCGAGGCTCCGATCGTCGGCGGTTCCATAGACGAGGTCCGGGCCGCTGACGAACGTGCGGCAGCCGATCGTCATCCGCTGATCGATCTCGGTGCGCGTCGGGAACCGCCAGTCGCTCGCGTGCACCGTCACGGGCGCGGCGCGGCGCAGCTTCGCGCGGTAGTAGCGGTCCGCGCGCCACGCGGTCAGCGAGACCGCGACCGCCATCGAGACAGCCGAGCATAGGAGGAGCTTCCAGATCAGCGGCCACGAGGTACGGATTTTCACGGGGGCTTCGCGAAACAGCTGGAACGGCGTCATGACGTCCGCGATTGCAACGGCAGGACCACGCGAAAACGCGTGGCGTGGCGCGCCGTGGCGGTGGCCAACCACGCGACCACTCGTTCAGCCGGTGGCGCAGATCGTCGACGCGGTGACATGCCGACAGGCGCTGTCATCGTGGTCCGTGCCAGAAGGGCAAGCCGACGCGACGGGCACATCGCCGTCGTGCTACGTACCGCCCATGGCCGAGACGATTCGTGCACCGCGCGGCAGCGAGCTGTCGTGCAAGGGCTGGCAGCAGGAAGCCGCGCTCCGCATGCTGATGAACAACCTCGATCCCGATGTCGCAGAGCGGCCGCAGGATCTGGTCGTCTACGGCGGCACCGGCAAGGCCGCGCGCAGCTGGGAAGACTTCCACGTCATCGTGCGCGAGCTGCGCAGGCTCGAGAACGACCAGACGCTGCTCGTGCAGTCGGGCAGGGCCGTCGGCGTGTTCCGGACGCACGAGGAGGCGCCGCGCGTCCTGCTCGCGAACTCGAACCTCGTCGGCAAGTGGGCGACGTGGGAGCACTTCCGCGAGCTCGAGCAGCGCGGCCTCATGATGTACGGCCAGATGACCGCGGGCTCGTGGATCTACATCGGCTCGCAGGGCATCGTGCA
>JABFXX010000515.1 GCA_013368795.1 Kofleriaceae bacterium
GGGGTCGCGGGCGAGGAACACGTTCTCGGCCTTGAGATCGCGATGCGCGATGTCCTTGGCGTGCGCGGCGTCGAGCGCCTTCGCGATGCCGCGCAAGATCGGCAGCGCATCGGCGAGCGTCAGGTTGCCGGCGCGATCGACGAGCGCGTCGAGCGGCTCGCCGTCGAGGTACTCCATCACGTAGTACTGGCGATCGTCGTCGAGCGCGCCGAACGAGAAGATGTCGATGATGTGGCGGTTGCGAATCTGGTTGACCGCACGCGCCTCGGCGACGAACCGCGACACCATCTCGGGGTCGACGGAGAACTTGCGCGCGAGGACCTTGATCGCGACGACCTTGCCGATCAGCGGATGGGTCGCCTTGTAGACGGTGCCGAACGCGCCCTGCCCCAGCTTGCCTTCGACCTCGTACTCGCCGACGCGCTCGCCTGCCGCGAGGTCGCGCTCGGTGAGCTGGGGTATCTCGGCCGTGGGATCGGACACGTTGGCCACCATCTGCAAGCGCCGCCCCACGCCGGTTCGTGGAGCAACTCCACGTTGACCGTTCGAACACCGTCGTAGTTAACGACGTCGGGATCTCGACGTGACCGATGCTCCACGGCGTGTGACTCGGGCGATGTAGGCCGAAGGGAGACAGGGGCCTAGGTCGGCGAAAGCACGGCGACCTTGACGAGCTGGCGGAAGAACCGCATCGCCGGGTCGGCGTCGGTGCGTGCGTGCCAGGCCATGTTGATCGGGACCGTCAGTCGCGGCGCCACGCCCCCGAGCTTGCGAATGCCAAAGCCCGAACCGTGCCGCTCGACGAAACTCGCCGGCAGGGTCGCGACGAAGTCTGTCGCGGCCACCATCGCTGCCGCCGCGACGAACGTCGGGACGGTGATCGCAACCTGGCGTTCGATCCCCAGGCGAGAATACGCGGCAGCGAGGTCCTTGTAGCCGCGCCCGGGTGCGATCTGGACATCGACGTGACGCAGCCCGCTGAGCTGATGCTTGGTCAGCGGCGCCTTACCGCGCGGATGTCCTTTGCGCGCGACCAGCAGCGTGTGTTCGGCATAGAGCGGCCGCGCATGAATCCCGGGGCTCGCATTGATCGCCGCAATCGCGAGATCGACCTCCGTCCCGGCGAGCCCGCCGGACGCCAGGAGCGTGTCGATACCGACGACGCGCAGCCGCGCGTGCGGCATCTGCGTCCCGATCTCGGCGGCGAGCCGAGGGACCTGAATGAGCTGGCCCGCGTCGGCGATCGCAAGCGTGAACTGCCGCGCGGCGGTCGCTGGATCGAACGTCTCGCCGTGGACGGCGCGATCGAGCTCGTGCAGCGTCGCCTCGAGTAGTGGCGCCATCGCCGCGGCACGCGGCGTCGGGACGATGCCCCGTCCGCTCTTGACGACCAGCGGATCGCCCAGCGCGTCGCGCAGACGCGCGAGCGAGTTACTGATCGCCGAGGGTGTCACGTGGAGGAGCTGCGCCGCGCGGACCACGCTGCGCTCCGCGAGCACGGTCCTGAGCACGACAAGCAAGTTCAGGTCGAGTTGATCGATCCTCACGGTCGGTGAGGTTACACGACACGAATCATCACTGGTGTGATTGCGACGCGCGGCCCAGGCTGTGTCCGATGAATTCGCTGCGTCTATTGATCCTCGGCGCGACCGGCGGCACCGGTCGCAAGCTCCTCGCGCAAGCACTCGAACGCGGGCATCACGTGACAGCACTCGTTCGCTCGCCCGACAAGCTCGCCCCGCGCGACCGCCTGAAGATCGCAGGCGGGAATCCGCTCGACGAGAGGACGCTCCGCGCCCTCGGCGCCCACGACGCCGTGATCTCGGTCGTCGGTCCGCCGGGACCCGGGCAGAGCGTCGTGATGCGAGAGTGTGCGCGGGCCTGCGTCGCAGCGATGACCGCGGTCGGCGCGCGCAGATTGGTCGCGGTTTCCGTCGCGCTGCTGTTTCGCGATGCTGGCTGGCTCGCCGCGGTGTTGCGCCGGACCGTGCTGCGCGGAACCGTCGAGGACGCCGCAGCGATGGAGCAGATCATCACCGAGAGCTCGCTCGATTGGACGATCGTGCGGCCGCCGCGGCTCACGAACAACTCGCGTTCCGAGGGCCACGACCTCGCGGTCGACCATCTTCCGTCGGGTGCGGGCTCGACCGCGACGCTCGGCCGCGACGCGCTCGCTCGGTTCCTGATCGAGGAGGCGGAACGTCCAGCGCATGTGCGCCAGATCGTCGGTATCGCCGCGTCGACTCACATCGCCGGTGACGCGCGGTAGCCACCGATCGACGCGGTCACGCCCCACCGCGCGATCGCGCCCTGCATGTCGAAGCCGATGCGCTGGTACTCCTCGCGTACCTTCTCGCCCGCGCTCCGCATCGCGTCAGCGCTGTCCCAGACCGCGACGGTGACGAGGTTGAACGTCGTATCGCCCGAGGTCATCTCGAGCGCCACGTGGCCTCGGTAGCCCGGCAGTGTGGCGAGAAAGTCCGCGTTGCGATGCATCGCCGCATCGAGCTCGCCTCGAGATGAGGCGGGAACGGAGAACAGATCGATGCGAGCGACATCGGCCCGCGACGGATCGAGGACGAGCGATGCGGCGGGCGGAAGCACGCGGTACACGCCGCTCGAGGCCGCGCCGTGCGGCAACGCCGGAATCGTGGCCACTGTGTCCCAGGCGGAGATGGTCACGAGCTCTAAGCTCGTCGGGCCAGAGGTCTTCTCGAACACGAGATGACCGCGGAACCCAGGCTCGTGCGCGAGCGACGCGAATGACGCCTGCAGCTCGTGCTCGAGCGCGGGGCGTGATGCAGCGGGGACGGAAAACGCATCGATGCGAAACCGCAAGTCGGCGCCGAGATCGATGCCGGCACGTCGAGACGGCGAAGCGCTCTGCCCAGCGGGTTCGCCGGCGGGATGAGCTGCACATGCACATACGAGGCTCGCCATGAATCCATGCGCGAGCCAGGACGGAGGATCGAAGGGTTTCATGCGCGAGAAACCCTAGGGCAGCGCATCAAACCCCACCAGTGATCGTTCGTGAGGCTCGTGATCACTCACGATGAGCAGTTGTCTCACACCGGCTCGATGCACCTCGGCGACACGCGCGCGCGCTCGCGACCGAGCTGGCTCGCGAGCGCCGGTGCACGCGTGAGCCACAGTACGACGCGGGCCGCGATGACCGTCATGCAGCGACGAAAGACCCGTGACATCGCCGTACGGGAGGGCAAGTCGACGGATCGTGCTCCCAAGCGACGCTCCGAGCGCAGGCGCTGCGCGGATGGGACCACGATTGTTCTCCGAACCTCGGCGGCTAGGTTTCGTGAAGGAAGTGAGGAACGGGAGATGAAACTCTTCATAGCGACGGCGGCGCTACTCGCGTTCTCCGGCCTCGCCGGATGCTCCGACCGAAAGGCCGACACGACATCAAGTCAGCCGACGTCCGCCAATCCATTTGCCAGTGGGCTCAAGACCGCATACGCGGATCCGCAACCGGCGCCGGCACCTGCACCGAAGGCGCAGCAAGCGCCGAGTCGTACCGGTGGCAAGCCGAACATCATGTTCATCATGGGCGATGACATCGGCTGGATGCAGCCGAGCATCTACCACCGCGGCTTGATGGTCGGCGAGACGCCGAACATCGATCGCATCGGTCAAGAAGGCGGGATGTTCGTCGACTACGTCGCGATGCAGAGCTGTACGTCCGGCCGCAACGCGTTCTTCACCGGCATGTATCCGCTGCGCACCGGCATGATCCCGCCGCAGCTTCCGGGAAGCCCGACGTACTTATTGGCGGGCACGCCGGCACTCGCGAAGTTCTTGCTCGACCTCGGCTACAACACGGGCGAGTTCGGCAAGAACCATCTCGGCGATCACACCGACGCCCTGCCGACCGCGCACGGGTTCCAGGAGTTCTGGGGTTACCTCTATCACCTCGATGCGATGCAGCAGGTGAGCTTCCCGGACATCAACAGCACGCCGGAGCAGCAGAAGGTCGCGCCGCCGTGCCAGAACACGCCGATTCCCGGAGTGCCCGAGGTTCCGGGCGCGGTCGATCCGAAGACGACCGTTTGTTTGACGCCACCGCGTCCGATCTTGTTCTGCCAATCAAGCGATGGCACGAGCAAGAATCAGCAGTGCAAGGACGAAGGTCCGCTGTCGCTCGAACGATCGCGCAGTGTCGACGAGGAGATTTCGGGCCACGTGGTCGACTTCCTCGATCGCAACGATCCGGCGAAGACGGGTAAGCCGTTCTTCGTCTGGTACAACCCCGCGCGCATGCATGTGACGACCATGCTGCCGAAGAAGTACGAAGACATGGTCGGCTCGAAGGGCGAGAAGGACTGGGGCGTCAACGAAGCCGGCATGAAGCAGATGGACGACAACATCGGGCTCGTCCTCAAGAAGCTCGAGGACATGGGCGAGCTCGACAACACGATCGTCGTGTTCACGACCGACAATGGCGCCGAATCGATCACGTTCCCGGATGGTGGCGTCACGCCGTTCAAGGGCCAGAAGGGCGAGGCATGGGAAGGCGGCTATCGCGCACCGGCCGTGATTCGCTGGCCGGGACACATCAAGCCGGGCACCGTCTACAAGGAGCTGTTCGCCGCGCTCGACTGGATGCCGACGCTCGTCGAGCTTGCCGGTGGTCCGCAGGGCGATGGTCTGAAGAAGGAGATCGAGGCGGGCCGCTATCCAGGCATCGTCAAGACGACGCTCGATGGCGTGAACCAGACCGCGTACCTGACCGGCCAGTCGCAGAAGTCGGCGCGCGACTTCTTCTTCTACTTCTCGGGCGCGACGCCATCGGCGGTTCGCTACAAGAACTGGAAGATGTACTACAACATGTCCGAGCCGGGCGCCGAGGGCTGGATCATGCCGCTCGTCCCGTTCCACTTCACGCTCGTGCAGAACATCAAGCGCGACCCGTTCGAGCAGATGGTGGGCCAGGATCAGAAGAGCGCGATGGCGCTGGGCGGCGCGCTCGCGTCACCGTCGACCGCGTTCCTCTACGACTGGAACATGCTGCCGATCGGCCAGCAGCTGTGGATGAAGTGGTTCGAGACGCTCCAGAAGTTCCCGCCGCTCCAGAAACCCGCGAGCTACAACCTCACGCAGGTGATGGAGCAGTTCAAGAGCAGCACGTCGTCCCACGCAAGCGATTAGCGGCAAGCCGTGAGGCGTCGCTCGAAGCCCGGCCGTGCAGCCCCGCGATCGCTGCGGCGATCGTCGGGTGTCGGCATTCTCGTGCTCGCAGTTGCCGCATGGTGGATGCACCTGGACTCGCAGCACGCCGCGAGCCGCGGGCCCGCCACGTTCGTCGGCGAGACGGTGTGCGCAACGTGTCATCCGCGCGAAGCGGCAGCGTGGCGCGGCTCGGATCATCAGCGCGCGATGCAGCCGGCAGCCACGGAGACCGTGCTCGGCGACTTCGCGAACGCGACGTTCACATACGCCGGTATCACGTCGACGTTCTTCGAGCGCGACGGCAAGCACATGGTGCGAACCGACGGCCCCGACGGGGCGCTGCACGAGTACGAGATCACGCACACGTTCGGCGTCGCGCCGCTGCAGCAGTATCTCGTCGCGTTTCCCGATGGGCGCCATCAGGCGCTCGAGATCGCGTGGGATAGCCGCCCGTCGCGCGCCGGTGGTCAGCGCTGGTTTCACCTCTACCCTGACGAGGCGATCACGCACGGCGACCCGCTGCACTGGACCGGCATTGCCGAGAACTGGAACGCGATGTGCGCCGATTGCCACTCGACGAACGTCCGCAAGGCGTGGTCGGCGCAGACCCAGCGCTACGCGACGCACTTCGCGGAGATGTCGGTCGCGTGCGAAGCGTGCCACGGACCTGGCACGCAGCACGTCGCGTGGGCGAAGCAACCGCAGCGCGGCGCCGACAACGGTCTCGCGATCGCACTCGACGAACGCGCCGGCGTGTACTGGACGCGCGATGCCACGAACAAACCTGCGCGCAACCGACCGCGCACCTCGGAGCGCGAGATCGAGATGTGCGCGCGCTGTCATTCGCGTCGCGGGCTGCTCCACGAGGACGTCGTGCATGGCCAGCCGGTCTCGGACGACTACCGCGTCGCGCTCCTCGACGACGAGCTGTACTACCCCGACGGGCAGATCAAGGGCGAAGTCTACGAGTACGGGTCGTTCCTGCAGAGCCGGATGTTCGCGGAGGGCGTGACGTGCAGCGACTGCCACGATCCGCACAGCCAGAAGTTGCGCGCACCGGACGACGGCGTGTGCCTGCAGTGTCACGCGGCGAGCTACGCGGACGCGAAGCACCACTTCCACACCCAGGGTTCGGCGGGCGCGCGCTGCGTGAGCTGCCACATGCCGGCGACGACGTACATGGTCATCGACGAGCGACGCGATCACAGCCTGCGCGTGCCGCGTCCGGATCTATCGGTGAAGCTCGGCGTGCCGAACCCGTGCAATGGCTGTCATCGCGATCGCAGCGCCACGTGGGCCGCGGCGACGGTCGAGCGGTGGTACGGGCACACGCCCGCCGGCCTGCAGCAGTTTGCCGAGACCCTCAGCGCGAGCACGCGCGGAGAACCCGGCGCGACGCAGCGGCTCGCGCAGCTCGCCGCCGACGATTCTCAGCCGGCGATCGCACGCGCGACTGCGATCGATCGGCTACGCGAGCTCACGCCTGCGGCATACGGCGCCCTCCGCGACGGCCTCGGCGATGCGAGCCCACTGGTGCGGCACGCCTCGGTACACGCGCTCGCGGCGCTCGAACCTCGATCGCGCGCGGGCATCGCGTCGCTCGTCGCCGACCCCGTGCGGTCGGTGCGGTTCGAGGCGGCCGCCGCACTCGCAGGTGTTCCCGACGAGCAAATCGCGCCCGAGCTCCACGCTCTACGTGCGCGAGCCACGGCGGAATACATCGCGGCGCAGGAGCTGAACGGCGACCGGCCGGAAGGAAACATGGGGCTCGCTGCGCTGTACGCCGCCGAGCAAGACGCCGCGCGGGCCGAGGCATCGCTCCAGCGTGCGCTCGCGATCGATCCGGCGTACGTGCCGGCGCACGTGAACCTCGCAGATCTCTACCGGGCGACCGGCCGCGACGCCGACGCCGAGCACCAGCTGCGAGGCGCGCTCGTGCGCGTGCCCCACCACCCTGCCCTCCTCCACGCGCTCGGCCTCGCGCTCGTGCGACAGCATCGCTTGACCGAAGCGCTCGAGCCGCTGCGCGACGCGGCGCGCGTCGACCGCGATAACCCGCGCCTCGGCTATGTCTACGCGGTCGCGCTGCACGATGCGGGTGATCGCGACGCGTCGGTGCGCGAGCTCGAATCGGTGCTCGAGCGCCATCCCTACGACCGCGACTCGCTCACCGCCATCATCGCCTTCCTGCGCGAAGCCGGCGACGCTCGCCGCGCGCAGACGTTCGCTGCGCGACTCGAGGCGCAGCCGTGAAAGGAGTTGCTCATGCGATCGAAGCCGCTGCTGCTTCTTGTCTGTGTCCTCGCCGCCTGGTCCTCCCTCGCTCGCGCGCAGACCGATCCCCTGCCCTCGTGGAATGACGGGCCCGCCAAGCGCGCGATCATGCAATTCGTCCGCGCGACCACCGACAAGGCGAGCCAGCAGTTCGTGCCTCCCGAGGAGCGCATCGCGACGTTCGATCAGGACGGCACGCTCTGGGTCGAGCATCCCGTCTACACGCAGCTCATGTATTGCCTCGATCGCGTTCCTGCGGTGGTGAAAACCAAGCCGGAGCTCGCGAACGTCGAGCCGTTCAAGACCGTGCTGTCGGGGAATCGCGCCGCGATCGCGAAGCTCTCGCTGCCGGACCTCGAGAAGATCGCGATGGCCACCCTCTCCGGCATGACCGTCGAGCAGTTCCAGCAAGACGTGAGGCAGTGGCTCGCCACGGCGCGCGACCCGCGGTGGAAGCGTCTTTACACCGAGCTGACCTACCTGCCGATGCTCGAGCTCATGATGTACCTGCGCGCGAATGGCTATCGCACGTTCATCGTCACCGGCGGTGGGCAGGACTTCGTGCGCGTCTACGCCAAGGAAGTCTATGGCATCCCGCCCGAGCAGGTGATCGGCACCGCCGGCGCGGTCACGTACGGCTATGACCAGAGCGGCCGCCCGATCCTGACGAAGGATCCGAAGCTGCTGCTGAACGACAACAACGCCGGCAAGCCAGAGAGCATCCACCTCATGATCGGGCGTCGGCCGACGGCCGCGTTCGGCAACTCGACCGGCGATCGCCAGATGCTCGAGTTCACGAAGGCCGGCGGCGGCGAGCGGCTCGCGATGCTCGTCCTGCACGACGACGCGAAGCGCGAGTACGCCTACGGTCCGGCGCGCGGACTTCCCGCTACCAAGGTCGGCACGTTGCCGCCGGCGCTCTACGACCAGGCCACCAAGCAGGGCTGGGTCGTCATCAGCATGAAGACCGACTGGAAGCGCGTGTTCGCGTTCAAGTGAGCCCCAAACGACAAAGGGCCCGGCGTCTCCGCCGAGCCCTTCAGTAACTACCTATCGAACGGACTACTCGGCCGCTTCCGCCGAGTCCATCACATCGCGGTCAGCCGCGACGTGGCCGACGCCCATGTCGCCGCCGCCGCCGTGGCTCGAGTACGAGCCACCGTCGCCCATGTCCTCCATGTCCTCTTCGTCGAGCGCGACATCGACGGTCAGGCGCTTGTAGGCGCCCAGGCCCGTACCGGCCGGGATGAGCCGACCCATGATGACGTTCTCCTTGAGGCCGCGGAGGTAGTCGACGCGTCCGTTGATCGACGCCTCGGTGAGCACCTTCGTGGTCTCCTGGAACGACGACGCCGAGATGAACGACTCGGTCGACAGCGACGCCTTCGTGATGCCGAGCAGGAGCGCATCGCCCTTCGCCGGCTGGCCGCCAGCGACGATCACGCGCTCGTTCTCCTCCTCGAAGATGTGCTTCTCGACGTGCTCGTCGACGAGGAAGTTCGTGTCACCCGGATCCGTGACGCTCACGCGACGCAGCATCTGGCGAACGATCACCTCGATGTGCTTGTCGTTGATGCGCACGCCCTGGAGACGGTAGACCTCCTGGATCTCGTCGACGAGGTACTTCGCGAGTGCACGCTCGCCGAGCACCTTGAGGATGTCGTGCGGGTTCGCCGGACCGTCCATCAGGGCCTCGCCCGCGCGGACGCGGTCGCCTTCACGCACCGAGAGGTGCTTGCCCTTCGGGATCAGGTACTCGGACGGATCGCCGACCTCGGGAACCACGAGCACCTTGCGCTTGCCCTTGGTGTCCTTGCCGAAGTGCACGACGCCGTCGATCTCGCAGATGACTGCGTGATCCTTCGGCTTGCGCGCCTCGAACAGCTCGGCAACACGCGGCAGACCGCCGGTGATGTCCTTCGTCTTCGTGGTCTCGCGCGAGATCTTCGCGATGACGTCGCCGGCTTCGATGAAGTCGCCGTCGTTCACGAGGATGTTCGAGCCGACCGGCAGGAAGTAGCGAGCTTCCGAGTCGCCACCGCTGATGCCGCCGCCGGGGACCTTGACGGTGTTGCCGTCAGCGTCCTTCAGCGTGATCCGCGGACGGCTGTCCGCGTCCTTCGACTCGATGACCGTCTTGCGCGAGAGGCCGGTGACCTCGTCGAGCGACTCCTGCATCGTGACGCCGTCGACGATGTCGCCGTACTTCACGTAGCCGGAGACCTCGATGACGATCGGCATCGCGAACGGATCCCACTCGGCGAGGAGCTGGCCGCCCTTCACGCGCTGGGCATCCTCGACCATGAGGCGGGCGCCGTACTGCAGGCCATAGCGCTCGCGCTCGCGGCCGATCTCGTCGACGAGGACGAGCTCGCCCTGGCGGTTCATGACGACCGAGTGGTCCTTCTTCTTGACCAGCTGGACGTTGTTGAGGCGGACAGCACCGTCGTTGCGGGCCTCGAGCGAGGACTGCTCCGTACGGATCTGACCGACGCCACCGATGTGGAACGTACGCATCGTGAGCTGCGTACCCGGCTCACCGATCGACTGCGCCGCGATGACACCGACGGCCTCGCCGATGTTGACCATGTGGCCTCGAGCGAGGTCACGGCCGTAGCACAGCGAGCAGATACCGCGGCGGGTCTCGCAGGCGAGCACCGAGCGGATCTTCACGCGGTCGATACCCGCGTTGTCGATCGTCTTGACGTCGTCCTCGGTGATCTCCTTGTTCTGCGCGACGAGCACTTCGCCCGTGTACGGGTCGACGACATCCTCGAGCACGACGCGACCGAGGATGCGGTCGCCGAGGCGCTCGATGATCTCGCCACCTTCGATCAGCGGCATCATCTCGACGCCCTGGCGGGTGCCGCAGTCGAACTCGCTGATGATGGTGTCCTGCGAAACGTCGACGAGGCGGCGGGTCAGGTAACCCGAGTTCGCCGTCTTGAGCGCCGTATCCGCGAGACCCTTGCGCGCGCCGTGGGTCGAGATGAAGTACTGCAGCACCGAGAGGCCTTCACGGAAGTTCGTCGTGATCGGCGTCTCGATAATTTCGCCGCTCGGCTTGGCCATGAGGCCACGCATACCGGCGAGCTGCCGCATCTGCTGCTGCGAACCACGGGCACCCGAGTCCGCCATGATGAAGATCGAGTTGAACGACGGCGCCTTCTTGTTCACGCCACCATCGGGGTCGGTGAACTCGTCCGTCGAGATCTCCTTCATCATGTCCTTGGCGATCGCCTCGGCCACCTGCGCCCAGATGTCGACCACCTTGTTGTAGCGCTCACCGTCGGTGATGAGACCTTCGGTGTACTGCTCCTCGATCTCGCCAACTTCCTTCTTGGCTTCATCGAGCAGCGTCTCCTTCGACGGCGGGATCACCATGTCGTCGATGCAGACCGAGATGCCCGCGCGCGTCGCGAACGTGTAACCGGTCGTGCGGAGCGCGTCGGCGAGGAGCACCGTCGCCTTCTGGCCGGCCTCGCGATAAACGAGGTCGATCAGCTCGGCGAGCTGCTTCTTGCCCATCACCTTGTTGATCGCCTCGAACGGGATCTGCGGCGGGCAGATGTCCTTCAGGATCGCGCGGCCGACCGTCGTCTCGACGAGCTCGGTGCCGCCCTCGTCCTTGTCCATGCGGAGCTTGATCTTCGCCTGGAGGTGGATCTCGCCGTGGTCGTACGCCATGCGCACCTCGGCGATCGAGCCGAAGAAGCCACGGACGGGACGACCGTTCTTGTCCTCCTTGTACTCGCCCTTGGCGAACGGACGCTCGCGGGTGAGGTTGTAGAGGCCGAGGACGATGTCCTGCGACGGGACGATGATCGGCTTGCCGTTCGCGGGCGAGAGGATGTTGTTCGTGCTCATCATGAGCACGCGCGCTTCCATCTGCGCCTCGATCGAGAGCGGCACGTGGACGGCCATCTGGTCACCGTCGAAGTCGGCGTTGAACGCCGCGCAGACGAGCGGGTGCAGCTGGATCGCCTTGCCCTCGGTGAGGACGGGCTCGAACGCCTGGATGCCGAGGCGGTGAAGCGTGGGCGCACGGTTCAGGAGAACCGGGTGCTCCTTGATCACTTCCTCGAGGATGTCCCAGACCTCGGGACGCTCCTTCTCGACGAGCTTCTTGGCGCTCTTGATCGTCGTGACGAGGTGACGCTCTTCGAGCTTGTTGTAGATGAACGGCGTGAACAGCTCGAGCGCCATCTTCTTCGGCAGGCCGCACTGGTGCAGCTTGAGCTCGGGACCGATGACGATCACCGAACGGCCGGAGTAGTCGACGCGCTTGCCGAGCAGGTTCTGGCGGAACCGACCCTGCTTGCCCTTCAGCATGTCCGAGAGCGACTTCAGCGGGCGCTTGTTCGGGCCCGTGATCGTCTTGCCGCGGCGGCCGTTGTCGAACAGTGCGTCGACGGCCTCCTGGAGCATGCGCTTCTCGTTGCGGATGATGATCTCCGGGGCGTTGAGCTCCTGGAGACGGCGCAGACGGTTGTTACGGTTGATGACGCGGCGATAGAGATCGTTGAGATCCGACGTCGCGAACCGACCACCGTCGAGCGGAACGAGCGGGCGGAGATCCGGCGGGATGACCGGGATGATCGTCAGCATCATCCAGTCGGGCTTGTTGCCGCTCTCGCGGAACGCCTCGACGACCTTGAGGCGCTTCGCGATCTTCTTGCGCTTCGCCTCGCTGGTGATCTCGCGCATCTCCTGGCGCAGGGTCTCGGCGAGACCGACGATGTCGAGCTGCTTGAGGAGCTCGAGGATCGCCTCGGCGCCCATGCCGGCGTCGAACGCGTCGTAGCCCATCTCGTCGAGCAGCTTGCCGTAGCGCTCCTCGGTGAGGAGCTCGTTGATCGACAGACCCGAGCTCTTCGGGTTCGTGACGATGTACGCCTCGCAGTAGAGGACCTTCTCGAGATCCTTCAGCGGGATGTCGAGCAGGTTACCGATGCGGGACGGCAGGCTCTTGAGGAACCAGATGTGAGCGACCGGCGTCGCGAGCGTGATGTGACCCATGCGCTCGCGGCGAACCTTCGCCTGGATGACCTCGACGCCGCACTTCTCGCAGACGACGCCACGGTGCTTCATGCGCTTGTACTTGCCGCAGTTGCACTCGTAGTCCTTCACCGGGCCGAAGATCTTGGCGCAGAAGAGACCATCCCGCTCCGGCTTGAACGTGCGGTAGTTGATCGTCTCCGGCTTCTTGACCTCACCATGGCTCCACTCGCGGATCTTCTCCGGCGACGCGAGCATGATGCGAATCGCGCTGAACGAGCGCGGGTCTTTCGGCTTCTCGAAGAAATTAAAGATGTCCTTCATTGCTGCTTTTCTCCTTTGATTTCTTCTGGATCAGCCCGCGCTGCCCATCTTGTCGGCGACTTCGCGAGCGAGAGCGGCAAGGCCCGCCGGGATGCCCGGCTGCTGCTGCTCCGCGCGACGCGGCATCGTCGGGTCTTCGACTAGCTCGACGTCCAGGCACAGAGCCTGGAGCTCCTTGAGGAGCACGTTGAACGACTCCGGCAGGCCGGCCTCGAGGACGTGCTCGCCCTTCACGATCGACTCGTACATGCGGGTGCGGCCCAGCACGTCGTCCGACTTGACGGTGAGGAACTCCTGCAGCGCGTAAGCCGCGCCGTAGGCTTCCATCGCCCACACTTCCATCTCGCCGAGGCGCTGGCCACCGAACTGCGCCTTACCACCGAGCGGCTGCTGGGTGACGAGCGAGTACGGGCCAATGCTGCGAGCGTGGATCTTGTCGTCGACGAGGTGGTGGAGCTTGAGCATGTACATCACGCCCACCGTGACCGGGTTGTCGAACGGCTCACCGCTCTTGCCGTCGATGAGTCGCGCCTGGCCGGAGCTCGGCAGGCCCGCCATCTTGAGCGCGGTCTTGATCTCGGCCTCGTTCGCGCCGTCGAACACCGGCGTCGCGAGGTGGACGCCGGTCTGCAGCGTCTTCGCGAAGCGGCCGACGTCCTCGGGGGCGAGCTTGTCGATGAACGGCGCGTGCTCCGGGAAGAGCTTCTTCAGCTTCTCCTTGAGAACGTCCGCCGACCAGTTCGTCTCGAGGTAGGCCTCGATCTGGTTACCGAGCGACTTGGCGGCCCAGCCGAGGTGAACCTCGAGAATCTGGCCGATGTTCATACGGCTCGGCACGCCGAGCGGGTTGAGGACGATGTCGACCGGCGTTCCGTCCTCGAGGTACGGCATATCCTCCTCGGGGAGGAGACGCGAGACGACACCCTTGTTGCCGTGGCGTCCGGCCATCTTGTCGCCGACCGAGAGCTTCCTCTTGATCGCGAGATAGACCTTCACCAGCTTGATGACGCCCGGCGGGAGCTCGTCACCCTTCGTGAGCTTGGCGATCTTCTCCGAGTACTGAGCCTCGATGTTGAAGACGTCTTCCTCACGCTTGGCCGCGAGCTGCTCGAGCTGCTCCTCGATCTTGCCGTCGCCGCTGTCGAGCTGGATCTCGTGCCAGTAGCGGTTCGGGACCTCGTTCAGCATCTCGAGCGTGATCTTCTCGCCCTTCGGCAGGAGGACCTTGCCCTTGTCGTCGACGAGACGGCTCGCGGTGACCTTGCCAACGAGAAGCTCGCGCATCTTGTTGTAGTAGGCCTCCGAGATGATCTTCACCTCGTCGCGCTTGTTGACCATGAGGAGCTCCTTCTCGGCGTCCTCGATGGCCTGAGCGCGCTCGTCCTTCTCGGTGCCCTTGCGTGCGAACACGCGCGCACCGATCACGACGCCGACGACGCCCGGCGGAACACGCAGCGACGTGTCGCGCACGTCACCGGCGCGCTCGCCGAAGATCGCGCGGAGGAGCTTCTCCTCCGGCGACAGCTGCGTCTCGCCCTTCGGGGTGATCTTGCCGACGAGGATGTCGCCGGCCTTGACCTCGGCGCCGATGCGCACGATGCCCGACTCGTCGAGATCCTTCAGCGCTTCCTCACCGACGTTCGGGATGTCGCGCGTGATCTCTTCCTTGCCGAGCTTCGTGTCGCGAGCGACGCACTCGAACTCCTCGATGTGGATCGACGTGAAGACGTCGTTCTTGACGAGCTTCTCGTTGATGAGGATCGAGTCCTCGAAGTTGTAACCACCCCACGGCATGAACGCGACGACGACGTTCTGGCCGAGCGCGAGCTCGCCAGTCTCCGTCGCCGGACCGTCGGCGATCACGTCACCTGCCTTGACCTTGTCGCCCGGCTGGACGATCGGCTTCTGGTTCATGCAGGTGTTCTGGTTCGAGCGCTGGAACTTCACGAGCGTGTAGATGTCCGGGCGGACCGAGTTCGGGTCCTTCGGATCCACCTTGCTCGGGCGGACGACGATGCGGTTCGCGTCGACCCAGTCGACCGTGCCTTCGCGCTTGGCGACGACGGTGACACCCGAGTCACGCGCGACGATGCCTTCCATACCCGTGCCGATGAGCGGCGACGTGGTGCGGACGAGCGGCACCGCCTGGCGCTGCATGTTCGAACCCATGAGCGCGCGGTTGGCGTCGTCGTGCTCGAGGAACGGGATCAGCGACGCGGCGACCGAGACCAGCTGGTTCGGCGACACGTCCATCAGCGTGATGTCATCGGGCTTCGTCATGATGACGTCGGAGCCCTTGCGCGCCGACACGAGGTCGCCGGAGAGCTTGCCGCCCTTCGTCTCCGCGTTCGCCTGCGCGATGATCTGACCTTCCTCCTGGAGCGCCGAGTAGAACTGGACCTCGTCGGCGACCTTGCTCTGCTCGACCGCGCGGTACGGCGTCTCGATGAAGCCGTACTCGTTGACGCGGGCGAACGTCGACAGCGACGCGATCAGACCGATGTTCGGACCTTCAGGCGTCTCGATCGGGCAGATGCGGCCGTAGTGCGTCGGGTGAACGTCGCGGACCTCGAAGCCCGCGCGCTCGCGCGTCAGACCACCCGGGCCAAGGGCCGACAGGCGGCGCTTGTGGGTGACCTCGGAGAGCGGGTTCGTCTGGTCCATGAACTGCGACAGCTGCGAGCTGCCGAAGTACTCCTTCACCACCGCGGAGACGGGCTTCGCGTTGATGAGGTCGTGCGGCATGAGCGTCTCGATCTCCTGGCTCATGCTCATGCGCTCCTTGATCGCGCGCTCCATGCGGACCAGACCGATGCGGTACTGGTTCTCCATGAGCTCGCCGACCGCGCGCACACGGCGGTTGCCGAGGTGATCGATGTCGTCGATGACGCCGCGGCCGTTGCGCAGCTCGATCAGGTAGCGGACGGTCTCGAGGATGTCGCGCTTCGTGAGGATCTGCGTCTCGATCGCTTCGTCGATCTTGAACTTGTAGTTCAGCTTCAGACGACCGACGCGCGACAGGTCGTAGCGCTCGGCGTTGAAGAACAGGTTGTGGAACAGCGTCTGCGCCGAATCGAGCGCGGGCTGATCACCCGGGCGGAGGCGGCGGTAGATCTCCATGACCGCCTCGTCGGGGCCCTGGAGCTTGTCGGCGAGCAGCGTCGTGCGCAGGTACGGGCCGACGTTGAGGTTATCGATGAAGAGAACCTCGACCTTCTCGACGCCGCGGTCACGCAGCTCGTCGAGCTTGGCCTCGGTCAGCTCCTCGTTGCACTGGAGGAGGACCTCGCCGGTCGACTCGTCGATGACGTCCTTCGCCGAGACCTTGCCGACGAGCTCGTCGATGTCGATCGGCAGCAGGTCGACACCCGACTCCTGCAGCTTGCGGATCGCACCCTTCGTGAACTTGCGGTTCTTCTTGACGAGGACTTCCTTCGTCTT
>JABFXX010000496.1 GCA_013368795.1 Kofleriaceae bacterium
CGTCAGCAAGCTCTCGGGCGAGGTCCCCGTCCTCCGCGGCTCGAGTGGCAGCGGCGATGTCCTCGCGAAGATGTGTATCGACGAGGCGGGCAAGGTCACGTCGGTGAAGATCATGAAGTCGCCGCCGGAAATCTCCGGTGACCTGCAGCGCGCGCTGATGGGCTGGCGCTACGCGCCGTACAAGAACAAGGACCAGAAGGTCACCGCCGTCTGCTTTCCGCTCGCGCTCCGCGTCGTGCTCAAGAACTAGCGAGCGCGAAAGGCGTCTCGTGGACAAGCGTGAGCTGCTCGAGCAAGTGCGCTCCGCGTTCCCGGCTACATTGCAGAGCAAGATCCCGATGGGGTACCAGGGCGCGCGGCTCTCATCGCGCTCGACCGCGTCTGGCGCAAATAGAGTCGGACCTGTTTGCTGCGGCGTCAGTGCGGGCTTGGCATGACGGCCATGTCATGCATTCGTCCGATCAACGGACGAATCGCGAGGCAACGCGTGATCACCTCCGCATTCCTGCACACCAAGCGAACGAATAATCGTCGGACCATTTCGAGGCGCGTCAGTGCGCGAGGTGAAGCGCGTGGGCGCGCGCGTGCAGGACGTGCTTCGCGATGTCCTCGACGCCGACGCCCTTCGTGACCTGCGCGAACACCGTCGGGCCGGCACCGCGCATCTTCTTCGCGTCGCGGTCCATGACGGCGAGGTCGGCACCGACGTGCGGCGCGAGGTCGGTCTTGTTGATGACGAGCAGGTCGCTCTGCGTGATGCCGGGGCCGCCCTTGCGCGGCACCTTGTCGCCGCCTGCGACATCGATGACGTAGATCGTGTAGTCGACGAGCTCGCGGCTGTACTGGGCGGCGAGGTTGTCACCGCCGCTCTCGACGATCAGGAGCTCGGGCTGGATCGACGCCATGAGATCTTCGAGCGCGAGCAGGTTCGGCGAGATGTCCTCGCGGATCGCCGCGTGCGGACAGCCGCCGGTCTCGACGGCACGGATCTGGTCGATCGGCAGCGCCTCGTGACGGGTGAGGAACTCGGCGTCCTCGCGCGTGAAGATGTCGTTCGTGACGACACCGAGCCGCATCGAGTCGCGCAGGTGACGGCACAGCGCGAGCACGAGCGCGGTCTTGCCACTGCCGACCGGGCCACCGATGCCGACGGTGAATGCGCGCTGCGTGAAGTCGCGGGCGTGCGGCTTGTCGCGCTCGTGGAAGTGACCGGGATGGTCCATGTGCTCGTGCGTGTGCGGATGGTCGATGTCGTGGCCCATGGTGTCTCCGGTCAGCTCTGAAACAGGCGCGAGTAGAGGCGGTCGTGCGTCGAACCGATCAGCTCGACGAGCGGCGACGGCTGCGCGACGTCGGCGAGCGAGAGGTCGCGGCCGCGTGCGAGCGCGGCGTCGAGCGCGGGATGCAGGCGATGGTGGAGCTGCTGCGCTTCCGTCGGGCCGGCGACGCCGAGCCGGACCGCGGCGGAGAGCAGGCCGCGCACGCCGAGGTGGAGGAACGTCGCGAGCGCGTCGTCGCGTTCGACGCCGAGCGTGCGCGTGACGAAGCCGAACACCGGCGCGAGGTGGCCTGCGAGCGGTTGCTGAGCGGCGTGGGACTGCAGGAGACGAGCACGCGCGTCGACGAGCGCCGCATGACCGAAGCTGCGCGCCGCGACGTCGAGGAGCGCGCGGCCCTGCGCCCGACTCGCACGTGCGGCGACCTGGCTCCACAGGATCGCGGATGCGAGCGCGTCGACCTCGGCCAGGCGCGACGGCTCGGTGTGGACGGCGGCGACGAGCGGCAGCGAGCCGCGCGCGAGCTGATCGACGTGCTCGCGGCAGTAGGCATCGAGGCTCGCGAGCTCACCGGCCTGGACGTGCGCCTCGAGGCCCGCCGAGTGCGCGAACCCGCCCGTCGGGAACGCCGAGTCGGCGAGCTGGAGCACGAGCCACGACGTCACCCTCGCTGATCTACACGAGATTGGTCGTCATCTTCACGGAATCGGCGGTCGAGCTGCGTGGAGACATCCGGCAGTCACTCGCGGTTCACGACGGATACTCGCGCAGCACCGGGTGCGCCACGCCTCACACTGTTACGCTCCGCCCGCATGCACCTCCATCCTCGCGGCGCTGCTCTCCTGCTTGCTGCTTTGGGCCTCGTTGCCTGCGGGTCCAAGAAGCAGACCCCGGAGCCCGCCGTCTACGAGTACGGCTTCTTCGAGACCGGCCCGCTCGATCGCCGTCTCCCGCCTGGCGTCGAGCTGGTGATCGACGGCAAAGTGGTCGCGTACTCCTACGGGATGAAGGCGCAGGTGCCGCGCGAGCTACTCTTGTCGTCCGCCGGTGATCGGTTCGCGCTTCGCACGAAGAGCACGTGTGGTGACCTCGCGACGCCGATCCGCTGCAAGTTCGGAAGGTCCGAAGAGGATCAGCGCAAGGACTTCGTCCGGTACAAGACAGCCGTCCACTGCGAGCTCGAAGCCGCGCAACCCGCCGCCGCAGGCTCGTCGCGCGTGATCGTCGATAACGCGGGGGCGGCCGCGCCGGTCACGGTCAAGATCGGCCGCGCCGAGTACGTGATCCCTGCGGGCGAGCACAAGGACTTCGGGGTCTCGTTCGGAGACTGCCCCGACGCGCACGTGGTCGCGATCGGAGAGCGCCGTCTCGGCGAGCTCGAGCCGCAGAAGGCGGCGCTCGTCGACGCCACGGGCTCCCACTGCTACCGCGTCCATACCGACCGTTACGTCGAGCGCGGGGCCGGCGCGGCGGCGCCGCCCGCCGATGTCACGATCGACGGGCGCGAGACGCCGGTGCGCACGTTGACCGTCGGGCTCGACAACGTGTTCCGCGAGAACGAGTCGGACGTCATCACCCACGGCGAGACCGCTGCCATCCGCAGCTCGCTCCGGCGCGAGCGGTGCCCGAGCGCGCCCCGCAAGTAGCTCGGCGTCGCCTACAGACAGATCAGAGGCGTTCGAGCTGCTCGATCTGCGCGATCGGATCGATGCCGCGGGCCGCATGACCATCGGAGAGCATCACACCGCGCGCGGTGGGCACGATGAATTGATGCTCGCCGCCGTAGATCAGCGGGGCGACGCGCTGCTCGAGATCGGCGTCGGCCGGGCGGCCGTCCAACGCAAGCCGGCCGTCCGCACTGGCGTGATGGAGTACCCGCACCGCGGACGCGGTTCGTCCCGCGAGGATGTACGTGATGATCGTCGTGATGCCGTCGGCGGTGACCGCGGCGCCGCGCAGACGGACCTCGGCGATCGCGCCGGGACGGCTCTCGATCGGCTCGCTCGCGGTCCACGTGATGCCGCGCTCGCCGATCCGCCACAGCATCACGCGACCGCCCGGTTCGTGGTCGACGAGGCCCGCCACGACCATGCCGCCCTCGACCGCGCCGGCATAGGCCTGATTCCAGCCTCGCGGATCGGGCGTCGCGAGCGGGAACACGCGCGGCTCGACGTCTGCGACGTGGTGCGCGGCAGCGAGCTGGAAGCCGCCACGCTTCGTCGGCGAATCGGCCGCGCTCACCGAGTGATACGAGACGGTCCACACGTCGGTGCCGCCGCCGATCACCGCGGTGACCAGGAACTCGTCACCGGTGAGCTTCATGCGCCACTCGCGCTTCAGCTTGCCGTCGGGGCCGTAGCTGCGGACGAGCCCGTGGTCGCCGACCGCGACGAAGCCGTCAGCAGTCGCCGCGATGGCGATGACCGGCTCGGCGAGCTCGCGTACGAACGTCGGCTTGCCGTCGGCCTTCAGCGCGGCGACGAACGGCCGCTCGTCGTCGTACTTCTTGCGGGTCGCCGGGAACTGCGGGTGAAACCCTGTCGACGCGAACCCGGCGACGAACAGCGAGCCGTCGGGGGCGGCATTGACGTGATGGATCACGTTCTTCCAGGTCTTGCCCAGCGTCACGGTGCGCGTGACATCGCCGGACGCACTCACCCAGACGAGCAATGCGCTCTGCCGCGACGTCGCGCGCAGGGGCTTGCCGGCGAGCTCGACCTCGCCCCACAAACCGCCACCGGCGACGTAGCTGCCGTCGGCAAACACGTGCGCATCGCGAAACTCGCAGAAGTGCGCGCCCGAGCCTTCGCGACCCTTGGGGACGCACGCGATGGCGCCGCTGCCACCGATCTTTGCTTCCGGTGCAGCCGCCACGGCGGGGGCAGGAGGCGGCGCCGCTACCGAGCCGCCGGCGGTGGCAGCGGTCGGCGTGGTGCGGCGCACCGGTGGCGAGCCAGCGCACGCGCCGGCGATCAGGAACAACGCGATCGAGGCGCGAACCATCATGGGGGCATGAACTCTGACGCAGCTCGCGCCCCGGATGGGACCTTTCTTTTCGCGCATCGAGGGCGTCGAACCCACACGTGTTATGCGTAGGCCATGACGAGCAGCCGGGTCGTGGTGTCGGAGCTCGGCGAGGATCCGATCGCCGCGATCGAGCAGTTCGCGTCGCTCCAGCCGATGGAGAGGCCGGAGCCGGCGAGCCTCGGTCCGCGCGACGTGCTGGTCGCGGTGAAGAGCGCGTCGGTCGGCTGGGTCGACCTGATCATGACGAGCGGCCAGTACCAGCACATGCCGAAGCCGCCGTACACGCCGGGCCTCGAGTACGCCGGCGTCGTCGAGTGGATCGGCGACGAGGCTCGCACGACCGGTACGATCGCCGTCGGCGACGCCGTGCTCGTCGATCCATTTCTCGCCGGGCCTCGCTCGCTCGGCGCGTATCAGAAGTGGGGCGGCTTCGCGTCGTATGCGGTCGCGCCCGCGGAGGCGGTGCTGCGGATTCCGGGCGAGCTGTCGTTCGACGAGGCCTGCAACCTGCTCGGCAACTACGAGACCGCGTATCACTGCCTCGTCGCGCGGGGACGCCTCGGCGCCGGCGAGACCGTGCTGATTCACGGCGCGTCGGGCTCGACCGGCCTCGCCGCCGTGCAGGTCGCGAAGCTCCTCGGCGCGACCGTGATCGCGACGGGCCGCTCGGCGGCCAAGCTCGACGTCGTGAAGGCGCAGGGTGCCGACCACGTGCTCGTCGTGACCGACTTCGATCGCATGCGCGACGACGTCAAGTCGCTCACCGGCGGGCGCGGCGTCGACGTCGTCTACGACGGTGTCGGCGGCGACATCTCGGCGGCGAGCCTGCGCTGCATGAAGTTCGGCGGACGGTTTCTCGTCGTCGGCTGGGCGGCGACACCGGGCGTGTCGCGCGGCAAGGGTCAACGCGGTGCGCCGAATGCGAACGTGCTGCCGACGAACCTCATCATGATGAAGGGCATCGACGTGCTCGGCTGTCCGACGGCGATCACGACGGCGAACGATCCGAGCATTCGCCCGCCGCGCCTCGCGCAGGTGCTCGCGTGGGCGGAGGCAGGGCAGGTGAAGCCGCACGTCTCGCATACCTTCCCGCTCGCCGAGTTCAAGGCTGCGATGCACGCGAAGTGGCGCGGCGACGTCGTCGGCGGCTGCGTGCTGCACCCGTAGCAGGGGATGCAGACGGCCTGGAGGCGTGCTTGAGTAGCGTCTCGATGACCATCACCATCACTGCCTTTGAACGCTCACCCGACGGCGGCAAGGGCCTGGCCCGTGACACGCGCGTTCGCTGGGCGCTCGAGGAAGTCGGCCAGCCCTACGAGGTTCGCCTCGTGTCATTTCGTGCGCTGAAGGAACCCGCGCACCTGGCGCTTCATCCATTCGGTCAGATCCCGACCTACGAGGAGGGCGAGCTCGCGCTGTTCGAGACCGGCGCGATCGTGTTTCACCTCGCCCAGCGATATCCGGGCCTTCTGCCCGAGGACGCCAATGCGCGGGCGCGCGCAATCACGTGGATGTTTGCCGCGCTCAACACGATCGAGCCGCCGATCCTCGAGCTCGTGACCGCCAGGATCTTCGAGGCCGACAAGCCCTGGGCCAAGGACCGCATGCCTCTGGTCGTGGAGCGTGTCCGGGCTCGGTTGAAGCAGCTGTCCGATCGCCTCGGCACTGCCGACTGGCTCGATGGCGCATTCAGCGCGGGCGACTTGATGATGGTGTCGGTGCTGCTCAGGTTGCGGCCCTCGGGCATTCTCGACGAGTTCCCGAGCCTGGCCGCCTATGTCGCCCGCGGCGAAGCACGGCCCGCCTACAAGCGGGCGTTCGAGGCTCAGCTCGCGGTCAACGGCTAGAACAGCGAATAGCGCTGCGCGAGCGGCAGGCTCGTCGCCGGCTCGCAGGTCAGCACGACACCGTCGGCGCGGACCTCGTAGGTCTCGGGATCGATCTCCATCTTCGGCAGCGCATCGTTGAGCTTCATGTGCTTCTTGCCGATGCCGCGGCAGCCCCGGACAATCGAGAACGTCTTGTTGAGGCCGAGCGTCCGCACGCGGCCCTCGCGCCACGCGCGATCCGAGATGAACGCGAGCGACGTCGCGCCGACGGCACGGCTGCGCGCGCCGAACATCGGCCGCATCAGCACCGGCTCTGGCGTCGGGATCGATGCGTTCGCGTCGCCCATCTGAGACCACGCGATGAAGCCGCCCTTCAGCACGAGCTCGGGACGGATGCCGAAGAACGCCGGCCTCCACAGCACGAGATCGGCGAGCTTGCCGACCTCGACCGAGCCGATGTCGTGGCTCATGCCGTGCGCGATCGCCGGGTTGATCGTGTACTTCGCGACGTAGCGACGGATGCGGTTGTTGTCGTTGTCGCCGCGTTCGCTCGGCAGCTTGCCGCGCTGCTCCTTCATCTTGTGCGCGGTCTGCCACGTGCGCGTGATGACCTCGCCGACGCGGCCCATCGCCTGGCTGTCGCTCGAGATGATCGACAGCGCGCCGATGTCGTGGAGGATGTCCTCGGCCGCGATCGTCTCGCCGCGGATGCGGCTCTCTGCGAACGCGACGTCCTCGGGGATCTCGGGATCGAGGTGATGACACACCATGAGCATGTCGAGGTGCTCGTCGAGCGTGTTCACCGTGTATGGACGCGTCGGGTTCGTCGAGCTCGGGATGACGTTCGCCTCGCCGCACACGCGCATGATGTCGGGGGCGTGCCCGCCGCCCGCACCCTCGGTGTGATACGTGTGAATCGTCCGGCCCTTGAACGCGGCGATCGAATCGTCGACGTAGCCGGACTCGTTGAGGGTGTCGGTGTGGATCGTGACCTGGACGTCCTCGTCCTCGGCGACCGACAGACAGCAATCGATCGCCGCCGGCGTCGTGCCCCAGTCCTCGTGCAGCTTGAGGCCGATCGCGCCCGCGCGGATCTGATCGACGAGCCCGTTGGGCAGCGACGTGTTGCCCTTGCCGGTGAGACCGATGTTGAGCGGGATGTTGTCGGTCGCCTGCAGCATCAGCTCGATGTTGCGCGCGCCGGGCGTGCACGTCGTCGCGTTCGAGCCGGTCGTCGGGCCGGTGCCGCCACCGACGAACGTCGTGATGCCGCTCGCGATCGCCTCGTCGGCCTGCTGCGGCGCGATGAAGTGGATGTGCGAATCGATGCCGCCGGCGGTGACGATCAATCCCTCGCCCGCGATCGCGTCGGTCGTGACGCCGACGATCATGCCCGGCGACACGCCGACCATCACCATCGGGTTGCCCGCCTTGCCGATGCCGACGATGCGGCCGTTCTTCACGCCGATGTCGGCCTTGTAGATGCCGGTCCAGTCGATCACGAGCGCGTTCGTGATCACGAGATCGAGTGCCTCGGTGTCGTCGGCGCCGGCGAACTGGCCCATGCGATCGCGCAGCACCTTGCCGCCGCCGAACTTGCACTCGTCGCCGTACACCGCGTGATCGTGCTCGACCTCGGCAACGAGCCCGGTATCGCCGAGCCGCACGCGATCGCCGACGGTCGGCCCGTACATCTCCGCATACGCGCGGCGGTCGAGGCGATGACTCACGAGCCACCTCCATCGTCGCCGCCAACCTCGGCGGCGCGGCCGCCGTAGATGCCCGCAGCGCCGCGCACGCGCGCCGGGACCAGCCGCACCGTCTTCTGCTCGCCGGGCTCGAATCGCACCGCCGACCCCGCAGGGATGTCGAGGTGCATGCCCTGCGCCTCGCCGCGATCGAACGCGAGCGCGTGGTTTGTCTCGACGAAGTGATAGTGGCTGCCGACCTGGATCGGCCGGTCGCCGGTGTTCGTCACGACGAGCTCCTTCGTCGGCCGCCCGTCGTTGATCACGACGTCATCGCCGGTCACCATCACCTCGCCGATCGACACCGCTTGCGGTGGCGTCGCGAACTTCGCCCGATCCGGCACCGGCAAGAAGCTGCCGTACAGCGCGAGCTCGAGGTCACCGTGCTCGGCGACGATCGGATGGTGCACCGTGACGAGCTTGGTGCCGTCGGGGAACGTCCCCTCGACCTGGACCTCGGCGACGAGCTCGGGCACGCCGTCCATCACCTGATAGCGGCCCAGGATCGTCCGTCCGAGGTCCATCAGCTCGGCGACGCGCCGGCCATCGCGGATCAGCTCGAGCAGCTGCGTCGCGATCAGCGCGACGGCCTCTGGATAGTTGAGCCGCACACCGCGTGCGAGTCGCTTCTGCGCGAGGAAGCCGGCTTGATGAAGGAGCAGCTTGTCGATGTCCCGGGGAGCGAGCCTCACGCCGCGGTCGTATCACCGCTGGTCACCCTGAGGGCTACTCGAATGGGGTCCGACCCCATTTCTGCGCCCTCACCATTTGCGTGACCACGGATCCTCGCCGAGGCGATTGCACGGAGCGGAGAGGATCGCGCGCGTCGCTGCGACGACAGCCTCGGTCCGTTCGCCCGCGAGTCGGAACAGTGCGCCGCCGGCGATCGCGCTGCCCGCGACGATGATCGGCGCTCCGCGCGCGACCGGACTCTCCGCGAGCTTCGCGAGCTCCGCCGCCGCGATATCTGCGAGGCGCGGGCCGACGATGACCGCGGTCGCGAGTGCCTCGAACCGTCGCATGCGCGTCGCGACATCGCCGTCGAGCACGACGCGATCGCGCAGCTGCACGGTGCCGGCGACCGCGAGCTCGAGCGTCGTATCGATCGACGCGGCCGACCAGCGCTCGCCGTGCGCGACGCGTCCGGCGGTCAGCACGTCGCACAGGACGAGCGCGCTCGCCGCGTCGAGATCGATGCGCGTCACCTGCGCGAGCTGCGCGTCGCGAAACGGCACTACGGGGTCGGGCACGACGAGCGCGGCGCCGTCGCCGTGGACGCGGACGCTCGTGCGCTGGCTCGATCGGCCCTTGTAGACCTTCGTCGACGCCTGCGTGGTGACGACGCACGTCGCGCCGGCATCGACGGTGACCTCGAGCGCGACGTCGTCGCCGTCGACGAGCCCGCCGCCGAGGCTCGAGGTCACGATCCAGGCGGCGTTGCCCGCGGCGCGAGGGCAGAGCAGGCGGAGCGGACCCGCAGCGCGTGCGCGATGGACGTCGCTGCGCCCCGGACGCGCGGCGTCGGGGCGGACCACGGCGGTCGCGACATCGATCACACCGCGTTCGTATCTCGGATCGTGCCGCGCGTGAATGGCTATGCTCGCGCCGTGAAGTCGGTTGTCGGTCTTGCCCTTGCCGCAGCAACGCTGCTCGTCTCGCGCCCGTCGGAGGCGTGCAGTCCGCTCTACAACTTCGACCATGTGACCGATCCCGCGTACGCCGATGACGTGACGCCTCCGGGTGCGCCGTACGTCGCGCTCCGATCGGTGACGAGGCACGGCGACAACGGCGGTGGTGGCGCGAGCTGCGCCGGCCTCTCTCAGATCGAGCTCGGCGTCGCGGCCACCGACGATCGAGCCCCTGCGGACCAACTGGGCTACCAGGTGACCGTGCTGAGCCCGGAGAGCCCGGTGTCCGGGTTCGGCGACCGCATCGTGAAGCCCCAGCTGGGCACGCTGTTCATGCGGTTTGACTTCGACGCGGAGCCGTTCGATCTCGATCTGGAGGTCCGCGCCGTCGATCTCAACGGCAACGTCGGCGAGCCGACGACGTACTCCGCACGCATCGAGCCACCCGATGTCGACGACGGCGGCTGCAGCGCCGGCGGCGCATCGCCCGGCTGGCTCGGCCTGGCCGCACTCGCGCTCCTCCGCCGTCGCCGTCGCTGATACGCTCGGCGCCATGCCGGTGCACCTGCGCGAGATCGTCGGTTACCTCGACTCGACGCTCGAGATCGATCGCTTCAAGGACTACGCGCCGAACGGCCTGCAGGTCGAAGGTGCACTCGAGGTCGAGCGCGTCGTCACCGGCGTGTCGGCATCGGCGGAGCTGATCGCGCGCGCGGTCGAGCTCGGCGCCGATCTGATCGTCGTCCACCACGGCCTCGTATGGGGCTCGGGCCTGACGAAGATCGCCGGACCGATGGCGCGCCGAATGAAGCTGTTGCTCGGCAACGACGTCTCGCTCGCCGCGTATCACCTGCCGCTCGACAAGCACGCGCGCCTCGGCAACAACACCGGCCTCGCCGACGCGCTCGCACTCGGTTCGCAGCGCGAGGCATTCGGCGAGGTGCGCGGCACCGCGCTCGGCCTCGCGGGCACGTGGGCGACGCCGCTGTCGAAGCAGGAGGCGATCGGTCGCGTCGCCGGCGGCGTGTGCAAGGGCCAGCAGCCGCGGTTCGTGTTCCCGTACGGGCCCGAGCAGGTACGCAAGGTCGGCGTGTGCTCGGGTGCAGCGTCGGATCTACTCGAGGCCGCCGCCGCCGCCGGTTGCGACATGTTCGTCACCGGCGAGCTCGCGGAGCGCGCGGGCGATCTCGCGAAGGAGCTGCAGGTGACGCTCGTCGCCGCGGGTCACGTCGCGACCGAGGTGTTCGGGCCGATGCGGATCGCCGACGAGCTGCGCATGAAGTTTCCTGGCCTCGAGACGCAGTTCGTTCACGTCGCGAACCCCTTGTAGTGCGCGTGCTTGCACATCACGCGCATCGCGCGTTGTGCAGCGATTTTCACTAGTTTCGGCGCGGTGGTTGCTGAACGCAGGGCAAGCCATGCGTCATCACATCGCCGCCGGTCGTTCTTTCGCGACGTTCGCCAAGCCCGCCGAGGGAAGTGCAATCTCCAGGTTGCTACGTGTGGTCCCCACCGGGGTGTTGCTCGCGGGATGCAGCCTGCTCGCCGGCTGTCTCGATGGTGCGTCCGATGACGTCGAGGTCAGCGAGACCGCGCAGTACGCGACCGTGTCGTCGTACACGAGCTCGGGCTGCTCGACCGCGGTCGTGATCGGCCTGTCGAAGCAGATCGCGGACGAGATCAGCTGCCAGAGCCCGACGCTGCTCAAGCGGTTCGAGCCGACGACGCGCCTGCAGATCACCAGCAGCGCCGTGCTGCCCTACCTCCACTCGACGGCGAAGACCGATCTCGAGGCGGTCGCCTCGACGCGCACGGTCCAGATCAACAGCGCGTTTCGCACGCTGCCGCAGCAGTACCTCCTCTACCGCTGGTACCAGCAGGGCCGCTGCGGCATCACCGCCGCCGCGACGCCCGGTCGTTCGAATCACCAGAGCGGTCGCGCGATCGACGTCTCGAACTACAGCACGCTGATCTCGGCGATGAGCGCCAAGGGCTGGGCGCACGACGTGCCCGGCGATGCGGTGCACTTCGATCACCTGTCGTCGCCGGACATCCGCGGCAAGGACGTGCTCGCGTTCCAGCGCCTGTGGAACCGCAACCACCCGGCCGACAAGATCGCCGAGGACGGCGCGTACGGTCCGCAGACCGAAGCGCGCCTCAAGCAGGCGCCGGCGACCGGCTTCGCGATCGGTCCGACGTGCATGACGCCGAACATGATGTTCGCGGTCGATGTCCTCTCCGTCGACGGTCCCGATCGCGCGCAGCCGCAGTCGCGCGCGCACTACCGCGTGACGCTCCAGAACAACGGCCAGGCCGACTGGCCGGGCACCGCGGTGCTCCGCGTCGCCAGCGGCACGACGCAGCTCCACGATCCGAGCTGGATCTCGCCGACCGAAATCTCCGACCTCGGCGCGCCGATTGCCGCCGGCACGATGGGCGAGATCGCGTTCGACATCACGACGCCGGCCGTCACCGAGGAGACGCCGATCTTCGAGCAGCTCGAGCTCTCCGACGGTGGCTCGACCATCGGCACCGTCAACATCGCGCTCACCGTCGTGCCGGGCATGGAGGAGCCGACGAGCGGCGAGGCCGACGACCAGTACGATGCGCAGGAAGTCGCCGGCGGCTGTTCGGCGACCGGCGGCGGCTCGTCGTCGACGGGCGTTGTGCTCGGCCTTGCACTTGTTGCGCTCGCTCGTCGTCGACGTCGCTAAGCCGGCAACAGGCTCGACGAGCCCGTGCGGCGCTCGCCGCGCCCGTTCTGAGACCCGACTCACGCTCGCGACGACGGCGTTGGACCGGCGCGGGTCGCGTGTTATCACGCCCGGAGTGAAGCGGTTCGCTCTGCTGGGTGTCATCCTCGCCGCTGGGCTGGGGTACGGCGTTTATCAGATGACGCAGTCGGACGCGTCGTCGTCGCAAGCGTCGTCACAGTCGTCGTCACAATCGGCGAAAGCGCCGGCTGACGTACCGCCAGGTACGCCGCTTCCGGCTCCCCATCGCCCGAGCCTGGGCCACGCAGCCGACGAACGCGCCGCGCGAATGATCCCGTCGTCGACGCCGTCGAGCGAGGCTGCCCCGGCGAGCTCGGACACAGCAGCCGGAGCGACCGACGTGCCCGCGACGACATCGCCGTCGTCGGGCTCGAAGCGCACCGGCATGGACGTGGTCAAGCCCGCGAAGAAGCCGGGCCAGGTCGAGCCGCCGCCTACGAAGGACTTCGCCAGCGAGCAGGGGCAGGCCCAGGAGAAGCGGATGAACCGCGCGTTCGAGGCGGCACGCTGTCGGGCGCCCGGCATGGCGCAGCGCTACGCCGCGCTCGATGCCGAGGGCAAGAAGAAGCTCCGCGAGCAGTGCGCTGCCGTCGGTGTGACGCTCGCCGAGTAGGACCGAAAATGAAAACCGCCCGCCTCGCGGCGAGCGGTCACGTCGAGCGTCGGATGCTCGCGCGTTGACTACATCGGCGTGAAGAGCTTCGGCACCGTGGTGCCCGCGGCGTTGAAGCCGACCTTCGAAGCAGCCGAGCCGACCTGGTTCTCGATACCGATCGTCGCGGTCGAGCCGGTGTTCGCAGCCGCCTGGCCCGGGCCATAGACGAACTCGATCGTGTCGTTCGTCGCGTCGAGGATCGCCTGGAACTGGACCGCCGTGCTGCCGGAGTAGCGACGGCCGGTCCACTGGATGATCAGCTTCGAGCCCGTGTTCTTGCGGCAGATCGCGTTGCCCGTTCCGGTGATCACGAGGTCATCCCAGAACGGCGCGACGATGCCGTTCGGCGCCGCCGCGTTCGGGATGTCGGAGTTCGTGAAGTAGCAGTCATTCGCGCCGTCCGCGCAGTCGAGCGTCGTGTCGACGCTCAGGAAGCCGTTCGAGAACACGCGGATCCCCGATACCGGGACGCCGTAGAAGTCGAAGCCGGCCGGCACCGGGATGGTTCCGGTCGAGCGGCCCTCGTCGGTGTTGGACAGCGCGACCGTCGCGCCACCCGGGCATGCGTCGGCAAACGCGGTGGTGCCCGCCGACTGCGTGTACGTCACGCCGGCGAGCGCCGTCGCGGTGAGATCGAACTGGCCGCCGAGGATGGCAGTCGCGGGCGCGGTCACCTCGAACGCAACCCAGCCGTTCGCACCGACGATGTCCGTCGACGAGTCGTCGGCGCCCAGCGTGCCCTGGTTGCCGAGCGGGCCGCGCGCGCTCTCGTCGCGGTTGAGCGGCTGGACGTTGGTGTCGAGCGTCACCTGGTGCGGGTGCACGAGCGCGGTGAGGCGGTTGTTCGCGGTCGAGCGCGCGAGGTAGCGCTGCACCGTGTTCGTGGTGTCGAGCGCCACGTTCATGCGCGTCGCCGGCGTGCCGATCGCGATGTTGCCGAGGTCCGTGAACGCGCGCGCGGCGAAATCGACGTTGATGGTGCGCGTGCCAGTCGTGTTCGCCGCGTTGACCTTGACGAAGTACTCCGGGGTCGCGTCGTCGAGGAGAATACGGCCACGCGGCGTACCCGCCTCCGCGTAGCCGTGCTGGAAGATCGCGAGCGGCGCATCGTCAAAGCAGAACTGGCAGTCGGGGACGTCGAGCGCGTCGAGGCGACCGATCGCGAGATCCGGGTCGTAGTAGGTCGCGGTCAGCGCGCCGGTGCCCGAGCCCGTCATGTTGAACAGCTGCCACGGCGTGGTCGCGACATCCGACGTGTACTTGAACGGCACCGAGTTGTACGCGTTCACGGCCTGGTTCGTGAGCGGCGTACCCCTCACGATGTTCGCCGGCTGGAGACCCGCGTACGTGCTCGTCGCGGTGATGTCCGTCGCATCGCCGGTCGGGTCGTACACCATGAAGAAGTAGCGGCCCGGCGCCGCATGGCGCAAAAGACCCGTGTAGCCCTCGAACGAACCGTCGAAGTCGCCGAGCAGGTCGAGGTAGGTGAACGACGAGAAGATGAAGCCGTCCTCGTCGAGCACGAAGCCCGACACCGGACGATCCCAGGCGAGGTCCATACCGACGGTCAGGCCGTCGGCCGGGACGTCGTAGTAGAAGACCGAGAAGTCGGTCGTCGACGATGGCTGGCCGACGTCGCCACCGGTCGTCGACAGTGCGCCGGCGGTGCCGATGTTGATCGTCAGGTCGTAGTCGTACGGCGCGTTGACGGTGTCATAGAGCGCGTCGACGACCACGATCTGCGTGTCGGTCGCCGACCGCACGCCGAACACGGTCGCGCTCGCGGTGCCAACGCTGCTGTCCTCGTCGGCGACGGCCTTGATCGTCATCGTCGAGCCGCGGTTGTTCGCGACGACGATCGATTCGACAACCTGGTCGATGCCGACCGCGAGCTCGGCGCTGTTCACGCCATCGCCCATCGCGAGCGAGAACAGCTTCACCTCGCCCGGGTTCATCTGGCCCTGGCTCGTTGCAACGCCCGCGGTCGCAGTCAGCGCCGTCGGGGTCGGCGCGGTCAGCTGATCGACCGTGACGTAGTACTCGAACGCCGGAGCGTCGGCCTGGGCGCCCGGAGCAGCGCCGGACAGGAACAGCGAGCGCGTGTCGGCGATCGCGAGGACGTACGTGCCCGCCTGCGGCAGATAGATCTGGCGCTTCGCCGTGTCACCGATCGGGTTCACGCCAAAGCGCGTCCAGTTGCTGAGCGGATCGGTGCTCGAGACAGCCGCGACGGCGACAAAGCCGCCGGCGAGGCCGTGCAGACCGTCGGCGCTGACGTTGATCAGGGTCGGGCCGTTGACGTCGAGCAGGTAGCTGTCGAAGTCCGCGTCCTGCTGGCCGTCGCCATCCGCGTCCTGGAACGGGATGATCTTGCCGTGGATCGTGAAGTGCTCGCCGACCGGTTTCAGAGCGATCTCGCCGGCAGGATCGTTCGACGTCTCGCCGCCGAGGCCGAGACCGTTCGGCTCCGCCGCCTCTTCGATCGTCGCCATGTGCGTGGCCGGATCGACGCACTTGTCGCCCATGAGGACGGTGCCGTCCTGGCACGAGTTCGGATCGATCTCGCAGTGATCGTCGACGAGGATCGTGCCGTCGGTGCATTGACCGCCGCCGCCCGAACCCGTGCAGACACCGTCGACATCTTCGGTGCCCGGCCCACACGTCTTGGAATTGTCACCACAACCAGCCAACCCGGCCAGCACGGTGATGCTTGCTAGTGAAAGGAATTTCGCGCGCATCATTTGCGCCGGACTATCAGTTGGCCGAAGGCGATTCGTCAACGACATGTGGGCGAATCGGCACATTTTCGCGATAGAGCCGCCTTATCGCCTGCAGCGTCTGCCGGAGTCGCACCTGCTGCGCCGGCCTCGCAGCGCTTGCAGTCATTACGAGGTCTTCCGACGCGCCGGGCACGCAGCGTGCTCGTCGTATCAGCATGCTGAAGCTCATCGCGACGACGGCGCTCGTCCTTTCGGCATGCATCGGCGACGGCCTCGGCGGCGATCCCGGCCCGCTGCCCGTCGAGGACGGCAAGGAGTTCGATCCCGCGACCGAACCCGACGACAACGTGCAGACCTTCGTCGGCGAGGAGACCCCCGACAACGAGATCGACTGCGCGCTGCTGCCTGAAGGAGACGATGCGTGCGCGCACGCGTGCGATCCAGATGGGCTCGTCAGCTACATCCCCGCGGGGACGTGCGTGAAGTTCGAATGCGAGCTCACCGATGGCCGGCCGTTCACGACCGGCGGCTGCAACATCTAGATCA
>JABFXX010000302.1 GCA_013368795.1 Kofleriaceae bacterium
ACGGTCGCGAGCAGTTTCTCGCGGCCACCGATCGCGTCGACATGGGCACTGCGCAAGAAGGTCGCCCAGCCCGGGAACCGCACGTAGCGGTCGCCCAGCTCTCTTCGGGCGCGATTGATCCGGTGCGATTCGTTCGCCGGGTGATCGGGCGCTTGCCGTGGCTGCGCCCAACCCAACACGAACTGGCGAGCGGTGACGTAGCGCTCGTCGGCGTCGAACCAGATGACGCCGTGCTTGGCCTCGAGAACAGCCGCGAGCTCCCGGACGAGCGACAGCCACGCCTCGATGCTCTTTCCGGCCGGAACCGGATAGCGACACAGCCCGATGGCTGTGTACGGGATGCGCCCTTCTTTGTGCGTGCGCGGCGTCCCATTGTCGACGACGAGGAACACATGGTTTCCCGCATCCTGGCGACTTGTCGAAAGATGGATCCCGGTCGCCGAATCGCTACGAAGCACGTCTTCGACGATGCCGGGGAGCGCCGTCGCCGCGATCTTACCGCCCGGCCACGGGTACAGCCCCTCGCCCGGCGACGGCATAGGCCGCACGAGGCGCGGTTGCCAGGGCCACCGCGGGTCCGTCAGTAGCTCCGCAACCCTGGACACTCGATCCGAGGTGAGGAGCGGGCTCTCGAAGATGAACCAGAAGCCCAACGCCGGATAAATCACGTAACGGCCTCACTCAAGTCGAGAGCCAGTTCATCGAGCTGCGTCGGGCAGCTGGAGAAGACGCTAAGTCCATCGGGCAGTCGCTTCATGGCCCAAGGACGTCATGCCGCGGGACGCGCCGGAGCCAACGGGACGATGATCGGCGTGAGCAACTCGATGAGAGCACGACGACGCGCCTGCGTCTCGTCGGAGAGAGCATCGTCGACCGAGGCAGAGAGCTGGAGGTAGAGGAGGTCACCGACATCGTGGACCACAGGCGGATTCACGGTAGCGAGCAGTTTCTCGCGGCCACCGATCGCATCGACATGGGCACTGCGCAAGAAGGTCGCCCAGCCCGGGAACCGCACGTACCGCTCCCCTAGGTCGCGACGGGCGTGAATGATCCGATACGACTCGTTGCCTGGGTGGTCTGGCGCTTCCCGTGGCCGCGGAGAACCGGAGACGAATTGCCGCGCGATGATGTAGCGCTCATCAGCGTCAACCCAGATGACGCCGTGCTTGGCCTCTAGGACGGTTGCGAGCTCGCGAACCAGCGCGAGCCATGCGTCGATGCTCTTGCCAGGCGGAACCGGATAGCGGCAGAGCCCCAGGGCTGTGTACGGGATGCGTCCTTCTTTGTGCGTGCGCGGCGTCCCATTGTCGACGATGAGGAACACGTGGTTTCCCGCATCCTGACGACTCGTCGACAGATAGATCCCCGTCGCCGAATCGCTGCGAATCACATCTTCGACCGCGCCGCGGAGAGCCTTCGCTGCGATCTTGCCGCCGGGCCACGGGTACAGCCCCTCACCGGGCGAGGGCATCGGCCGCACGAGGCTCGGTTGCCACGGCCACCGCGGATCCGTCAGTAGCTCGGCAACGTTCGTCACCCGATCGGACTTCAGGAGCGGGGTCTCGAAGATTAGCCAAAAGCCCAACGCCGGATAAGTCACCTTGCGGCCTCGCGTGTAGCTCGCTCGAGCCGATTCCGGCAGCTGGTGAAGGCACCGCGGCCGTCGAGACGGCTATTCGCAGACCGCATAGAGCATCACGCGGCGGGACGCGCCGGTGGCATCGGGACAATGATGGGTGACAGCAGCTCGATGAGGGCCTGACGGCGAGCCTCGGTTTCCGGCAAGAGCGCCTCTTCGACTGAAACGGAGAGCTGGATATAGAGCAGGTCGCCAACGTCGTGAACCACGGGCGGCCTCACCACCGCGAGGAGCTTGTCCCGGCCACCGACCGCCTCGACATGGGCGCTGCGCAAGAACGTCGCCCAGCCCGGGAATCGCACGTAGCGGTCGCCCAGGTGCTTGCGGGCACTAATGATCCGATTTGATTCGTTGCCTGGATGATCGGGCGCTTGCCGTGGCTGAGCGGAACCGGACACGAATTGACGCGCGAGGATGTAGCGCTCGTCCGTATCGACCCAGATAACGCCATGCGCGGCCTCGACGACGGCTGCGAGCTCGCGAACGAGCGCGAGCCACGCGTCGATGCTCTTGCCGGCAGGAACCGGATAGCGGCATAGCCCGATGGCTCGACACGGAAATGTTCGGTCCTCAAACACCGCCCGTGGGCTACCGTTGTCCACGATGACGAATACGTGGTTGCCAGCATCCTGGCGACTCGTCGAGAGGTGGATCGCTGTCGCCGAATCGCTACAAAGCACGTCTTCGATTGTGCTGCGTAGTGCCTTCGCTGCGATCCTTCCACCGGGCCAAGGGTAAAGCCCATCACCGGGTGCCGGCATCGGCCGCACGAGACTCGGCTGCCAGGGCCACCGCCGATCCGTCAACAACTCCGCAAGTCTCCCGATTCGATCCGAGTTGATCAACCGAGTCTCGTAGATGAACCAGAAGCCAACAGTCGGTGTCGTCACTCAGGGGACTCACTCACTTCGAGAGTTGTTTCGTCGAGCTGCTGGCCCAGCTGATTCTTCACGGTCCCGGAGCACATCTCATACGTGACAACGTCGGTCTTGATCTTCAGCTCCGTCTTGTCGCTTGATTCGCACCGGGCCAGATCTGGATACCTCTTGAATAGGTCGGTCTTGTCTTGCTTGTACCATCTATCGAGTCCGTCGCGGTAAGCCTCGACCTGCTGCTGCCCCTCTGCCCTCGCCTTGGAGTTATCGGGTTTGAATTCGATCACCTGGCAGTCCTTGATGCAGTCGAGGCGGCAGTTCGACCCGCTGCGGATCGCGTTCCGGCAGTAGCTGCTCGACACATCAGCCTCGAAGTACGCGCAGGCCTTTTCCAGTTCGTCGTGGCGCTTGTTGCCCCACTCGATGCGAGTGCGGATGTTCGGGTTGTTGCTGCCCGCAAGCTCGTAGCCCTTCAGCTTCGCGAGATTGGCGAGGTTCTTCTCGACGCCGACGATGACATCCTTGGGCCCCTGGTACTTTGCCATCTGGGTGGCGGTGGAACGCGCACGCAGGCGATCGCCTTGGCCTGTCACGCTGCCGTAGACGTTGTTGATCTCGCTGGCCCAGCGATCCGCAACCTCCTTGGCTTTCGCCTCCATCTCGTACTCGCCCGCGGTGCAGAACGCGTCGCGGATCGCGTCGCGATCCTGGTCCGAGAAGCTTCGCAACTTGCGCACGTCGCGCAGCCACGCGTTGTAGTCGCGCTTGAGCTGGGTCACCGTGCTCTTGGTGTTGCTCGAATAGCTCGCGAGGGTGGCCAGTGCCTTGTCGATGTCCGGGTGTTTCTCGCCCTGCTCCAGCCGCTGACACTTGTCACTCGCCGCGCGAGCCTTGTCGTTCCAGTAGGCCAGCATTCCGCTCGAAGCGGAGCTCATGTTGCTCTGGACGTACGACCACTTGTCTTCGCTCACCCTGAACTGCGCTTTGTCGGCGGCGCCCCTCATCTCCTTCTCGCTCTCGCGGACCTTGCTCATCGCGTCGCCCCACGTGCGCCCCAAGTTCTTGCCGAGGTCGGCCAGCTTGGTAGGCCCCTCGTCGGCAGCCTTGCTGTCGAGGTCGCCGACGTAGCGTCGGATCTCCGACTGCAGGTCGGACTCGGCGGATGCGCAGCGGTCGGCGATGCCATCGGCGAGACGCTGCAGCTCCTTCTGTCGCCTCAGGTACGTCGCTGCCTCACGGAACTGCGAGATGTAGCCGGGGTAGTTCCGGACGATGGTCTGCGCACGCGAGTCGCTACCCTTCACACGATCGAGGCGCGAAACCATGTCGGACAGCTCGTCCTCGACCTTGTCGTCGATGTCCTCGACGAGCTCTTTGCGATCCGACTCGTCATCGGCCACCGCCACCCGAGCCATCACCGCCACCGCCAATACCAGGACCACAGTGCCCCCAAACCCCTTCTTCGACATGAGTCCGACAATACGCGAATGCAGGCACGCCGATGTGCAACAAAACGTTGCAGCTATGCGCGTGGATCTTGTTCACGCGATCGCCGACGAGCGTCGACACGAACCCGACCGATGCGCCACGCGAACGGAAGACCGATCACGACGGGCACCGCGAGCAGGATGCCGCGAAACGCAAACGTCGCCGCCACCGCCGGGCCCGCTTCGACGCCGACATCGACGAACGTCGCCGTCATGAACGCCTGAGACAGCGGCGCGAGCTGCGGCACGACCGCGATGACTTGCAGGACGATGCCGAGCGAGAACGCGGCGACGAGGCCACCGACGGGGACCTGCGCGCCGAATGCGACGACGAACAGCCACAGGCCGAGCGCGTGCAGCGCGTGGATCGCGAGGCCGGAGAGCGCGGCGAGCGCGAGGCGCGAGGGATTGGCGACGATCGCGCCGGCGGCATCGGCAAGGCCTGCGGCCGTGCGCTCGGGCCAGTCGTCTGCGGGACCGCGGCGGTGAAACCAGCCGAGCACGCGATGGAGCATGCGCGAGAGCCAGCCGAGTGCGCGGCGGACGGCCGATTGCTTGATGCGCGACAGCGCGATCATCGCGACGAGCAGGACGAGATAGAGGACGTATGCGCCGGCGGCGAGGAGCTGCCATGACTCGAACATCCGCGCGTGAAGGAGGAACGCGATGCCCCAGATGACGAAGGGCACGACCGTGAGCAGATCGAGGAGCAGGACGAGGACGACACCGACGGTCGCATGCGCGCCGCTGTGACCGCGGCGGACGGCATCGTTGACGAACAGGGCCGCCGCACCCGCGCCGGTCGGGACCATCAGGTTGATGAAGAGCCCGGCGAACAGGACGGGCACGATCGAGCGAGCGGGCAGCGAGATGCCGACGACCGCGAAGCCGAGGCGGTAGAGAATCGCGTAGCCGAAGAAGTAGACGAGGTGAACGGCGACCGCGGCGGCGATCCAGGGCCAGCTGCCGCCGGAGAGGACGCGGACGAGCGTCTTGAGATCGGTGAAGTACGCGACGGTCAGCGCCGTGGTGGCGACGAGGAATGCGATCGCCACGAGCGCTCCGAGCACCGTGCGGCGCCGGAGGCTCGTGGCTCGCTCGAGCATCAGGGTGTCACCCGCGCCGCCTCCGGGGCTCGCGGCGGCTCGTGGAGCTGGCCGTCGGCGGCGACGCGGAACGTGCGGCCACGCCAGGTCACGTGTCGGCCGAAGAGACCCGCGAACCAGATCAGCGGGCTCAGGAGGTCACGGATCGGCATCAGCCAGAACCAGCGCCGGAGCGGGATGTCGGGCATGAGCCGCGTCATCTGCCAGCCGACGTAGCCACGAATCGCGAGCGAGGCGACCAGCGCGGGCCACCAGCCAAGCGCGATCGTGGCGAACAGGGCGAGTGGCGTGCTGAACGTGACGAGGAGGCCCGGGTATCCGGACGGCCGATTCATGCGGATCGTTCGCGCCCACCGCACCTCTCGCGTCCACCAGGTGCGCAGCGACGTCGGGCCGAGGACGGCGGAGATGACGACCTCGCCGACCGCGACGCGAAGACCTGCCGCGCCGATCTTGAAACCGAGCTGGTAGTCGTCGGCGAGATAGCTCGAGATGGCGTCGAAGCCACCGATGCGATCGAGCGCGTCGCGGCGGACCGCGTTGCCCGGACCGAGCGCGAACGGCGTACGCAGCACGCGCTGACCGACGAGCGCCGAGGGCATGAACTCGGCATCCATGCCGAGCGCCTCGAGCGCGGCGGCGATGCTGAGGACGCGGTCGCCGCGGTAGAGCAGCGTGACGAGGCCGACCGACGGATCAGCGAGAGGCGCGATCGCGCGCGCGACACCGTCCGGTGGGAGCCGAACGTCACTGTCGGTAGCGACGATGATGTCGTAGCGGGCGCGACGCGCGAGCTCGGCGAGGAGACCGGCCTTGGGGTTCGGCGCCTCGTGCGGTGCGATCACGAGCCGCACGCGGTCGGGACCGTACGTACGTTGCAGCTCCGTGATGAGCGGCACGACCGGCTCGTCGGCGCTCGTCACGCCGAACACCACCTCGAACTCGGGATAGCGCTGCTCGCAGTGACTGAGGAAGTTCTTGCGTGCCTCGAAGTCGAGCCCGCGCACGGGCTTCAGGATCGACACAGGTGGCACGAACAGGTCTGTGTGGGTTTGTGGCGTCAGGACGCGCCGCGCACACGCGACGCTCGCGAGCCAGTAGACCCAACTCGCCACCAACACCACCGCGAGTGCGATCGTCATATGGCCTCCGAGGCGAGGCGTGCAACGCACGTGCCCCGTCGGCCGAAGTGATGCCCCGTTGCGCGCGGTACGTCGCTACATGCGCAACACGCCGATCACGCGCCATGACCCTGTCGCCGGATCCTTCGCGAGGTGGACGACCGTCGAGTGGACGTAGCCAGGTCGTTCGGTCGTGACCTTGATGATCGTGTAGCCGTCGCCATCGGTCGCGAGCGTCGCGGAGCTCGTGCAGGTCGTGCCGCTCGGCATCGCCGGGACTGAGACGTAGCTGAGGCGCTGGTTGTTGCGGTCGTAGCTCTTCAGCAGATAGCGAGTCTGCGCGGCCGGTGCGAGCTCTTGCTTGATCGCGAGGTCCTGGAAGCACAGGCCAGCGGGGTCGGTGGTGAACTTGTCGAGCGGGTTCACGCGCGTGTACCAGTACTCGATGATCGCGCGCTGGCGTTCGATCAGCGTCTGGGTGAGGTAGTCGACGGTGCGCGGATCCGAGTACCGCCCTGCCTCGACCGCCGCGCGGATCTGGGCGGGCGTGAAGTGGGCGAGGATCTTCGCTCCCCAGAACATGTCGAAGCGATCGGAAGCGACGAACGGCGGGTATGGAATGTCGGGCCTCCACTCGCCGGGATCGAAGCCGGTGGAGACAAACGTCGGTGACACGCCGAGCAGCGGAGGTGCCCAGTGGTGGCCCCAGGGCCGCGGTGCGAGGCCGAGCGACCAGATCGGCTCCGACCAGTCGAACAGGTAGCGGTGGTTCGAGCGGAGGTTCTTCTCGATCGCCGGGAGAGTCCCCATGCTCCTGCCGAAGTCGATCATGTAGTGAATGACGTAGCGGCGCGACGGATCGTCGGGCGACCCGACGAGCATGTCGAGGAAGTTGCCGCGCACGAGGTCGAGGTGCTCGACCCACGAGAAGACCGGATACTGGCCGCGCAGGTCGCGACGATCCTCGTGAGCGATGCGATCGTTCGGATCGCCCCGGCGTGTGCCCGACGGCGGGGTACCGCCGAGTGATTCGCCGCTCAGCCAGCGCGAGGCGACCACGCGGATCTGACCATCGGGCGTGTGCCACACCTTCGCCAGCTGGCGATCGACCTCCTTGCGATCGAGGTGGAAGAGCTTGCGACCCTGCGTGTCCTTGACGACGGCGTCGGGTGCGACCACGAGCTCGTCGGGCCGCACGAACGCGACGCGATCGTCGGGCACGTT
Source organism: Kofleriaceae bacterium (assembly GCA_013368795.1). Lineage (GTDB taxonomy): Bacteria > Myxococcota_A > Polyangia > Haliangiales > Haliangiaceae > JABFXX01. The sequence continues at coordinate 7,453 of JABFXX010000302.1, forward strand.
GTAGCCGAACGCCCAGAGCAGACGATTGACGACGACCGCCGCGCCGGTCTCGACCTCGGGGTAGTCCGTCCCGTCAAACCCGAGTCCGTACTTGACGCCGCGCGCGTCCGTCATGATGAAGCCGATCTCGGTGCCGCCCGGCTTCGTGCTGTGGATCGTCCACGGTTTGTGCGCCTCGGGGCCGTCGTCTTCTCCTCCCGGGCCCTTGCCAACCTCCTCGGGGGTCAGGTCGCGGACGCCGATCCGGTTCGTGAACCACGTCGAGTCGGGCACCTCGTCGAACGAGTTCACACCGCGCGCGCGTCGCTTCTCGGGCAATGACAGTACGCGGAGGATCGGCCCCTGAAACGAGCGATCGAAGAAGTCGAGCTCGAGCATGTTGCGCGAGGTCTCCACTCCGTTCGGGACTGGGCGACGATCGTTGACGACGGTCGCCGGCGGCGCGTTGGCAAAGCGAACGGGAGGGAGCTCGGGCCGACTCGTCCCGCAGCACGCCAGCGCGACCACGACCACAACGCGCGTAGACCTCAACGCCATCGCGGCACCTCGTTCCAGAGTGGATTCAGCGTGGCGGTCAGAAACACACCGCCGTCGATCGAGCCTGCCAAAGACAACGCGACGAGAAACCCGTTCTGGGTGTGGAGCGATAGCCCGCCGCCGAATCCCACGCGCAGCTGGTCGAGCGTCACGTCCCAGATCGAGTGGAAGACACGTCCCGCATCGACGAACAGGAACGCATCGGTGTTGCGTTGGATGTCCCACATGTACTGGGCGGTCGCGACGCCAGAGACCCGATCGCGAAAGCGACCCCAGTCGTAGCCGCGCAGGATGTCGCCGCCGATGTACGGGAGCTCGTAGAACGGGACCTCGTTGACATCCCCGGTGACGCCCTCGCCCCAGAACCGCAGCCACAGCATGCGCGGGCCGAGCGCGAAGTGGATGAACGCCTGGAGGTCGACACCGTAGTGCGCGAAGTTGTCGGAACCCTTCACGCCCTGCACGCCGCCGGCGAATCCGCTCACGAGCCAGCCGGTCGTGTACATCGTGTTCTCCCAGCGAGGCCGCGCGACCCGCCGGCGATCGATGCGCAGCTCGAGCTGGCCGTAGAACTTCTGGAAGGCGTCGTCGAAGCCGATGAGGTCGGCCGGGTTGTAGACGGTATCGATCGCCGGATCGCGCGTCGAGGCGTGGGTGTTCAGGTCGGTAAACGCACCGAGGCCGATGAGATTGACGCCATCGAACAGCCGCCAGTCTGCCGTCAGTGCCGCGCGAAGCTCCTGGTACCGGTAGTAGGTCTTGACCGCGGTCGGATTGACGAGCGGATTGATCAGCATCGCCGGCGGTGGCGAGCTATCGGCGTTGCCGATACCGAAGAACTTGAGCCGCGCGAACCGATCGAAGTTGCCACCGATGGTCAGCTTGACCGGATTGAATCGAGTACCGCTATCGAGCCACGCGGCACCGAGCGCTTGATAGCGACCGCCCCAGGCGCCCTCGAGCCTCAGGTGCTCGGACTGCCCGAACGTGTCCTTGGAGATGAGCCGCGCGCCCACCATGATCGAGAAGCCGGTCGCGTACGCGATGGTCGGCGTGATGCCGAACGTCCGGGATGGGTTGTAGAACGTCGCGTAGTAGCGATCGCTGACGTCGTAGCGATCGTAGACCCAGATGAGGCCGCGGACCGGCAGCAGCACCGTCCACACGATCGCCTTCGGCACCAGCAGAACACCGCGGCCGACGGAGCGACCGGTCGACGGCCCCGGTTCGTTCCACGTCGCTCCGCTCTCCTCTCCGGGTAACGGAGCACCCGCCACATTCGGCGTCGGCGCTTGATCCGCGTGAGCAGTTCCGAGCAACGCGACCGCGAGCGACATCGATACGCTCACGCAAAGACGAGTCAACCGCGCCGACATGGGCGCGAGCATCGTGCAACGCGTGTTCCCGACGGGTTCACCACGTCAGAGAGGAACGATTGCGTGGATTCACGTCCTCGCATCGCGGCCCGCGGAGAGGAACCGTACAGGGGATCCGCACGACGCGCGCGCAAATGCACTCTCCCGGGCTCCGTACGTCTCGATGACAGATGCTTCGCAGTGGCACAGCATTCGCTTCGATCGCAATCGTCCTCGTCGCAACTCCAGAAGGGACGATTCATGGGAATTCCACTCGCGCAGATGTTCGCGGTGGCGCGCTACGTACTCCAGCAGAGGTTCGCGGGACGACAGCGCTATCCACTCGTCCTGATGCTCGAGCCACTGTTTCGCTGCAACCTGTCATGTACGGGTTGCGGCAAGATCCAGTACCCGACGTCGCTGCTAAAGAAGCAGCTCTCCGTCGAGGAGTGCCTCGCCGCATCGGATGAATGCGGTGCTCCCGTCGTGAGCATCGCAGGCGGCGAGCCGCTGCTTCATCCCGACGTTGCGGAGATCGCGCGTGGCCTTTGTGAGCGCGGACGATTTGTCTATCTGTGCACGAACGCACTACTGCTCAAGCAGCACCTCGACAAGTTCGAGCCCAACAAGCACCTCAGCTTCAGCGTCCACATGGACGGTGGGCGCATCGACCACGATCGATCGGTGGCGCGCGAGGGCGTCTACGACACAGCGGTCGCAGCGATCCGCGAGGCGCTCCGTCGTGGGTTCCGCGTGACGACCAACACGACGCTGTTCGAGGGCGCCGCGCCCGAGCGAGTCCGCCAGTTCTTCGACGACATGATGGAGCTCGGCGTCGAAGGAATGATGATCTCTCCGGGCTACTCGTACGAGAAGGCCCCCGACCAGGAGCACTTCCTCAAGCGCGAGCGCTCGAATCGCCTGTTCGCGCAGATCCTCGAGTCGCCGCACAAGGCGTGGCGCTTCAATCAGTCGCCGCTGTTCCTTCGCTTCCTGATGGGCAAGCTCGACTTCGAGTGCACGCCCTGGGGGAACCCGACGTACAACATCTTTGGCTGGCAGCGGCCTTGCTACCTCTTGCAGGACGGCTACGCGAGCACGTTTCGCGAGCTGATGGAGGAGACCGATTGGTCGAAGTACGGTCACGCGAGCGGAAACCCGCGCTGCCAGGACTGCATGGTCCATTGTGGCTTCGAGCCAACAGCGGTGAACGCCACGTTCCGCTCGGCGCGAGGTCTCGCTTCAACCGTCGCTTCGATGATCACGGGCCGCCCATGAACGATGCACGCATGATGCGACTTGTCGAACAGGCGTTCGACTACCGCGGCCACGTCACCATAGAGCGGTACGACGGCTCGAAGCTGGTCGGCTTCATCTACGACCGAGGCGCCTCGCACATCGAGATGTTCGACGAGCACGCGACCCGTCGGATCGTCGTAGCGCTCGACGACATCGCGAACATCACGCTGAGCGGCGAGGACATCGCGGCGAAGTCGCAGCGAGGCTGGGAACGCCGGCGCGACCGGCTCGAGTCGCGCGACACCTCGGCGTGGGGAGATTGGGAGGAGCGGCCGACGTTGATCCTGGTCGCGCTCCCGATCGAGCTGCGTGGGATCGCGCCCGCGCTCGGCTCGACAGTACACGGCACGTCCGCGACCGGCAGGGTCGGCGGTACTCGCGTGGTCGCGCGCGCAGTCGGCGTCGGCGGCGGCGCCGCGCACGTAGTAGCCGAGGAGCATCCTCGCTTCGTGATCAGCTGCGGTTTCGCGGGTGCGCTCGACGGTGCGCTCGCGCCCGGCGATCTGGTGCTCGCCTCATCCGTACGCGACGAGAGCGGCGATACCGTCATCGCACGCGAGTCGGTGCTGGACGTCGCGCGGCGGACGCTCACGAACAAGCGCGTGGCCGAGGGCGAGCTCCTGTGTGCGACACGCATCGCCGCGAAGCGCGACGACAAGCACGCGCTCGCGCGGCCCGGGCGACTCGCCGTCGATCTCGAGAGCTGGGCGGCGGCGCGTGCCGCCGAGCGTGCGCGGATTCCGTGGCTCGCGATCCGCGTCATTCTCGATCCACTCGACATCGATCTGCCGACGTTCGCGGGCGAGGTGCGCTCCGACTACGGCGTCTCTGTGCTCCGCCACGCGCTCCGCGGTCCGTCGGCGATCGTCGAGCTCGCGCGGCTCAGCGTCCGCACGGCCGTCGCGCTCGGGTCACTCCGTCAGGCGATGCAGGAGCTCGTACCCGTGCTCGGCCGTGTCGAGGCAGGTGAGGTGCGCACGTGAGGGCACTCGTCACAGGTGCCAGTGGCTTCATCGGCGGCGCCGTCGCGCGCACGCTGCTGGCCAAGGGTGTCGACGTGCGCGTGTTGCTCCGGGCCGGGACCGCGCCGAACGTGCCCGAGGTGGCGGCGGTCGAGATCGTGCGAGGCGACTTGCGCGATCCAGACTCTGTCCACCGAGCCGCCGCGGGATGCACCGCGGTGTTCCATGTCGGCGCGCTGTACTCGTTCGCCGCTGACCGCGCCGATCTGCATGCGACCAACGTCGGCGGCACGCGCAACGTGCTCGAGGCCGCACGCGCGGCGGGCGCTCGGCTCGTCTACACGTCGAGCATCTCGACGATCGGTGGCATGCGCGGCGAGGCGATTCCCGACGAGCAACAGGATGCGGGCGACCGTGCGCCCGGCCCGTACAAGGAGACCAAGTGGCTCGCCGAGCAGGTCGTGCGGGACGAGGGCAAGCGCGGCCTCGACGCCGTGATCGTGAACCCGACGTTCCCGATCGGCTGGGGTGACATCAAGCCGACGCCGACCGGCGCGATGATCCGCGACTTCTTGCGCGGCCGGATGCCCGCATACGTCGAGACCGGCATGAACGTGGTCGATGTCGACGATGTTGCAGAGGGCCACTGGCTCGCGTTCGAACGCGGCGCGCGCGGCGAGCGCTACATCCTCGGCAACGCGAACGTGATGATGCGCGAGCTGCTCGAGCTCCTCGCGCAGGTCTCCGGCCGCAAGGCCCCGCGGCTGCGCCTTCCGTATTCCGTCGCGCTCGCCATCGCGCATGCCGATGCGTTCCTGTCGGCGCGCCGGCGCAAGGGCGCACGCGTCCCGCTCGAGGGTGTGCGCACCGCACACGAGATCAGGTTCGCGAACAGCGCCCGCGCGATTCGCGAGCTCGGGCTCCCGCAGACACCGATGCGCACGACGCTCGAAAAGGCCGTGCGTTGGTTCCAGCAACATCCATCACAGCGGGAAAGGGTCTAGTCGATGGTCGAGCCCGAGATCAATGAAGCACGCGCGAACGCAGATCTGGTGATCGCGCGCGCACACGACCGGTTCCGGCGAGAACAATTCGCTGACGGGTACTGGTGGGCCGAGCTCGAGTCGAACGCGACGATGGACGCGGAGTACATCCTGATGACGCATGTCATCGGGGAGCGCAACGACGCGATCTGGCGCGGCGTCGCGCAGGATATCCGCAGCTACCAGCGCGATGACGGAAGCTGGGCGCTCTACGAGGGCGCGCCCGGCGACCTGTCGACGACGATCGAGTGCTACTTCGCACTCAAGCTCGCCGGCGACGAAGGCCCTCATCTCGATCGCGCGAGAGACTTCGCGATCGCGCGGGGCGGCATCGGCCGGGCCCGCGTGTTCACGCGCATCTGGCTCGCGATCTGCGGCGAGTGGAGCTGGGACGACCTGCCCACGATGCCGCTCGAGCTGATGCTGTTGCCGGCGCGCGCACCGTTCAGCATCTACACGTTCGGGTCGTGGGCGCGCGCCACCGTCGTCCCTCTCCTGCTCCTGATGAACGACCGGCCCGTGCGGCCCGTGCCAGCGTCGGCGAGGCTGTCCGCGCTGAAGATGCCCGCGCCGCCGATCCAGCCGCGCGACACGGTCGATCGCGTGTTCTTCGCGATCGACGCGCTGCTGCGACGCTACCACCGCTTGCCGTGGCATCCGCTGCGCAAGCACGCACGCGAGGCAGCCGAGCAGTGGGTCGTCGACCACCAGGAGGCCGACGGCAGCTGGGGCGGCATCCAGCCTCCGACGGTGTACTCGCTGATGGCGCTCCACGCGCTCGGCTACGGCTCCGACCATCCGGTCATCCGCAAGGGCATCGACGGGATGCACGACCGCTGGATGATCCGGCGCGCCGACGGCAGCAAGCGCATCCAGGCCTGCCTCTCGCCGGTGTGGGACACCGCGCTCTCACTCGTCGCGCTGCTCGAGTCCGGCGTCGCGCGGACCGAGCCTATGGTCGAGAGCGCCGCGACCTGGCTGCGCAAGGAAGAGGTCCGCGTTCCCGGCGACTGGTGCGTCCGGGTGCCCGAGGTCGAACCGAGCGGATGGTCGTTCGAGTTCGAGAATGACCTCTATCCCGACATCGACGACACCGCGGTGGTGCTGCTCGGGCTGCACCGAGCGGGCGCACTCGACGACGAGACGCGAAACCGCGCGGTCAAGTGGCTGCTCGCGATGCAGAGCAAGAGCGGCGGCTGGGCGGCGTTCGACAAGGACAACACGTCTCGGCTGCCCGCGATGATTCCGTTCGCGGACTTCGGCGAGATGATCGATCCGCCGAGTGCGGACGTCACCGGGCACGTCGTCGAGACGCTCGCCGTGCTCGGGTTCGACCGCGGCCATCCCGCGATGATCAAGGCGCTCGACTATCTGTATCGCGAGCAAGAGCCTGAGGGCTCGTGGTTCGGCCGCTGGGGCGTGAACCACATCTACGGCACGGGCGCGGTCCTGCCGGCACTCGCCGCGATCGGCGAGCCGATCGACAGCGTCCCGGTCCGCCGCGCCATCCGCTGGCTCGTCGAGCGCCAGAACCACGACGGCGGCTTCGGAGAAGGCTGCGAGTCGTACGTCGAGGTTGCCGCTCGTGGCCGCGGCCCGAGCACGCCGTCGCAGACAGCATGGGCGCTGCTCGCGTTCATCGCCGCAGATCGTGCGGATTCGCCGGCTGCGCGACGTGCCGCCGAGTATCTGATCGATACCCAGCGCGCAGAGGGCCGCTGGGACGAGGACGCGTACACCGGATGCGGCTTTCCGGGCTACGGCGTCGGAGAGCAGCGTGGCGCGAGGATCCGCGAGGGCCGCGAGCTCTGCGCCGGCTTCATGCTCCGCTATCACATGTATCGCGATTGCTTCCCGCTGCTCGCGCTCGGTCGCTATCGGGCAGCGGTCCGCCGGAGAGGAGGCGTCGTATGAAACCGTGGTCGTATTACCAGCACTGGCTCGATCTGGTGAGCCGCAGCTTCGCGCTGTGCATTCCCCAGCTCACGGCGCCGTATCGCGACGAGGTCGCGCTCGCCTACCTGCTCTTCCGCGTACTCGATACGATCGAGGATGCGCCGTTCAGCGAGCCGGCGATACAGCAGCGCCAGTTCGAGCGGCTGCGCGGGTTCCTCCGCACGATGCCGACGACACGTGAAGTCGACGCCTTTGTCGAGGCATTCCCCGTCAACCTCACCGTCGGCGAGCGCTCGCTGCTGGGCGAGACCCATGCGCTCCTCGCGGAGGGTCACGCCCTGCCCGCGCCGGCGCGCACGTCGATGTACGGCGCCATGGATCGCATGGCGCAGGGAATGGCGGCGTACACGCGGCGGCCTGCACCGATGCGGCTGCTCGATGTCGAGGACGTCACGCGCTACTGCTGCTTCGTCGCCGGCGTCGTCGGCGAGATGCTGACGCAGCTGTGGACGTACGACCGCAAGGAGACGCCACCGCCGACGGCACTCGCGTATCACTTCGGATTGTTCCTCCAGAAGGTGAACATCCTGAAGGATCAGCAGGAAGACGAGGCCGCCGGGCGCTTCCTCGTACCCGACCGCTCGGAGCTCGTCGCGAGCATGCGGCGAGACGCGCAGGGTGCGCTCGCGTACCTGCAGGCACTGCCGCGCGGCGACCGCTACCGGATCTTCTGCGCGTGGTCGCTCATGCTGGGCGCCGTCACGATCGCGCAGCTCGACGAGCCGAGGCGGAGTCGCCGCGACGAGGTCTCACAGCTGCTCGGCCAGACCGCCGCGATCGCCGACGACAACGCAGCGCTCGCGCACCAGCTCGCCGAGCTCATGCCGCCGCTGCCCGAGGTTGCCGAGCGCGCGCCGCTCGTCAAGCCAGAGTCGTTCGAGTGGTTCCGCCACACGCTCGCGGCGCCTCTCACGGAGACCGAGCTTCGCGAGCTCGGCGTCGGCGGCACGCGCCTCCCGGCCCGACCGATCGTCGCCGCACGACCGACGCGCTAGCCCATCGGGCGCGCATCGCCGCGCCGGTCGGCGACCGCTTGTGCCCAACGCGCGACGCGCCGGCCTTCGTCGACCCGCTAGCCGCCGGTCTTCGCGAGTCCCGCGCGAGCCTCGGCCAGCTGGCGCGATGCTTCGGGCTCTCGTGCCTGTTCCGCCGCCGTCGCGAGCTCCGCGGCCTTCGCATATGCGGCGCGCGCCTCGGCGCCGTGACCGTTCTTGGCGAGTGCTTCGCCGAGCACGAGCTGATTCGACGCGGCGTTCGGAGCGAGCCGCACCGCCGCCATCGCCTCTGCGAGGCCCGTCTCGGGGTCACCGGGGCCGAGCGGCCAGCCCGGTGCACGCAAGTACAGGAGCGCGAGCACGCGGTGCGGTCCCGCGGAGTCGAGGCGCGGCTCCGCGGCGATCGCACGACGGAGGAGTGTCTCCATGCGCCTGGCCGCATCCTTGCCGCTCGACGTGTGCTCGCGCGCGTACTGGCCGAGCGCGATCGCGAGGCGATAGTCGCACTCCGGCTGCTTCGGCGCGCGGCGCTGGCACCACTGCCCGAGCTCGACCGCGGTCTGCGACAGCTTCGCGCGAAGCGCCGTCTTCTCGTTCTC
>JABFXX010000047.1 GCA_013368795.1 Kofleriaceae bacterium
GCTGCCGAGCATCTGCCCAACGCCCGGCACATCCCGATCGACGAGCTCTCGGGCAGAGTCGAAGAAGTGAGTCAGCTCGTGGGAGGTGACAAGCGCGCACCGATCGTCGTCTATTGCGCATCCGGCCGGCGTGCTGCCAAGGCGCAACAGCTGTTGTCGGATGCGGGATTTCAACAGGTCGTGAACGGAGGCGGTCTCGACGACGTCCGCTGACGCGTCACCGCTCTTTACCGAGGTAATCGATGAGCTCTGTACCGTGGCGTCCCATCCTTGCTGCCGGTCTCGGCGGCGCCGCAGGAATGATCTACTACCTGCTCGTCGGCTGCGATTCAGGTTGAGGCTGGAAGAGCAATCCCGTGTCCACCACGCTCATCGGCGTGGTGTTCGGGCTGCTCGTGGTCGGCGGTCGCCGATCGGATAGCAAGACGTAGAGGCGTTCAGGTTCCGGCGCTGTCGTCGGACTCGGCGGGGCGCTCGTCGTCGATGACGAGCTTGAGGCCTGCTGGCAACGTGTCGCCGAGCGCGACGCGTTCCTCGCGCGCCTCGAGTGCGACGACCTGCTCGATCAGCACCGCTGCGCGATCACCGCCCGGCATCGCGCGCACGAAGTTCGCGAGCTGGGTGCGCGTCGCGTCGTCGAGGTCGCGCGTGCGATCGCCCGTGCGGCGGCCGAGCTGCGCGAGCGGGAATGCGACCGGCGAGACGGCGTTGGGATCGGTCGGCTCCGGCCAGTCCCACTTCATGATCGGCGCGAGCCAGTTGCGGACGGTCTGCGGCGGCACGACCGCGTTGAGCGGGCCGTAGAGCGGGACGCGTGCGCCGATGCGAGAGAGCGCCCACAGGTGGACGACATCCTCGCGGCCCTTGCGCGAGTCCATGCGATGGATGAGCTCGTCGCCGAGCTTCACCTTGTGCTGGATCGGCAGGCGCTCCATCGACGCGACGGCGCGCCACATCTCGGCGAGCTCCTGCTTGCTAGGCTTGGTCTCGGCGAGCTTCTTTGCCTGCTTGGGGCTCGGCAGGAGGAGCTGCGCGGTGCGGTCGTAGATCTGGTCCTGCTGCCCCTTCGCGAGGCCGCCGGCGATACGGCGCCACGTGATCCACCACGCGAGCTTGCCGGGCTCGCTCTTGGCATGCGCGAGGTTCTCGTTGAAGACGCCCCACATCACGCGCGAGCGCCACGTGTCGAGCGGCGCGCCCGTGCCGGGACGAAGCAGGAAGCCGGCGAGGTTGAGCCAGCGCTGCTCGTGGTCGGCGGTCTTCTTGCGATCGGCGGAGACCTCGATGAGGGCGTCGAACAGGGCGCGCGCCGTCATCATCGACCACTCGTCGCGACGCGCTTCGAGCAGCGTCTCGAGATCGCGCGTGAGCGTCGAGAGGCCGGCGCCCGTCGAGAACGCGGCCTTGATCTTGCCCTTCGCCTCGTCGGTTTTCGGATGAGGCGCGGCCTCGGCGGCGGCATCGGCCGCGGGCGCGGCACCGCCGGAGCGCATGTCGAACGCGAGCTTCCAGGTCTCGTTGGGCGGCTCGGTGTCGACGCAGAAGATCTCGAGCGCGCCGAGCGCGGTGATGTGGACCTCGAGACGGACCGTCACCTCGCCACGGCCGCGTGCGCGGAGCACGGTCACGATCGGAGGCAGCTCGAGGAGGTCACTACCGTCGTCGATCGTCTCGGCCTTGCCGTCGCCGATCGGCACGAGTGCGCCCGGCTGATCGTCGCGCGTACTCGACGAGTAGAGGCGGAAGCTCACCGGTCGATTCGTGACGAGCTTGAAGTCGCGCGCGAGCTGGACGCGCGCACCGTCGTCGAGACCCGATGGCGCGAGGCACACCGCATAGCGTGCTGGCTCCTCGGTCACGCCCTCCGTCGTCGGCGGGCGCCGGCGCATGCCGCTCGCATCGACGCCGATGTAGAACGCGCGCGGCGTGCCGCCCTTGATGCGCGTCGCGAGCCCGCGACGGACGAGGCCGTAGTACGCCGCGCCCTGCGCGACGGCCATCTCCGGCATGTTCGCGTGGAGCTCGCGCGGCGCGTCGCCTTGCCACTGGCCGATCTGGCCCAGCACGCGCTCGCGCAGCGAGGCCGGCGTCATCGCGCCGCCATTGAACAGCACCGCGTCGACGCGCGTCGCAGCGTGCCGCTGCAGGAACACGGCGAGGTGTCGCGTGACCGCAGGATCGGCCGCGTACGGCAGGCCGAACTCCTGCAGACCGCCGCGACCGCGCGCGAGCTGCGCGTCCTTGGCGACGAGCGGGAAGAAGCCGTCGAACAGGACCTTGTGGAGCTCGTCGCGCGTGACCTCGTCGCGCAGCGTGCCGCCGATCAGCTTCGCGCCGCGGCTCTGCACGACGATCGGCGCGCTCTCCGGCGGGTCGTCGCCGAGCAGCCTCTCCTTCGCCAGCCGGCACGCGTGCACCAGGCCGTGCCACTGGAGCGCGTCGAGCTTCTTGCCGCTGCGCTGGACGACGCGCTGCTCGACGATCTTCGCGAGCGTCAGGTCGAGGTTGTCGCCGCCGAGCAGCAGGTGGTCACCGACGGCCGTACGCGTGAAGCCATCGCCGCCCGCGTCGACATCGATCAGCGTGAAGTCGGTCGTGCCACCGCCGACGTCGAACACGAGCACGTGCTCGCCGGGCGCGAGCTTGCTCCGCGCCGTATCGATCCACGCGTAGAACGCCGCCTGCGGCTCCTCGAGCAGCACGACCGGCGGATACCCCGCCGCGGTCGCTGCCTGCAGCGTCAGCTCGCGCGCGGCCTCGTCGAACGATGCCGGCACGGTGACGAGCACTTCCTGGTCCTCGAACGGCGCATCGGCGTGCTCGTAGTCCCACGCCTCACGAATGTGCCGGAGCACCTGCGCCTGCGCGTTGATCGGCGACAGCTTCGGCCCGTCGTTATCGCCCCACGGCAAGATCGGCGCGCCGCGGTCGACGCCCGGGTGGCACAGCCACGACTTTGCCGACGCGACCATCCTCGATGCCATGCGCGCGCCCTGACTGCGCGCGAGCTCGCCGACGACCGGCCGCAGCGCCGTCGACGTCACCGGTGCCTGCGGATCCGCGCTCCTCGCCGGCGCCGGTCGCCAGGGCAGGGCGGTCTCGTGCGGTGCCAGGTCGATCTCGCCCGCGAGGTACACGAACGACGGCAGCTGCCGACGTGGCGCGACTTCACCTGGCGCGACCAGCTGCGGGACCTCGAACACGCGGACGCGAGGGTCGGCGGCTGCCGTATCGACGTAGGCCACCGCACTGTTGGTGGTACCGAGGTCGATTCCGATCAAATACCGCGCAGACACGGGCGGTTCTTACCACACCGCCCGATCACCGCGCGTGATAGCAAAGGACGTGGGGTTCGCCGTGCGTCCGGCTCTGGTGGTCATCATCGTCGCGACCATCGTGACCGCCGCCGGCGCACGTGCTCGGGCAAACCCTGGCCCGTCGACGTCCGACTCTCCGACGTCGCCGTCCGCGGCCCCGACGTCGCCGTCCGCGTCGCCGACGTCGCCGTCCGCCTCTCCGACGTCCTCGTCCGCCTCGCCGACGTCCTCGTCCGGTGCCCCGACACCCACATCGCCGCAGCCGGCGTCGACCGAGATCGATCCGAGGATGCCGCTGCCCGAAGGGACAGCTCTCTCTGCGAGCGCTTGCGATGCCCGCGAGGCCGAGGAGCTGCGCGCTCATCTCCTGACCGAGCGCCGCCGTGCGACGACGTGGAACCGCGTGTGGCGGTGGTCGTTCACCGCCGCGGCGGTAGGCTCGTTCGGTGTCGGCCTGGCGAACCCGTTCCCGTCGCTGCAGGACGGCCTCTACGTCAGTGCGGGCAAGGCCGCGGTTGGTGCGGCCGCGCGCTGGATCATCCCGCTTCGCGTCGACGTTCCCGAGCCGAATGCCGACACCTGCGCCGACCTCGCCGCGCTACGCAAGGCGATCCGCGAGACCGCCAAGAAGGAGAAGGGCCTCTTCGTGATGGGCCACATCGGCGGCCTCGCGCTCAACCTCGCCGGTGGTGCGATTCTCTGGTACCGCGGCTCGTTCTGGGACGCCGCGCTCTCCGTCGGAGTCGGGTATCCCGTCGGCCTGCTCTCGAACTACACGATGCCGCGCAGCAGCTGGCACCTCGATCGCGAGCGCGCATGGACGATCGCGATCACGCCCGCACCCGACGGGACCGGCTGGTTCGCTCACGCATCCGGCGCGTTCTGACTGGACGCGAAATGGGCTCGGACCCCGTTCCTGCCGACGCATCGAAGTGGGTCGGCCCCCGCTTCAGTACTGCGAATGCGGCGGCCCCCGTTTTGCGGTCCGATCCCGCTCAGTACTTCTTCACGGCGTTCAGGTAGTCGACCACGGCATCGATGAACGCCGACGCGTCCGCCGCGAAGTCGCCGGTGATCGGCGGACCATCGCCGCGCTTGATCATGCGTCCCATCTCCTGGTCGCACAGCACCGTCTTCTCGGTCTTCGTCGCGAGCACGTAGTCGTAGTCGAGCGTGAAGTAGCGCGCGACCGTCTGGTCGTTCTTCTTCGCCACGAACGCGCACATATACGCCTCGCCCATCTCGCTCGGCTTGGGCATCGACAGCACGCCGACGCGCCAGTCGCCCTTCTCCTTCGCGATCGTCTGCGGGTTGTGCTCGACGCCGGTCTGCTGCCAGACCTGCGCGAACGGCGAGACGTCGCGGCGCTCGAGCGCACCGACGAGTGTCGACGCGCCCTTGAGCTTCATGACGTTCGGCAGGACGACGTGTGCGATCGTATCGAGGGCACTGGCCATGCCGGCAATCTAGCGCGAGCGCGTCGAGCGGCCGCAAGGTGGCCGTTTCGATCTCATGAACATCTCGCTCGGGTCGCGAGAGCGCCGCGTCGAGTGATCACTCGCGTTCGCGAACGGAGTACTCGAGCTTCCAGCGGTTTCCGCCGTCGCGCGCGACGCACCACAGCTCGAGCGTGCCGACCTCGGTGACGTGCGCTTCGAGCTTCACCGGCACGAGGTCGCCGGGCTTGCGCTCGCCCTCGGCCTCGACGAGCTTCTCGACGGGATCGAGCTCGACGATGCCTTCCTCGTCGGCATCGACGAGCGCGCCGGCGGCATCGTCCTTGCGCGTCGCCGCGGCGAAGAAGCGGAATGCGGAGGTCTCGCCGACCACGAGGCCGAGCTCGTCGTCGGGGAGCTCGACCGTCGAGCCCTCCTCGAGTCCTTGCGGCGCGACGCACAGGGCCTTGAGCGGCGGCGCGAAGCCGGGAATGGCGGGCATCGCGCTCTCGATGCCGATGTAATAGGCGCGCGCGGTGCCGCCGCGGATGCGGACACCCTTGCCGCGACGGACGGCACCGTAGTGCGCGGCGCCGAGCGCGACGGCGAGATCGAGGTCGGCGCCGCCGAGGACCTTGACGTCGTGGCCGGCCCACGTGCGGAGGAGCTCGACGACGCGGGCGCGCAGCTTCTCGGCCTTCATCACGCCGCCGTTGAAGAGGACGGCGGTCGGCATCTTGCCGAAGCGGCCGATGAACTCGGCGAGGTGACGCGTGACCGCAGGATCGTGGGCGTAGGGCAGGCCCATCTCGCGGAGACCGGCGGCGCGGCGGCGCTCGGCCTTGGTGTTGGCGCCGACGACGGGGAAGAAGCCGTCGACGAGGAGGGACTCGGCCTGCTCGCGCGTGACCTCGGTCTTGATCGTGCCGCCGATGAGCTTGCTGCCGCGGCCGAGGATCGAGATCGGGACAGACGCAGGCGCGTCGGCAGAGAGGAGCTGCTCCTTGGCGCGGCGTGCGGCGTGGACGAGCGCGCGCTGCTGGAGCGCGTCGAGCGTCTTGCCCTCGAGGCTGCGCTGGACGATCGCGGAGAGCGCGAGGTCCATGTTGTCGCCGCCGAGCAGGATGTGATCGCCGACCGCGATGCGTTCGAGTGCGAGCGAGCCGCCCTCGTCGGCGACCTCGATGAGCGAGAAGTCGGTGGTGCCACCGCCGACATCGCAGACGAGGACGACGTCGCCGGGGTGGAGCTCCTTGCGCCACGCGTCGCCGGTCGCGGCGAGGTAGGCGTAGAACGCGGCCTGCGGCTCCTCGAGGAGCGTGATCTTCTCGAACCCGGCCTCGCGGGCGGCGACGACGGTGAGCTCGCGCGCGACCGGATCGAACGACGCGGGGACCGTGACGAGGACTTCTTGCTCGTCGGCGGGCGAGTCGGGATGGGCGTCGTCCCACGCCGCGCGAAGGTGCGCGAGGTAGCGCGCGGATGCGTTGACCGGAGAGACGCGCTCGCCGCCGGCCATCGCCTCGTCGAGCTCGCGCTGCGCACCGCGGAACGGCAGGACCTGCGCGGTGCGATCGATCGACGTGTTGCACAGCCACGACTTCGCCGACGAGACGAGGCGGTGGGGCAGCTCGGCACCGCGCTCGCGCGCGAACGTGCCGACCGCGTAGCGGAGCGGGCCCGACCACGGCAGCTGCAGCTGCGCGGGCGCGACCTCGGTATCGCTCGGGAGAAGCAGGAACGAGGGCAGGGTCGGGCGCTCGGCGATCTCGCCGGGGCCCACGACCTGCGTGATGCCGAGCGTGCGTGCGGGCTCGTCGTCGCCGGCGACCGCGAGTGCAGAGTTCGTCGTCCCGAGGTCGATTCCGATGATGCGCGTCATGTGCTGTCCGTCAGGCCGAGAGCTCGACTTCAGCGGGAGCGATCACCGTGCGATCGACGCCTTCGGCCAGCTGGGGAAGCTTGGCGTCTACCACGCGCCAGCCGTGATGGCGAAGCGTGCCGCGGAACGGCGGCTCGCCCTTCGCCTCGCCGATGAGTCGGACTTCTGCCGGGTCGAAACCTTTCGGTACCGAAACTTTCTCTTCCTCCGCTCCCGGCATCACGGGCTCGAACGAGAGGTGCTGATCGAGCACCTTGCGACAGCCGCGATGGACCTCGCGCGCGGCCGCGCCGATGTCGGCATCGGATGCGCCGTCGACGGAGTCGCGGACGAAGTCGACGAACCGACCCTCGCGCTGGAGGAGTGCGAGCAGCGCGAGCGCGCCGTCCTTGTGATGCTGCGCGAGCGGGGCCTTGGCGGCCGGCTTCTCGACGACACGCTCGACCACGCGCTCGACGACCTTCTCCTTCTCGCCGGGCGGCAACGCCTTTGGCACTGCTCCCTCGGGGAGAAACTGCACGGCATCGGCGGGGAGCTTCCGGCCGAACAGCATCCTGAAGAAGTAGAGGAACGCGAGCAGGGGGTGCATTGCGTGGGGATCTAATGAGGGCAGGGCTCAAAAACCAAGTCTTGGGCATCGAAAAACTGAGGTTTGTCTGCGTCCTGTCGCGTACTTGCGGTGGCGCGCGGCTTGCTGAACGGACCGCGCATGACCTTGCGCCGTGCCGTCCACGCTGTCCTTCTTGTCGCCGCCGGCCTCGCCAGCGGCTGCGACCTCTACTTCGGCGGTGGTGCCGATGACACCGTGTGTGCCGGCGGCGGCTGGGGCATGCCGGTGCCCGATTCGGAGTACCGCGACCCCGCGACCGGTCAGTGCTCGTACTTCGGCGGTGGCGGCGGTTACTGCGACGAGTCGTGCGGGCCGTGCCCGCTCTACGAAGCGGACGTCGCGCCGCTCCCCGACTGGGGCTCCTGTTACGGTGTGTGCTTCGGCCTCGACCAGAACGCGTGCCTCTCGACTCCCGGTTGCTACGGCGCGTACGCGGGCGCGACCGACAACGGTCCCGAGCGGTTCTGGCAGTGCTGGGACACCGCGCCGTCGGGACCGGTCGGCGGCTCGTGCCAGAACCTCGACGCGTATCAATGCTCGCGCCACGACAACTGCATCGGCGTGTTTGCCAACACGAACTATGGCAACCAGTTCCTGCGCTGCGAGGACGAGCCGGGCGGCATGCAGCAGACGTGTGCGAGCACCGACTGCGGCGCGGGCTACCACTGCGAGGAGCAGTGCTATCCGACCGACGATCCGACGAGCCCGAACGAGATGAGCTGGTGCTCGCCGGTGTGCGTGCCCGATCAGACGTGCGCGACCGTCGATTGCGGCCCGGGCTACACGTGCGCCGACGTCTGCGCGGTCGACTCGAACGGCCAGGTCACGTGCAACGCGACGTGCGTCCCGAACAACCCGAACGATCCGGGCGAGTGCACCGGTAACGTCATCTGTAACGCGCTGCCGCCGGCGTGCCCGATGGGTACCGTGCCGGGCATCTCGGGCGGCTGTTACTCGGGCTACTGCATCCCGACCAATGAGTGCGGTCCGAAAGATCCCGGCACCTGCGGCCCCGCGATCTGCGCGATGGCTCCGCCGGCCTGCCCGACGGGCACGGTGCCCGGCGTGAAGAATGGTTGCTGGAGCGGCTACTGCATCCCGCAGCACGAGTGTCCGCTCGCCGCGTGCGAGACCCTGACGACCGAGCCGGCGTGCGCCGCGCGCGGCGACTGCACGCCGGTGTACGAGGGCACCGACTGCACGTGCTACCCGGACGGCTGCACCTGCACGATTCTCACCTACGACCGGTGTGAATCGGTCGTGATGGCGCTCTAGGCCGCGCCCTATTGGTGGCTCCGGCTGCGGCCGGGGCTTACACTTTCGCCGTGGCCGATCGGCATCCGGGGGATGACGACCGCCCTACCGTCGACCTGGGGCCGCGCCCGGAGATGACCGAGGGCGCGGGCGGCGATCCGTCCGCCGATCCGGATCCGGGCGACCTCGGTCCCGACGACGACAACACGCGCACGCAGATCGAGCGCACCGAGTCTCTCCAGGAGACGGTCGCGCAGACGCCGTCGCAGCTGCCGACGCCGACGTCGCCCGGCAGCCCCGCGGTGGTCGCGCGCGCGCATTCGCCGACATCGCAGTCGCAGTCGATCCCGTCGATCCACGGCCTGCCGACGCAGAACCTGCCGCGCAAGAAGTCGGCGACCGACTCGCATACCAAGTACACGACCGCGACATCTCCCGCCGAGGCGATGCGTCTCGAGGAGCTCGCGCGCTCGCAGATCTTCCTCAAGGTCGCGATTCTCACCTGCTTCGCCGGCCTCGGCGTCGCGGCGGCGACCGGCGGCGACCCGGTCGCGTTCCGCGTCATCGCGGCCGGTTGCCTCATCACGCTGATCGGCGCGGTCTGGATGCTGACGATCGTCCGGGATGCCGCGACGTTCGAGCATCGCAAGGTCTTCGTGCCCGCGCTCGTGATCGCGCTCGGCGCGTTCGGCGGCGTCTACTACTGGGGCGTCGCGTCGCCGGTCGCCGCGATGATCACCTACGGCATCTACTTCTTCAGCCTCGGCGCGAACGCCCGCATCACCGCGGCGATGTACATCCTCGTGTCGATCCTCCACGGCGCGCTGATCCTGCTGATAGCCGGCGGCGTCATCGCGGACCGCGGCATCATCACGATCTCGCACCTGCGCCCGATGGAGCAGATCGGTGTGCTCGGCGTCGTCGAGTTCCTCTACCTCATCACGTTCTACACGGCGCGCACCTCGCAGCGCGTCACGCTCGAGCACGTGTCCAAGCTCGAGCAGGCCGTGCGCGGTGTCGCCCAGCGCGAAGCACTCCTCGCCGAGGCTCGCGCCGAGCTCGATCGCGCACTCAAGGTCGGCGGCCCGGGTCGCTTCACCGACCAGCAGGTCGGCTCGTTCAAGCTCGGCATCCTCATCGGCCGCGGCGGCATGGGCGAGGTCTACGAATCCCTCTCGACCAAGCCTGATCGGCCGGGCGAGGCGGCGGTCAAGCTGCTCCATCCCGGCACGCTCGGCGACCCGACGCACGTCGCGCGCTTCGTGCGCGAGGCCGACACCGCGGCGAAGCTCGACACCCCGCACGTCGTGCGCGTGCTCGAGGTCGGCACGACGACCGGTGAAATTCCCTATCTCGCGATGGAGCGCCTGCGCGGTCACGACCTCGCGCATCAGTTGCGCCGCCAGCGCCGGCTCAATCTGCAGCAAGCGCAGGTCCTCGTCGCGCAGGTCGCGCAGGGGCTCGAGGCCGCACGGGCTGCGGGTATCGTTCACCGCGATCTCAAGCCTCACAACGTGTTCCTCGCGCAGGACGGACGCTGGAAGATCCTCGACTTCGGCGTCTCCAAGCAGGGCGGAACCGGCACCCTCACCAAGGGCCACGTCATCGGAACGCCTGCCTACATGGCGCCGGAGCAGGCCCGCGGCGAGAACGTCGACCATCGCGCCGACGTCTACTCGCTCGCCGCGATCATCTACCGCTCGGTCACGGGCCACCCCGCGTTCACCGGCAAGGACGTCCCGACGACGCTCTACGACGTCGTCTATCGCGTCCCGACCCAGCCGTCGATCCTCGCGTCCGTCCCCGGCGACGTCGATCGCGTCCTCGCGCTCGGGCTCGCCAAGGATGCGCGCGATCGGTTCGCGTCGGCGCTCGAGCTCGCGCAGTGGTTCACGGCCGCGATTTCCGACGAGCTGACCGCCGAGCAGCGCCGTCGCGCTGACGACCTCATGACCAAGCATCCGTGGGGCACGCGTCAGACACAGGCGCAGACATCGCCACCACCATCGCCACCGGAGACCTGACACTGTGGTCGCGCGCCCCCTGGGATCGCATCTTCAATTCCATCACGCACACATGCATGGTACGTGTTGAGAAGCAGCGTTGTTTGCATGGCACGTGCACGCGTACTGATCCTCTGGAACCAACTCGATGACGATGTCGTCGAGCTCTGGCGTCGCGACGGTCGACGGTCCCCCGACTGGGACCCGAACCTGATCGTCGAGCCGTGGGATACCGTCGCCGAAGAGATCGAGCAGATCGTCGAGTGCGTGCGCGAGGCGGGCTACGACGCCAAGGCCGTCAACATCCGCGACAACTTCGAGACGCTGATGGACACCGTCCGCAGCGAGCGCGCCGACGTCGTGATGAACCTCATCGAGTGGTTCCACGACGACCTCGAGCACGAGACCCACGTGCCCGCGATGTTCGAGCTCCTCAACCAGTCGTACACGGGCAACCGTCCGCTCGCGCTCTCGCTCTGCCAGAAGAAGCCGCAGGCGAAGTCGCTGCTCGCGGCTGCAGGTCTCCCCGTTCCGCGCGGCCTCCTCGTCGATCTGAAGATGGGCCGCGCGCCCGACGACCTCGCGCTCAACTATCCGCTGATCGTCAAGCCCGCGTTCGACGACGCCTCGGGCGGTATCGACGCTGGCTCGGTCGTCCGCGATCGCGCCTCGCTCGACAAGCGCGTCGAGCTCGTCGTCGGCGCCCACAAGATGCCCGCGCTCATCGAGGAGTTCATCGAGGGCCGCGAGATTCACTGCGCGATCCTCGGCAACTCGCCGCCGACGCCGCTTCCTCTCTACGAGATGCGGTTCAAGCCGAACGGCGTCGACAACGAGGGCCGTCCGCTCCCCAACATCATCACGTACCGCGCGAAGTGGGATCCCTACAGCCGCGACTACTACGCGATGGAGTCGAAGTGCCCGGTCGACGATCTCGGCGACGACCTGAGTGCCCGCATCCAGGCCGTCGCGGTTCGCGCCTATCTCGCGCTCGGCTGCCGTGATTACGCCCGCGTCGACATGCGCCTCGACGCCCAAGGCAATCCGTACATCCTCGAGGTCAATCCCAATCCCGACCTCGCAGATGGCTGTGCATTCGCGCAATGCGTGCGCGCCAGCGGCCGTACCTACGCTCAAGCGATCCAGGAAATCGTGGGCTACGCCCTCGATCGCGCTCGCAACAAGCCGCAGCGCGAGCCCGCGCCGAGCGAGAACCTCCTCCGCGAGTACGTCGCTCAACGTAGCGGCGGTCGGTCGACGCGCTAGCGAACTTGCCGAGTGGGTTCGGGGGCTGGAGACTTCACAACCCAGAACCACTGAGGGGAGGAGAGCGTGATGCGTCTAGTGATGGTCAGCGCGAGTCTCTTGCTGTCGACCCAAGCATTCGCTGAAGACGGACCCGTAACGTCGCCGACACAGACCAACCAGGTGCCAGCTGCGGCCCCGGCGACCAGCGATCAAACCGCAGGTCAGATTTCCGCCAAGGCGACGCCCGATACCGGCGACGCGGTGTGGTCTCTGCCGATCATCGATCGGCCCTACGTCCTGCCGAAGTCGCGGCTGCAGGCGTATGCCGACACACCCATCGTTCACACGGCAGCCACAACGGGCACGACGCCGACGGCGAGCGACACGTCATTCGGCCTTCATCTCGGTGCCGGCTACGGCGTCACCGACAAGATCACGGCCGGTCTCGAGTACTCGTTCGCGTTCTACGACTTCGAGATCAAGGGCCCGCTCGCGGTGTTCGGCGAGTATCAGCTCCTCCACAAGGAGCGGCTCTCGGTCGCCGCGTCCGCCGACGTCACGTTCGACTTCGACGGCACGAACAGCACCGGCGGCAACGCGCTCGATGTCGGAGTCCACGCCGGCGTCGGCGCGCGCTACCTCGTCGCGCCCAAGATGGCCGTCTACACCGGCTCGCCGTACGGTCCGGGCCCGGTCGGCCGTCAGTTCAACGTCCCGACCGACGGTGACAACGCGATCACGTTCGACCTTCCGCTCGGCTTTGCCTACCAGGCGCTGCCGCAGCTATTCGCGTACGCCGACACGCGGGTGCTCCAGGTCAACATCGCCAACAAGGGCATGAACGATGACACCGCCGTCATCATCGGCAGCGACACCGGCGGCGTTCCGCTGACGCTCGGCGGCCTCTACACGCTGACGAGGGTCCTCGACATCACGGCCGCGCTCGTGTCCCCCGACCTCACCGATTTCGGGGACAAGTGGGGCGTCAGCGTCGGCGCCCGCTGGCACAATTAGCAGCCGCTAGAGCCGTACCGTTCGATCGAGCCGGGCGTCGCCGCTCGGCTCGACGCATTTTCAGCCGCTGAATCGCCCACGAAATCGCCTGACTCGGCCGGCCGGAGCCTCCGCCGGCTTGACAGCCCGGTACCCCATGCTGCATCTATTGGGTCCCTTCTTCCGAAGTAGCTCAGTGGTAGAGCAGGCGGCTGTTAACCGCCGGGTCGGGGGTTCGAAACCCTCCTTCGGAGCCAACAACGAAGCGCGCTGACACGGTCCTCGACCGTAGCCCGCCTCTAAGGAACGAAGATGGGTTGGGCCGATGGTCACATCGCGCGTC
This sequence comes from Kofleriaceae bacterium, assembly GCA_013368795.1. Lineage (GTDB taxonomy): Bacteria > Myxococcota_A > Polyangia > Haliangiales > Haliangiaceae > JABFXX01. The sequence goes on from JABFXX010000047.1 coordinate 13,087, forward strand.
TCGCGCGAGGCGAGACGGTGCAGTTTCGACCGCGCGGCAACAGCATGGTCGGCAAGATCGCGAGCGGTCAGCTCTGCACGGTGACGCCGCTCGATACCGACGCCGCGCTCGCGGTCGGCGACATCGTGCTGTGCCGCGTGAAGGGCAACCAGTACCTGCACCTCGTCAAGGCGATCCAGGGCGAGCGATTCCAGATCGGCAACAACCGCGGCGGCATCAACGGCTGGATCACGCGGCGCCAGATCTTCGGCCGGCTCGTCGGCGTCGAGTAACAGGAGGAGTCACCAAGGTCCGTCGAGAAATTCGAGGGACCCTTGGTGTTTCGTGGCGCTACTGGTGAGACTTCCGTTGGCGCCGCTTGCGGATCGCGCGGGCGGCGAGAAAGCGTTGGCGCTCCAAGAGCTTCTGCTCGGGCGTGGCAGCGGGGGCGGGCTTTTTCCGTTTGGTGAACTTTTTGCTCATGAGCAGCAAGGTAACAGACCGGACGCGACTCTCTCGATCTGGGCGGTCGCCGAATTCGATCAGGAGACACGCACGCCTGGCTGCACTCGACGATGCATGCGCGTGGCGTTCGACACGCAAGACTCCGGCGATCTTCGGCCGGCTCGTCGGCGTGGAGTGATCCGTCACTTCGCAGTGATCGAGTTACACATCGCCTCGACCTTCGGGATCAGATCCTTCACCGATTCGCCGCGCTTCATCTCGTACAGGCGCGCGTGGCAAGAGAACTGGCCGTCGCCCACGTAGCGCGCGATCTCGATCAGGTAGTCCTCTTTGTCCTTCTTGCCCGAGTCGTTCGGGTACACGACGACGTATCCGTCGGCACTCGCCTCCTTCTTGAGGGGCGTCGTCTTCACGAACTTCATCGCGTCGTCGACCGTGTCCTTCTGGGCATCCCACTGGATCGTGAGCCAAGGTGCGAACACGTAGAGCTCGCCGCCGCGCTTGGCCTTGTACTGGTATTCGTCGGTCGTGCCCGATGTGCGCTTCACCATGCCCTTGGGCAGCTTGATCGCATACGCGTGGCTCTCCACTGTCCCGGTCTGCTCCTCGAGGGGCTGATCCTTCCAGTGCGTGGGGTCACCGCTGCCACACGCAGCGAGGGCTGCAAGCATGACGAATTTGCGCATAGCCATTCTTAACGTGGAAGGCTGTGGTCGAGCGCGTAAATCGATCCGCGCTCTGCATACTCGGTCAGAACAGGTCGAGCGCATCCGATCGTCGCGACGAGTGCGGGGGCGGACGCGGCAAACCCGGTATGCTGACGCGGCCATGCACGCGAAGAGCTGGGTGGGGTTGGCGGTGCTGATCTTGTTCGCCGGGGCGTGGAGTCACGCTTGCACGCACGACTCCACGGACGCGCCGCAGCCAGTTTCGACGGCGACCTTGCGGCGATGGAGCAAACCCGTTCGTCTCGCGCCGCGAAGCGCGAAGCCGCTGGTGGCTGCACCGACGTCCGGACAGGCGGTGGTGCTCTGGCACGATCCATGGGCGCACGAGCTCGTGGCCCGTCGTTATGCTCGACGATGGCTCGAAGCGCAGAAGCTGCCGCTCGACGCACGCGGAGCGCGCGACCTTCACCTCATGACGAGCGCACGCGGCGACGTGATCGCGCTCTGGTGGCGCCAGACCCAGACCGGAGGCGAGATCCTGGCGGCTCGACTGACCGGGACCTGGCAGGCACCACAGGTGGTGTGGAGCTCGGCGCACGGCCAGCCAAGGGCGATCGCGACCGCGATGAACGGAGCCGGGGCGGGTGCGCTGGTGTTCCAGACGCGCGAGGCGAGCTCGACGACGATCTGGCTGCTTCGCCTCGATCCGACGGCAGGCTGGCAGGCGCCGGAGGCGGTCACCGATCCAGCCGACTGGGGCGAGCAGCCGGCCGTGGCAGTCGACGCGAGCGGTGCGATCGATGTCGCCTGGTTGAGCACCATGCAGCCGAAGCCCGGCCTCTGGACCCGCGAGCGCACACGAGCTGGCTGGCAGACGCCGGTGCGGCTCGGCAGCGACCGTTCGACGACGCGTGTCGACATCGCCGTTGGCCCCGAAGGCAGTGCAGTCGTGTTGGCGACGATCGGCGACGGGCTGTGGGCCGCGTGGAGATCGAAAGGCGCGTGGTCAGCGCCGGCCGAGGTGGATCCGGACACTCCTAACGAGCCGGTTCTGACGGACACGGAGTGCCTGCCCCAGGTGGCGTTCGACGGTAGCGGAGGCGCTGTCGTTCTCTGGGAGGAGCTGGTGGAGCGCCGCGGGCGGAGGCCTAACCTGCAGGTCGTGGTTCGCGCTGCGACGGGGCGTGCGGGTCAGCCCTGGCGTGCGTCCGTGCTGGATACCGGCGACGACTACGCGAACGCCGCGCTCGCGGTGGGCGCGAACGGGTCGGCCGCGGTGCTGTTTCTCCATGTCACGCCGATCGCGCGCAGGCTGCTCTTGTCCACGTTGGGCGCTGGCGGTTGGCAGACCGAGCGCACCGAATTCGTGGGCCGCGCGCCGGCGCTGGCCGTGGATCCGAAAGGGGGGCTGACCATGCTGTGGATGAAGGTGGAGGGCAGCGACACCGGGCTCTGGGCACGGCGGTCGCGATGAGCCGAACGAGCACGGCGAGTACGCTCCGCTGTAGCATCGCCGGCATGCGGCTGATTGCCTTGATCCTGATCGCGACTGCGTGTGGGCGTGCCGATAAGGCCCCGCAAGAACAACCCACGAGCGCGGCACCGCTGCCACCGAAGGTCGCAAAGGACGTCGTAGAGGCTGTCGATGACCTGACGAACAAGCCCCCCGAGCGAATCGCCGACAAGGATCGGGCGGCTGCCATCGACCCGAAGGCGCTCGTCGGGACCTGGAAGATCAAGCAGCTGATTGCCACGATCAGTCACAAGGCGCGGCCTCCGGAGGAGCCGATCGTGCCGGGCACGTGGGAATTCAAGGCGGACGGCGTCTGGCAGAAGCGCGGCGGCAACGACCTCGACGGCAAGTTCGCACTCACCCCGAAGGGTCTCGTCATCGAGGCGCTCGGACCCGTGCTCGAGTATCAGGTCGAGAAGCTGACTGACACCGAGCTCGTCGTCACGACCGTCATCATG
>JABFXX010000316.1 GCA_013368795.1 Kofleriaceae bacterium
TCCGGTGGGCTCGATGTTCGCGCGCTCGCACCTGCGCAAGCACATCTTCGCGCTGTTCGCGTTCGCGCGCGTCGCCGACGACTTCGCTGACGAGCCCGCGTACGAGGGCCGGCGCTCGCGCGAGCTCGATCGCTGGGAAGAGCAGCTGCATGAGGCGTATCGCGGTCACGCCGAGCACCCGGTGTTCGTCGCGCTCGCCGACACCGCCGACAAGTTCGCGCTGCCGATCACCGAGTTCACCGAGCTGCTGTCTGGTTTCCGGACCGATCTCGAGCGCCGCCGTTATGCGACGTTCGACGAGCTGCGCTCGTACACGCGCCAGTCGGCCGAGCCCGTCGGCCGCCTCCTGCTCTACATCGGCGGCTATCGCGCGCCCGAGCTCCACGCCTACGCCGAGGATCTCTCGACGGCCGTCGCCGTCGCGCGCCTCATCCAGGACGTGCCGAGCGACTGGGAGCGCGGCCGCGTCTACCTGCCCGCCGCCGACCTGCGCCACTTCGGCGTCACCGAGGCCGATATCTCGTCGCGCCGCGTGAGCGCCGCCGTCGGCAACCTCGTGCGCTACGAGGTCGCGCGCGCGCGTGCGTTGTTCCAGCGCGCACGTCCGCTCGTCGATGTCGTCGGCTCCGACCTCGCCGTCGAGCTCGCGCTGACGTGGCACGGCGGCATGCGCATCCTCGACAAGATCGAGAGCGTCGGTAAGCGGCTGTTCGCGCACCGCCCGACGCTCAACACGGCCGACAAGGCGCTCGTCCTCGGCCGCGCACTCGCGTGGCGTGGCGAGACGCTGCCGCCGCGCACGATGCACCTCGCGCAGCGCCTGCTCGGTCGCTAAGCCGCGGTCGCGAGCATGCGGTCGACGACGTCGAGCTCGTGCTTGCTGAGCGCGACCTTGTGCAGCCGCACCGGCATGCCGATGAACTGCAGGCCGACCTTGTAGTCGTCGCCGTCGTCGCGCAACCACTTGCCCTGCGCGCGAAAGCGATAGCAGTACTCGCCGTCCTCGATCACGATCTCGACCTGCTCGCCGCGCGCGATGAACGGCGCGTGTCGACAGACGAGACCGCCGGGACCGAGCTCGACGATCGTGACTGCATCGTTGATCTGATCGCCACGCAGCACTGCATCCATCTCGACCATCTGACGGCGGAACTTCCGGCCGTCGTGGCGCTCGGATGCAAACGCGTGCTCGATGCGACCGACGAGCTCGATCTCGTCCCAGTCGAGACCGCACCCGAGCTCGCACTTCCCGATGAGGGTGCGATACTGGAAAACGGTGTCGAGCATCATGCTTCGGGATAAAGCAGGGCCCGTGCCACGGCCGATGCGCGGTTAACGACGCGAAACCCCGCTCAGGACCGTAGCCCTGGACGATCGATTTGCCGGGTGTGGTGTCACCAGCCCGTGGTCACGTGGTTTCAGGGCCACATGTGTGCATAAATCGGCGTGTAACATGGACCTTTTCGCGCAGAGCGCGCGTAAGCGTGCGGTCGGCCAGCCGCTGGCCGAGCGGATGCGCCCGCGAACGCTCGACGAGTTGGTGGGGCAAGCGCACCTGGTCGGTCCAGGCCGCATCCTGTCGAACCTGGCCCCGGGTCGTGTCATTCCGTCGCTGATCCTGTGGGGCCCGCCCGGGAGTGGCAAGACGACCCTGGCCAAGCTCCTCGGCGAAACACTCAAGTCCGAGCTCGTGACGCTGTCGGCCGTCGAGGCAGGCGTCAAGGATGTCCGCGAGGCCATCGCCAAGGCGGCCGAGCGTCGCGACCAGTTCGGCGCGCGCACGCTGCTGTTCATCGACGAGATCCATCGCTTCAGCAAGACGCAGCAGGACGCGCTGCTGCCGCACGTCGAGGCCGGCACCGTGACGCTGATCGGCGCGACGACCGAGAACCCGAGCTTCGGCGTCGTCGCCGCGCTCCTGTCGCGCTGCCGCATCGTCCGCCTCGAGGCGCTCTCCGATGCCGAGCTCGCGACGCTCGTCGGGCGCGCGGTCGCCGATGCCGAGCGCGGCCTCGGCGTCTCCGGCGTCACGATCGACGACGAGGTCACGCAGCAGATCGTCGCGGCCGCCGCCGGCGACGCGCGCCGCCTCTACTCGGTGCTCGAGGTCGCCGCCTCACTCGCGGGCAACGGCAACGCGATCACCGCCGAGCACGTCGCCGAGGCGGCGCAGGGTCGGACGCTGCTCTACGACAAGGCCGGCGACGAGCACTACGGCGTCGTGTCGGCGTTCATCAAGAGCATGCGCGGCTCGGATCCCGATGCCGCGGTCTACTGGATGACGCGCATGCTCGAGGCCGGCGAGGACCCTCGGTTCGTGCTGCGCCGCATGGTCATCTTCGCGTCGGAGGACGTCGGCAACGCCGATCCGCAGGCGCTCGTCGTCGCGACGGCGGCGCTGTCGGCGGTCGAGCTCGTCGGGCTGCCCGAGGGCGTCCTGCCGCTGACGCAGGCGGTCACCTACCTGGCGCTCGCGCCGAAGTCGAACCGCGCGCTGACCGCGTATGCCGCGGCGCGCAAGCTCGTGAAGGAGCACGGCGCCCTGCCCGTCCCGGCGAAGCTGCGGCCGGGCTCCGGCGCCGCCAGCAAGGCGCTCGGCCACGGCGAGAACTACAAGTACCCGCACGACTTCGCCGGCGCGTACGTCCCCGAGGACTATCTGCCCGACAGGCTCGTCGGCGAGAAGATCTACGAGCCGACCGACTCGGGCTTCGAGAAGGAGCTCGCGGCGCGGCTCAGCGAGCTCGAGCGCAAGCGCCGCGACAAGTAGCCGGCCATCGTCCGACCATCGGCGAAGCCGATGGCGACCACCGAGTAGCACAGGCGGTCAGCGACAGGCAGTCTGGCCCCGTAGGCCGCGCGCGCCGGGCCGGTCGATACTGGCCGGCGATGACCTGGTGGTCAGGTCCACACGTGAGCCCCGAGGTCGACGCGCAGCTCGAGCACATCGCGTTCGACCGGCTCCGCCTGTTCTTGCCGATCGTGATCGGCGGCATCTTGATCGCGCTCGCCGTCAGCGTGCCCATCGGCTTGCCCGTTCCGGTCTCGGTGATCGCGATTAACCTCGTCATGGTGATCGCCGCGGTCGCGATGTACCTCGCGCTGCGCGCGCATCGCATCCCGCCGAGGTTCGCCCACGCGGTCGGCGCGCTCGTCTGGCTGCTCGCGCCGATCAACACGCTGTCGTCGTACGCGATCACCCGCGAGGCGACGCTCGCACTGCCGCTGATGCTCGAGCTCGCGAGCGCGTCGCTGCTCGTCGACACCGTGTGGACGCTGTGCGTGACGATTCCGGTCCTCGTCCTCGGCGTCCCGCTCTCGCTGCACGCGGGCGGCCTGCCCGTGTACCCGATGTCGCTCGTCGGCCTGTGGTTCGTGACGATCCTGATGCAGCAATGGATGCGGCGCTGGACGATTCGCGCCGAGACGCATCGCCTCGATGTCGAGCGCGCGGCAGCGATGCTCGCGAAGGAGCTCGACGAACGACGGCGCGCCGAGGCCGAGAGCGAGCGGCTCCGCGATCAGTTCGTCCACGCGCAGCGCATGGATGCGGTCGGCACGCTCGCCGCGGGCCTCGCGCACGACATGAACAACATCCTCGGCGGCATCCTCGCATTCGCCGAGGTGCTCCACGCCGAGGCCACCGACAAGGACGTGCGCGCCGATCTCGCGCGCATCCGCCAGGAAGCCGAGCGCGGCGCGCAGCTGACGCGCAGCCTGCTCGCGTTCTCGCGTCGTGGCCAGTACCGCCGCCGGGCTCTCCTCCTCCACTCCGTCCTCGACGACATGAGCCCGCTCCTCTCGCGCGTACTCGGCAAGCACATCGCGGTCGTCCGCCGCGACGGCCCGCCGACGATCGTCGACGGCGATCCGGCACAGCTCGGCCAGGTCATGCTCAACCTCTGCCTCAACGCCTCGGACGCGATGGATGGCACAGGTACCGTCACGATCACGACCAACGAGGTCGACCTCGTCGATCACGAGGTCGGCTCGCTGCCCGCCGGCCGCTATGCCTCGCTCTCGGTCGCCGACACCGGCAGCGGCATGGATGCCGACACCCAGAAGCGCGTGTTCGAGCCGTTCTTCACCACGAAGCCGGTCGGCAGGGGGACGGGCCTGGGCCTCGCGATGGTGTTCGGCGCGATCCAGGCGCATGGCGGCGCGATCGTCGTCGACAGCACGGTCGGCCGGGGCACGACGATGACGCTCTACCTGCCCGCCAGCGAGGCGAGTCCCGCACTGCCAGCATCCGAGCCGGTCGCGGTCCGCCGCACGCGCGGCCTCGTGCTCGTCGTCGACGACGAACCGGTCGTTCGCTCGGCGACCGCGCGCCTCGTCCAGCAGCTCGGCCTCACGGCGGTCACCGCCTCCGACGGCGACGAGGCCGTCGAGATCTACAAGCAGCGCGGCCACGAGATCGTGCTCGTGCTGCTCGACATGATGATGCCGCGCATGCCGGGCCCCGAGTGCTATCGCGCCCTCCGCCTGCTCGGCGAGACACCGGTCTTGCTCGTGTCGGGCTACGCCGCGGAGAACGTCGCGCAGGAGCTGCTCGATGCCGGCGCCGAGGGCTTCCTCGAGAAGCCGTACACGCGCGCCCAGCTCGGCGCGGAGATCGATCGCATCGTCGGCCGCGCCGCCAGCGACGCTGGCATCGTTCGGTCGAGCGATCCGCACCTCAAGCGGCCGAGCGATCCCAAGCTCGGCAAGGCCTAGCGAATCGAGGTCTTCGTCTGCTTCGCGGACCGCTTCGTCTGTGCGACGGACGTCTTCGTCTGCTTCGCGGACGAGCCCGGCCGGCGCCACGCCCACCAGAGGCCGAATGCGAGCATGCCGAGCGCGATGGTGACGATCGCGAGGCCCCACAGGAGATAGTGGCCGCCGAGGTTGTCGGCGATGCCCTTGACGTCCGAGCGCTGCCCCGGGTTCGCCTCCGACGACAGCGCGTAGCCGACCATGCGCGTGACGGTGTCGAGCGCGAGGATGACCGCGAGCGCCTGGGCGAGGATCACGCGGCGCTCGGGGTGCTCGCGGAAGCCCGGCCACACGGCCCAGCCGAGCAGCGCGGCGACGATCGGCATCGCGACGAGGCCGGTCGCCGAGCGCACCCAGACGACGAGCGAGAGCACGATCGCCGCGGCGAGGATGGCGAGCGCGATGCGCGCACGGCGCGGGCCATGGACGGTCGCGAGGATGATCGTGCCGACGAGCGGCGGCGCGAGCAGGCCACCCGCTGCGACCAGCGCGTCGCCCCAGCCGTGGCCGGCAAACGCATAGGCGAGGCCGCCGGCGTTCTTGTTGATCTCGAGGTAGTCGAACCGGCCGCCGAGGAGGAGCGCGGTGAGGCCGTGCCCCATCTCGTGCACCCAGGTCGTGAACAGCGTCAGCGGATAGAGCGCGACGTCGCCAAACGGCACCCAGTGCGCGATGACGAAGACGAGGGCCGCGGCGACGATGATTGCCGTCCGCGGCCTCACGATACGCCCTGCCCGACGATGATCGCCATCGACGGCATCATGCCACGCCGCTACATACGCTTGATCGGGAACCACCGGCCACCAGCGGGCCGATGGCCTTACGCCAGCCGGACCCAGCGGGCCTTGGCCGACTCGATCTTGCTCGCGAAGGACGGCGGGAAGTGGCGCTGGACGTAGGCGAACGCTTGCTGGATGAGCTCGCGATCGATCTCCTGCGGAACTTCCATGTTCTGGTCGTGCGGGTCGGGCTTGATACCGAGGCGAACGACCTCGGTCAGCCGGAGCACGTGCAGGCGGTTGACGAACAGCGCGTGGGCAATGCCGAGAAACAGCTCTTCGTAGGCGGGGTCCAACGCGGCCATGGGAGCGCTGTACCTACCACATGGGGGAAACCGACGGCTAGCCCCTTCCAAGGGCCGCGACCGCGAGGCGCGAGAGGGCTGCCTAGGGAGTCTTGGCGGCCCCGACGAGCCCGATATATCGGGCATTTGGCACGATCGAGTACCCCTGCACGTCGACGTTGGACAGGACCACGTTGTCCTCGTGCCAGAGGGGGATGATCGGCAGCTCCTCTGCCACGATTTGCTGCACCCGGGCGTAGAGCGCCTTGCGCTTCTCGACGTCGAGCTCGGTCCGGCCGGCCTCGACGAGCTGGTCGACCTCGGGGTTGGCGTAGCGGACGCGGTTGCCGCCGTCCGGGTTCTTCGTAGTCGGCCAGTTGGTCGACTTGAAGAACCAGTGGTGGAAGTCGGGCTCGGTGATCTCGGGGCTCTGGATCGACGCGAGCTGGTAGTTGCCCTTCTTCACGTCGGAGAAGAACGTCGCCCACTCGAACGAGCGGATCTCGACGTCGATGCCGACGTCGCGCAGCTGCGACGCGAGCACGCGCGCGAGCGTGACGCGATAGGCGTCGGCGCTGGTCTTGTAGACGAGGTGGAGGCGGATGCCATTGCCGTCGGGCCGCAGACCCGCCTCGTCGAGGAGCTGCTTCGCGCGCGCGAGGTCGTGGTCGTAGTGTGCGACGTTGCCGTTGTAGGCCCAGTGCGCGGGCGGCAGGATGCCCGTCGCGAGCACGGCGCGGCCGGAGAACTTCGCGTCGATGATCGACTTGCGATCGATCGCGTACGCGATCGCCTGGCGCACGCGCACGTCCTTCAGCACCGGGTCGGTGTTGTTGACGAGCAGGTAGGTGAGCAGCACGCTCGGCGAGGTCGCCAGCTTCACGCGGCGACGCTGGGTGACGTCGTCGAGCAGATCGAGGCGGACGCCGTTCTGGACGAGATCGAGCGAGCCACCGACGAGCATGAGGATGCGGGCGGCGGCATCGCGCACGACCTTGATCTCGACGTGCGCGAGCTTGGGCGGCGTCGGATAGCGAGGGTTGCGGTCGAGGAGCGCGGTCAGCATCGTCAGCGAGCGCAGGACGAACGGGCCGGACCCGATCACGCGCGGCGGGCGGCACTGGCCGGCCGGCACGCCGTGGAACGAGAGGATGCCGAACTCGATGTCGACGCGGAACATCGCGATCGGGTGCGTGAAGTGGAAGCGGACCTTCTTGTCGCCGATCGCCTCGACGCGCTCGTAGCGCTCGAGGAAACCCTTGCGATAGAGGCTGCCGCACGCCTCGTCCATCACGGTCTCGTACGTGCGCGCGACGTCCTCGGCGCGGACCGGCGTGCCGTCGGAGAACACGGCGTCGGGCCGGATCGTCACGTCGATCGTCGTCGCGTCGATCGGGTCGATCGATTGCGCGAGCTCGAACCGCGGCTCGGCGGTCGGCGTGTCGACCGTCGTCAGGCCCGGCGCGATCAGGCGGCTGACCTTGGTCTCGATGTTGGAGAGCGTGTAGCGAGGGTCGACCGTCGTGATCTGCGATTCGACGGCCATCACCATGGTGTCGTCGGGCGTGCGACGACGGTTCGCCGTGCACGCCGCGGCGGCAATAACGAGCACCGTGATAGCGTTGAATCGTGGTGACATCTCGCGTCGGTCGCGGGCTCGCCGTGTTGCTCGCGCTCGTCAGTATCGACACGGGCAGCGCGCTCTCGCAACCCAAGGCTCCCGCGGGATCCGCTGCCGCGCCCCGGGCAATGCCCGCGGCGGCCGCAACCGCACCGAATGCCGCGCCGGCAGCCATCGCCGGCTCGGCGACCCCGTCCGGCGAGGATGATGACGAGGCCGGCGGCAGCGGCTCCGGCAGCGCGCTCGTCGCGCCCACCGACCCCAAGCAGCGCGTCGTCTGGCTCAGCGAGAAGCTGACGGCGGCGATGACGTCGCGGCCGCTCCTGACCGCGAAGGCCAAGATCGGCATCCAGATCGTCGACCTCGACACGGGAACGCCGCTGTTCGCGAAGAACGACGATGCCGGCATGAGCCTCGCGTCGAACGCCAAGCTCCTGACGTCGGTCGCGGCGCTCGGCACGCTCGGCGGCGGCTTTCACTGGCGCACGGCGCTGTTCATCGCCGACAAGTCGCTCGACGAGACGACCGGCGTGGTCAAGGGCGACCTCTGGGTCCGCGGCAAGGGCGACCCGACGTTGTCGGCGAACGACTTCCGCGCGATGGCGACCGAGCTCGCCGCGAAGGGCGTGCGCAAGATCGAGGGCAAGCTCGTCATCGACGACAGCTACTTCGACGGCGATGTCGAGGCACCGCACTTCGCCGAGCAGCCGAAGGAGCGCGCCGCGTTCCGCGCGCCGGTCGCGAGCTTTGGCGTCGCGCGCAGCTCGTTCCTCGTCAACGTCATCGGCCAGCCCGGCGGCGGCGCGAAGGTCTGGATCGAGCCCGACGCCGGCGAGCACATCAAGATCAAGAAGGCCGAGGTGACGTCGATCAGCGAGGGCCGCACGCGCATCAAGGTCGACGTCAAGCCGGTCAAGGACACGCTCGAGATCCAGGTCACCGGCCAGATCAAGTTCGCCGACGGCCACTGGTGGGCGAAGCGCCGCGTCGACGATCCGAAGCGGTTCGCCGCCGAGGTCCTGCGCAAGGCGCTCGCCGAGCGCGGCATCACGTTCACGAAAAAGGGCATCGACTCGGCACCGGTGCCGCTCAACGCGAGGCAGATGGTCACGCACGACAGCGCGCCGCTGTCGTCGGTGATCCGCGAGATGAACAAGGCGAGCGACAACTACTTCGCCGAGACCGTGCTGAAGACGCTCGGCGCCGAGACCCGCGCGACGCCGGCGCCTGCGAGCTGGGCCGATGGCCACGCCGCGGTGCAAGCATTTCTCGGCAAGCTCGGCCTGGTGCCCGGCACCTATCGCGCGGACAACGGCTCGGGCCTGTTCAACGCGACCGAGGTCTCGGCCAAGCAGCTCGTCGCCGTCCTGCGCGGCGCGAACGCGGATTACCGCATCGGGCCGGATCTTCTCGCGTCGCTCCCGGTCGGCGGCATGGATGGGACGCTCGCGCGACGGCTCGCAAACTCTCCCGCGAAGGGACGCGTGCGCGCCAAGACCGGCACGCTCGAGAAGGTGGTGACGCTGGCCGGCTACGTCGGCGTCGACGGGAGGCACACGCTCGCGTTCGCGATCCTCGTCAACGATATCCCGACGGGACAGAAGGCTCCCGCACGTGCGATGGCGGACGACATGCTCGACGTGATCGTCGCGTACCTCGAGGCCGCTCAGCAGCCACCGTCGAAGTAGAGGACCCGCCTTCCCGCGCGGCGATCCGATCGCACGCGAGTACTCCCCTCGCCTACGCTGACGCCTAGCCTACGCAATCCCCGACGAGATCGTGACTGCGATTGCTTCGTGCCCCGATTGCCGGCGTAACGCGGCGATGGTACGACGGCCTCAACAAAAAGGAGGCTTCCATGGCCGAGCTGAAGGGCACCAAGACCCACACGAATCTGAAGGAAGCGTTCGCGGGCGAGTCGCAGGCGAACCGCCGTTATCTGTATTTCGCCAAGGTTGCCGACGTCGAGGGTCACACCGACCTCGCCGGTCTGTTCCGCGACACCGCGGAAGGCGAGACCGGCCACGCGCATGGTCACCTCGACTATCTGAAGCGCGTTGGTGATCCGGCGACCGGCGAGCCGATCGGCGACACCGAGAAGAACCTCAAGGCGTCGATCGCCGGCGAGACCTACGAGTACACGCAGATGTACCCGGGCTTCGCCAAGACCGCGCGCGAAGAGGGCTTCACCGAGATCGCCGAGTGGTTCGAGACCCTGGCCCGCGCCGAGCGTTCGCACGCCGGCCGGTTCCAGAAGGGTCTCGACTCGATGGCCAAGTAACAGCGTTACACTGCGGGGGATGCGAAAGCTGACCCCGGTCACGCCTCTTCGGGTCGCAGAATTCGAGACGCAACCGTTTCGAATCGCCGGTACCGCCAAGCTCGATGCGGACCCGATAGCGGTCTTCGCCGAGCTTGGCGATCCGTCGTTGTTCTTTCCGCTGATGCGACGCTCGGTCTGGAAGACAGGAGCGACCAGCGGCGTCGGTGCGGTGCGAGAAATCGATCACCGCATCTTCGGGCGCGCGCGCGAGCGAATGCTCGTGTGGGAGCCCGGCGAGAGCATCGCGTTCACGATGACGGACATGACGTCTCCGTTCGTCGCGCAAATGGGCGAGCTGTGGACGCTGCGCCGCGAGGACATCTACACGCAGGTCGAGTGGGATGTCGTCGGGACGCTGACGCCGCTGGGACGTGTGGCGAAGCCGATCCTGCGCCGGACGCTGAGTGTGTTGTTCAGCCGCGCCGTCGCCAACATCGGAAAGCGCGCGGGCTCCTACAAGGGCGAAACCCGAGGTAAACAAGTCTCATGAGCAACCTCGTGCGACCCATCACCCGCATGGACATCAAAGGTCCTGCGATGTACGCGCACATTCGCGACGACTATCGAAACCGCGTGATCGAGCTGAAGAAGCCGCGCCGTGTGATCATCGGAGACCGCGTCGAGCTGGTGTTCGACAACCGGCACACGCTGCAGCTGCAGATCGAGGAGACCTGCCGGCTGGAGAACCTGACGAGCGATGCGCAGATCCAGGCCGAGATCGACGTCAACAATCCGCTGATGCCGACCGAGAGCTCGCTCGCGGCGACGCTGTTCATCCCACTCCCGCAGGACGAGAACACCAAGGAGAGCCTGCGCGCGCTCGTCGGCCTCGACGAGCACGTCATCCTCCACATCGGCCCGCACGCGATTCGCGCCGAGTTCGAGCCCGGCCGGTCGACCGAGGAGAAAATTTCTGCGGTCCAGTACACGCGTTATCCATTGTCAGCAGAGGCCAAGGCGGCCCTCCTGACCCCGGGAACCTCGATCTCCGTCGAGATCGATCACCCGAACTATCGCCACCGCGTACAATGTTCGGAGGAGCTGCGGGCCTCGCTCGCAGCCGACTACGGAGCCTAGGGGATGAAATACGGCTTCCTGTTCGTCATCGGGGCTGTCGCGTGTGGCGGTGCGCAACGGCGCGCCGACGAGGAATCACTCAACTTCAACTGTCGCGATCGTCGCGTGAGCTACATCGCGACGAAGCATCTCGCCGGCGACGAGCTCGGCGTGCAGATGGACTGCGCCGACGCAGGTCCTCGCATCATGCGGTGGAAGACCGACAAGCAGGGCAACCGCGTCGACGAAACGCATGCGATCTCGCCAAGCGACTTCGACAAGACGTGGAAAGAGATCGACGGCACCGGCTGGGAGAACCTCAAGGACTGCACGAACGGGACGATGGAGAAGCGCGACCCGGTCTACGTGTTCGACGTGAAGGACGACCAGCACCAGGCGTCGTTCCAGTGCCAGACGCGCGAGGTGCCCTACCCCTACAACGACATCAGCGACGTGCTCGATCTGATGGCGGCGCAGGGTCACGGTCAGCTCGGTGATGACGAGCCGGCCGACGCGAAGGCGCTCGACAAGAAGGACATGCAACGGTGACCGGCCCGCTATCCGGCTACACCGCCGTTGTCACGGGTGCGAGCCGCGGTATCGGTCGTGCGATCGCGATGCGGCTCGCCGAGGCAGGCGCCGAGGTCGCGCTGTGGGCGAGAGACGCGACGGCGCTGCGCATGGTCGCGTCGGAGATCACGGCAAACCGCGGTAAGGCGCGCGCGATCGTCGTCGACGTCACCGACGCCGATGCCGTCAACCGCGCATCGGACCTCGTGCGCGCGACGATGCCCCCGGTGCGCACCGTGGTGAACAACGCGGGCGCCGTGCTGCGCAAGTCGACCGAGGCGATGACCGACGAGGAATGGCGTCGCGTCATGGCGGTGAACCTCGACGGCACGTTCTTCGTGACGCGCGCGTTCATCGGCGACCTCGAGCACAACCAAGGTCGCGTCATCAACATCTCGTCTATCTCGGGTCGCGAGGGAACCTCTTTGCTTGCCGCCTACTGCGCCGCAAAGCACGGGGTTATCGGTCTCACGAGGGCGCTTGCCGAGGAGCTACGCGCTGCTAAGGTCTCGGTGAATGCTATCTGTCCCGGCAGCGTGGACACCCAAATGCTCCGCGAAGGTTTGCCGGGTGCGAGGCCTGACATGAGTCCGGACGACATCGCGAAGACCGCGCTGTTCCTGGCGGCGAATGCGCCGACCGCGCTTACGGGCGCGTGCATCGACGTGTACGGGTAAGGTGGGAGCGAGGGAGCCATGCGCGACACGGTGTCACCTCCCGACCCCTCCGCCCTCTCCTCGCTGCCGATCTTCCCGCTGCCGAACTGCGTGCTCCTGCCCGGCGGCCTGATGCCGCTGCACGTGTTCGAGCCTCGTTATCGCGAGCTCACGCGCGACTGCCTCGCCGGTCATCAGCTGATGGCGGTCGCGCGCCTGCGCCCGGGCTACGAGACGACCTATTACGGCCGACCGCCGGTCTACGAGCGATGCGGCGTCGGCCGGATCATCTGCTCCGACGAGCTGCCCGACGGCCGCTTCGCGCTGCTGCTACGCGGCGTCGCCCGCGTCGAGATCGCGCGCGAGCTTCCGGCCGATCGCGCGTATCGGATGGTCGAAGCGCGCATGCTCCAGGACACGTCGTGCGACAAGGCCGACGCGCACGATCATCATCGCCGCCTGATCCAGCTCTGCGACCGGCTCGCCGAGGTGATCGAGAAGGGCGGCCCGCAGCTGCGTGACCTCGTGCGCGCGTTCGACGAGCCGGGCGCGTGCGCCGATGCGATCGCCGCGGCGCTTGTCATGGATGCCGACGCGCGCCAGGAGCTCATCGAGGCGATCGACCCGATGGTTCGTCTGCAGCGCACGCTCGGTCATGTCAGTCACATGCTGTGCGAGCTCGCGCCGTGTGACGGCGCCGTGAACTGATACCCTCGGAGCATGCAGCTTCGGTGGGCGCTGGTCGCGACGATGCTCGTCGCATGTGGTGACGACGGGCCGAAAGGCACGACCGATGGTGCGGGCAGCGATTCGGGGACTCCGATCACCGCGCCGAACGAGCAGTGGACCTACGTCGAGTTGCCCGGCATGACGTGTGGCAACGGCGCGGCGACCGGTATCGGCGTCAACCTCACGAATCGCTCCGATCAGGTGGTCATCTTCTTCCAGGGCGGCGGCGCGTGCTGGGACGAAACCACCTGCTTCACCGTGAAGAGCGCGATCAACATCGAGACCGGGTACACCGCCTCGTCGTTCGCGAGCGAGCAGGCGGCGATCGCCGCGTTCCCGCTGTTCCAGCGCGGCGCCGCCAACCCTCTGCGCGATGCGAGCTACGTCTACGTGCCGTACTGCACCGGCGATCTCCACGACGGCGAGAACGTCGCGACGTACGGCGCACGGACCGTTCACCATGTCGGCGCGACGAACGCCGACATCATCCTGTCGCGGCTCCACGACACGAGGCCCGGCGCCGACACCGTGTGGCTCGTCGGGATTTCCGCCGGCGCCTACGGCGTGGGCTTCAACTTCGGCGCGGCACACCGAACGTGGCCCGGCGCGCACGTTCACGCGCTCGCGGACAGCTCGCCGCTCGTCGAGCTCGAGCCCACGCGCTGGGCGGCGATGCAGGCATCGTGGCGAATGCGGTTTCCGGCGGCGTGCACGACCTGCATGACGGACCTCGGCGCGATGCCCGCGGCGCTGCGGGCCGAGACGCCCGCGGGTGATCGCTACGGCCTCTTGTCGAACACGCGCGATCAGACGATCTCGACCTACTTCGGCCTCACGCAGGATCAGCTGCGCACGCGGCTGCTCGCGGAACAGGCGGCGATGTCGGGCGACCAGGCGGCATTCCTCGTCGAGGGCACGGCGCACGTGCTGCTCGGCAACCTGTCGACGATGACGAGCGACGGTCAGGTGCTGTCGACGTGGGTCACGCAGTGGGCGACAGGCGACCCGGCGTGGGCGAACGCCGGCCCGTGACGAGCCGTGCGCCGAGGATCGCGCCCGCGACCGCGAGCCCCATCGGCACGCACAAGTCGAGGTCGACCCACGTGAGCTCGAGCGCGAGCGCGAATGCGGTGAGCGGCATGTGCATCGCGACCGCGACGAACGCTGTGCCACCGATCAGCGCGTAGGCGCCCGACGGCGCGCCCGGCAAGACGAGCGACCACGCGCCACCGACGACAAGCGCGAGTAGCGCGCCCGTCGAGAGGCTCGGCGTCAGCCGACCGCCCGCGGCGCCCGCACGGAACGAGCTCGCGACGATCACGATCCGGATCGCGAGCAGCGCGGCGGCGAGGCCGATGCCGATGTCGCCTTCGAAGCCGAGCTGCGCCGGTGCGCGCCCGTTGCCGAGGAGCTCGGGGAACGGGATCGCGAGGACGCCGATCACGGTGAAGTTGACGATCGACAGGCCGACGAGCGCCCAGCCCTGCGGCGCGTGAGCGTGCGCGGCGTGCGTCAGGCGATCCCACAGGGCCGCGACCACACCGACGAGGGGCCCGACGACGATCGCCCACGCAACGAGTCCCGGTGTCGCGTCGAGGCGTTGCACGTGGTACGTCGGGGCGCTGCCGAGCCCGGTCCACGCGACCGCTGCGGCGATCGCGGCAGCCCCGAGCGCGACCGCGACGCTGCGCGGCCGAAACGTCACGAGCAGGACCTCGAGAGAGAACAGCGCACCGCCGAGCGGCGCGTTGTAGACCGCGCCCAGGCCGGCGCCTGCAGCGGCTGCGATGAGAAGCTTGGCGTCGTCCGTGCCGATGCGCGCTCGGCGAACGAAGCTGCTCGCAAACGTCGCGGCAAGCTCGCGCGGGGCAATCTCGCGGCCGAGCGGCGAGCCCAGCGCGACGGTGACGATCTGAAGCAGCACGTGTGCGGTGGTCTCGAGCAGCGGCATCCGCTCGCCGGTGTCGACTGCCTTCTCGATCGAGACGAGCCGGCGACCGTAGCGATAGAGGCAGTACCAGCCGCCGCCCGCGAGCACGCCGCACACGGCGAGCACGCCGACGCGCCGAAACGGCGATGACGTCCGGACGCCCTCGAAGAAGCTCTCCGGTCCGCGCAAGTCGTGAAGGCTGTAGCCGTAGGCGACGTGCTGGACGACATGGAGCAGCAGCACGAGCACCATACCGCCGAGGCCGGCGATGACGCCGACGACGACGGTCGCCAGAGCGAGCGAGCTTGCCCGCGCTCGTCCGTCGGCACGCGGCGCTCTCGTCATGCAGCTGACGAGCTAGCGGTGCAACGGACGGTCCACGTCAGTCGTCTGTCTCGACGAATGCGCGCAGACGCTCGATCGCGGCGTCCCACTGACTCGAGATCTGGTCGAGGTAGTGCTTCGCATCGGACAGCCGACGAGGCTCGATCTCCCAGATCCGCTCGCGGCCGTCGCGCGTGCTGCGTACGAGACCGGCATCGGCGAGCGCGTTCAGGTGCTTCGTCACCGCCTGCCGCGTGACGTCGCCGCCCTCGGTGAGCTGGACGATCGATTGCGGTCCATTCGTGCAGAGCCGGGCGACGATCGACAGACGCGTTTCGTCGCCGAGCGCGGCGAACACCGGCGCGGCAGCGGCGAAGCGGTCCACCGAACGGCGCATCACGCCGCGTAGCCTCCGGCGAGGAACTTCGCGATCAGCTCGAGCTGCGCGGTCCAGCCGCCCTCGTTGGCCGCGAACGCCTTCGCGCGGCGCTCGAGCGGGATCTTGTCGAACCCCGACTCGGTGATCGTGAGCTTGGTGCCGCCGCTGACTTCGTCGAGCGCGAACTCGACAAGCGTCATCGGTTCCTTGGACAGATCGCCGGCCTCGACGCCGTACGGATGCCAGTGAAACGAGAGCACCCGCATCGGCTCGACCTTGTCGACGACGATCTCGAACGGCGTGCCGCTATACGGCTCCTGCGACTTCGCGATCTCGGGGTCGACCTTCGTCGCGGTGATCTTGCACGCGAGGCGGGCCCCCGGTGTGAACGAGCCGGCGATGTCGACACCGAACCAGGTGCCGAACTGCTTGGTATCGCTGATCGCGCGCCACACGCGGTCGTGCGGTGCCTTGAGCACGGTGGATTTTACGATGCGATCCGACATATGCAACCTCCAGGTTGCCTGTCGTATACCGCCAGGTTCCGTTATGCGCAACCGTTTAGTTGCCTAACGCGTGCTCGGAGAAACTGGCTGCGGCGATGGCTGAGGCTGTGGCAGTGGCTGTGGCTGGGACTGTTGTGGATACGGCTGCTGCGGATACGGCTGCTGCGGATACGGCTGCTGCGGATACGGCTGCTGCGGA
>JABFXX010000720.1 GCA_013368795.1 Kofleriaceae bacterium
GATCGTCGCGAGCGGCGCGAGCGCGCGGCCGGTGTGCGAGCCGACGAGCTGATCCATGTACGCGACGCCGTGCTCCTGCGCGAGCTGGGCGATCTCGTTGAGCAGCTTGAAGCCGATGCGATTGCCCGCGAACGCCGGCGTGTCGGCGCACTCGATCACGACGCGTCCGAACGTCGCCTCGAGTACCTGGCGCATCGTCTCGACGACGGCGCGATCGGTGCCCGCATGAGGGATGATCTCGGTGCCCGCGATCACCGTCGGCGGATTGAACAGGTGGATGCCGAGGAAGTGCGTCTTGAAGTCCTCGGAGCAGCCTGCGCACATCGCCGCGATCGAGAGGCCCGACGAGACGGTCGCTACGATGGAGCCGGGCGAGCGCGCCTGATCGATCAGTGCGAAGATCTTCTTCTTCGTCTCGAGGTCCTCCGATACGGCCTCGAAGATCAGATCCGCGTCGGAGACGACACGCGCGAGATCGGCGTCATACGTGCCTACGTTGATCGCTTTCGGCGGGACCTTCCCCTTCGCGAGTTGCTCGGCACGCGTACGGCCGGACTCTGCTTTCTCGAGCGTACGGGCGAGGAACGTGGTGGGGATGCCCGCCGAGGCGAACACCGCACCCGATCCCGACCCCATCGCTCCGTTCGCACCAAGGACAACGATCTTACGGATGGGCCTCATGGTCTCGCAATGAGACAGCAATCCGCATACCGCGCGAAGAGCGCAATATCTGAAACATTCGTCATGGCTAAAACGTGACACGGAAGCCCACCTGCGCGGACGCGGGCGCGTAGCGCGCAGTGGTGTTGCCGAAGTTGGGGTTGCGACCGAGCGGTTGCGCACTCTCGTTACCGTCGGCATCGATCCTCTTCGACCAGATCAAGTCCTCGTAGGTACCGCCGGAAATCGGATTCGCGTTTTGCTCGAGGCCGCCGACTCCACCAGATGAAAGTGAGAACTGAGGGGCATACGTGTCATCGACTCTGAACGTGCCTTGGCGATTGTAGAGATTGAATATGTCTACGTAGAGCTCGGCGGCCGTGGTCTTCGTGAGCTTGCGCTTGTACGAGACCTGGAGATCGATGCCGTGCTCGAAGTCGGTTCGGCCGAGCTGGCCTCGCGGGAGGAGGTAGGACTCGTCGCCACCGTAGAGGTAGTGCGCGGCGAGCGCGTTGCGCGGGATACCCGAGAGCGCGCGGATGCGCGTGCCGATCGTGAGGACGCTGTCGTCGCCGATATCGAAGCCGCGATAGGCGTCGATCTTGATGTAGTGCGGCCGATCCTGCGGCAGCCGGCCGCGCCGATTGCCGAGCAGCTCGATGAGGTCGTACTGCGACGAGATGTTGGGATCGATCTGGCCGTTGTCGTAGGAGACGAGACCCGGGTAATTGCCGTCCGTACGCGAGTACGTGTAGGAGCCCGACAGATAGAGGCCGGACGTGAACCTGCGCGAGACCGACAGCTCCACTGCGACGTAGTCGCGCACCGGCTTGTCGAACTGACGGATGCCCCGGTAGAGGCTGAGGTCACGCTCGAGGCGCGCGCGCACGGCCTTGTCGGTGGTCGTCGCGATCTGCTGCTCGAGCTTGCGCTCCTCCTCGGCGGACCACTCGCCGGGGTTCGCGATGATGTAGGTGTTCGCACCATCGGGCGAGACGTCCTCGATGACGCGGCCGAGCCGGCGATGCTGGAGCACGGCACCGAACACGAAGTTCGAGGGCAGGGCGACCTCGGCGCCGATCAGGCCCTCGTCCATGTACTGTGCCTGGATGCCCGGTGCGACGAGAACGCCCGAGCTGCCGAGCAGCTCCTGGCTCGCGGGCGACCTGGTCGTCGACAGGCAGGCGTTGCCATCGGCGAAGCCGGTCGCCGGGTCGATCGGGCCGCAGGTGTTCGCGTCGTAGGTCTGGCGCAGCGACACCTCGCCGCCGAACGAGCGATCGTTGATGTCCATCGGGATGCCCTCGAAGTAGCGACCCCACGCCGCGTAGACCTTGGAGCGGCCCTGGTTCGTCGGGTCGTAGATCGCACCGATGCGCGGCGAGAAGTTCCCGCGCAGCACCATCGCGTTGTCGCCGAGGTAGTTGCCCGTCAGCGCGTCCTGCGTACCGCGAAGGCGCTGCGCGTAACGCAGGCGCTGTTCCTCGTAGCGAACGCCCGCATTGAGCGTCAGGTTGCGGAGCGGCTGCCACGAGTCCTGGAGGTACGCGCCCCAGTTGACGGTCTGGCCGTCGATCTTCGTCGCCGGATCGTCGAGCCCGCCGAGGTAGCGGCACCTCAGCATCTTGTCGCCGCCGTTCGGATCCGCGGGGTCGGCCGTCGAGCACGTCCGGTCGAACGCCGGATCTGTGCTGCCCGGCGGCGCTATCTCGGCCCACCGGTTGACGTAGATCGTGCTGCCGTAGTTCTGGATGAGGCCGCCACCCGAGTACATGCGGGTGCTGACCTTCTGCGCGTCCTCGACGTCGAGGCCGACCTTGATCTCGTGCGTGCCGAGCGCGTCGAGCCGGCGGATGATGCCGATGCGCGCGGCGCGACGCTCCTCGCGGTCGCGCGAGATCGAGCCGGGACCGCCGATCGTGTACGTGCTGTTGTCCATCGGGCAGTTCGAGATCAGCGGATACGGATCGCCGGCGCCGAGGTCGGTGCAGCCTTCGATTGTCTTCGCCGACTCGCCGCCGAACGCCGCGATGTGTGCGAGGTCGCCGCCGGCCAGCACCTGCAGCGCGGTGTTGTCGTACGAGCTGTCCTGCGCGCCCGTGTTGAACGTCGAGCGGTGCCACGCGAGGCTCGCCTCGACCTCGGTCCTGCCCTCGTCGAACTTGCTCGTCCAGCGCGCGGCGAGGTCGGTCGTGAGGCCCCAGCTGCGCGTGCCGGTCGTCGGTAGGCCCGCGAGCGCCGGCGTCTTGCTCGACGACGGCATCGCGATGAGGCTCAGCATCGCCTTGTCGCGCGCGTTCGGCGCCGCGTTGATCTTCGCGATGATGTTCGTCGTCCGCGCGGTCGCGCTGCGCGTCTCCTTGTCGAGCGTGTCGGTGAGGTAGAAGCCGGTCGTCGGATCGAGGTCGGGCTGGCCGTCGGCGTTCGCGGCCTCGCACGTCGAGAGCGAGCCATTGTCGAGCACCTTGCGGCAGTCGGTCTGGCGCTTCGTCGTCCGCGTGTAGTCCGTCCTCGAGATCTTCGGTGCGACGCCGAGGTAGAACCACGCGTGCTTCTTGACGATCGGTCCGCCGATCTCGAAGCCGAGGTGGCCGTCGTACGCGTTGTTGCCGGTGATGTCGATCGACGACGAGTTGCTCGGCGTCGCGTGCGCGGCCGCGCTCAGCCAGCCCGGCTGGTAGATGCCGAACACCGAGCCGCTGAGCGTGTCGGTGCCCGACCGCGTGATGATGTTCACGATGCCGCCGGTCGCGCGGCCGTACTCGGCGTTGTAGCCGCCGGTCACCGCGACGACCTCGTGGACGAACTCGTTGAGGATCGGCGAGCCGATGTTGCCGAACGTCAGGCCGGTGATGTCGTTGCCGTCGACGAGGTAGCGGTTTTCGAGACCGCTCGCCCCCGAGAACGCGACGCCGGCGCCGTCGTTCTGCGACCCCGGCACGGTGCCGAGCACGCTCTCGATCGTGTCGCCCGGGGTCGGCAGCTTCGTGATCTGGTCGCGGTCGATCCGCTTCTCCTTCGCGGTCGAGATGATGTTGATCGGCGGCGGCGAGCCGATGATCCGGATCGACTCGCCGATCTTCATCGCCTGAAAGATCGGCGTCACGTTGCTGGCGCCGACGATGACGCCGGCGCGGACGATGTGAGTGGTCTCGAACGAGATGTCGACGTCGTACGTGCCGGGGACAAGCTCGGTGATCTTGTAGTTGCCGTCGCCGTCGGTGACCGCGAACTGCCCTCCG
>JABFXX010000272.1 GCA_013368795.1 Kofleriaceae bacterium
TCGGCGCGCGCGGCGAGCAGCGCGTGGAACGCGTACGCGTTCTCCGGCGCGAACGTGTCGTCGGGCGCGTGCATGAAGAAGTAGGGCCGCTTGCCCTCGGCGATCCAGCCGGCGAGCTGCGGGACCCACGGCTCGAGGAAGCGCCGGCTCTCGTCGAACGTCTCGTGCGGCACGAACCGGACGATCGGCTGCGCCGCGGTCGCGCGCACGATCGGCGGAAAGCTCGGTTTGCGCGCGCGCGTCTCGGCGTGGGTGAGGCTCATGCTCGAGTGAATGCCGCGCGTGTCCATGATCACGAGATCGACGCCGCGGTCGCGCAGTAGCTCGAGCGCCGCATCCTGCTCGGGGCCCGCGCGATAGAACGCGGCCTCGCGCAGCTCGACGGCGTAGTGATGATCGGCCGGCAGCGCGGCGAGGAACGTGCGCAGGCGATCGAGCTGATCGGCGGTGAAGCGCGGCGGCAGCTGCAGCATCAGCGTGCCGAGCTTGCCGGCCTCGGCGATCGGCGCGATCCGCGACAGGAACGTCGAGACCTCGGCACTCGCGTCGATCAGCAACCGATCGTGCGTGACCTCGCGCGGGAACTTGAAGCAGAACCGGAAGTCGGCCGGCACCTGATCGCGCCAGCGCTCGACGTTCTCCGCGGAGGGCAGGGCGTAGAACGTCGTGTTGCCCTCGACGCTATTGAAGACCTCGGCGTAGCGCGCGAGGAAGTCCTTGTCCTTGGTGCCCGCGGGGAACAGCCGGCCGACCCAGGACTTCATGCCCCAACCGGGGCAACCGAGGTAGTAGCGGCGCAGACTCAGTGGACGTCGGCCTGGTTCGTCGACTCGGGCTGGTCGACGTAGAACTCGTTGATCAGCTGATCGTCGAACTGATCGGCGAACCGGCCGACGCCGGCGACCATCGCGGCGAACTCCTGCGCGTCGATGCCCTTGAGCGCGCGACCCGCGTGCAGGATCACCCAGCCATCGGGCTGGATCGCGAACGACGCCATGCCGCCCATGTACGCGTTGTGCTCGAGCAGCCGCTTGTAGAACGCGGTCACCTTCTCGTGCGGGACCTCGCGGAACAGCGGTGCGATCGCGACGATCGCACTACCCGACACGCCGACGATCACGAATGCCGAGCCCCACTGGAGGCGAACGAGGTTCGCTTCGATCTGCTGGGCCTTGTCCGCCAGGCCGCTGTCTTTGAGGAGGCTCTCGAGCGTGGGCGTAGTCGACATGCGCGTCACGATACACCACTATCGCTTTTGCGATGGAGCGGCAGCGAAGTCTGTGGGCCTGGGGCTGGCAGGACAAGTTCCCCGACGAGAGTGCACGCAAGGGTCTCGTCGCGATGGTCGGTGCGCTCGTGCCCGGCGTGTCGCCTGCGTTGCGCGCGTTGCCGAGCGACGAGCCGACGGTGCCGGATCCCGTGGTCGACAATCCATTGGGCGAGCTCGCATCGCAAGCGCCGCGCGATCGCGCGATGCACACGCGAGGACGCGCATTCCCCGACGTGCTCGCGGGCTTTTCCGGCGACTACCAGACGGCGCCCGATCTCGTCGCGAGGCCGCGCACGACCGACGACGTGATCCGCGTGCTCGCCGAGTGCGACGCGCGCGGCTGGGCCGTCGTGCCGTTCGGCGGCGGCACGAGCGTCGTCGGTGGCGTCGATGCCGGTCTCGCCCGCGGCGATCGCGCGTCGGTCGTGTCGCTCGATCTCGGCGGCCTCTCCGGCGTTCACGAGATCGATCCGACGAGCCGGCTCGCGCGGATCGGCGGCGGCACGCTCGGACCGCGCCTCGAGGACGAGCTCGCGCCGCACGGCGTGACGCTGCGCCACTTCCCGCAGAGCTTCGAGTTCTCGACGCTCGGCGGTTGGCTCGCGACGCGCGCCGGCGGCCACTACGCGACGGGACCGACGCACATCGACGATCATTGCCATGCGGTCACGCTCGTCACGCCGCGCGGCACGCTCGCGACCCATCGCCATCCCGCATCGGGCGCAGGTCCCGAGGCAGCGCGTCTCGTCATCGGCTCCGAGGGAGCGCTCGGTATCATCACCGAGGCATGGATGCGCGTCGTCCCGCGTCCGCGCTGGCGAGGCTCGGCGAATGTCGCGTTCGCGAAGTTCGAGGATGGCGTCGCCGCGGCGCGCGCGCTCGCGCAATCGGGCCTGCAGCCCGCGAACGCGCGCCTGCTCGATCCGAACGAGGCCAAGCTCCATCGCGTCCGCTTCGACGGCACCGCCGTGCTGCTGATCGGATTCGAGTCCGCCGATCATCCGGTGTCCGCGTGGCTCGCCCGCGCGCTCGAGCTCGCGCGCGATCACGGCGGTACCGTCGTGTCGGGACCGACGGAGAAGGACGATGCGAGCCGGACCGGCGAGGCCGGCGCGTGGCGCCAGGCGTTCTTCGACGCGCCGTATCTCCAGTCCGCGCTGCTCTCGGTCGGCGTCATGAGCGACACGTTCGAGACCGCATGCACGTGGACGCAGTTTCCCGAGCTGCACGCGCGTGTCGTCGGCGACGTCCAGCGTGCGCTCGCCGAGCAGTGCGGCGGCGGCATCGTGTCGTGCCGGTTCACGCACGTCTATCCCGACGGGCCGGCGCCGTACTACACGTTCGTCGGTGCGGCGCGACCCGGCGCCGAGCTCGCGCAGTGGCGCGCGATCAAGTCAGCGGCGAGCGAGGCGCTCGCGGCGGCCGGCGGCACGATCACGCACCATCACGCGGTCGGCCGCACGCACCGTCCCTGGTACGACCGCGAGCGTCCCGCGCTGTTCGGCGAGGCGCTCGCGGCGGTGAAGCGCACGCTCGATCCGCGTGCGATCATGAACCCCGGCGTCCTGGTCTAGAGCGTCAGCGTGACGTTGTAGACGCCGCCGTCCGCGTTCGTCGCGGTGCCGGTCACCATCGTCGAACCGGGCACGCGCAGCACCTCGGTGCCGGTGCCCGCCATCAGCGTGCCGGTGAACGTGACGTTCAGCGTCAGGTCGCCCTCGAGGTCGCCGGCGAGGTGATAGACGCCCATGATCGAGCCCTCGAGCGTGCCGGTCGGAATGTTCTTGAGCTGCATCGTCAGCGCCGGCTGCAGGGTCGGGTCGGCATCGGTATCGAACACGACGTGCACGGTGTCGCCGTCGTCGTTGTACGCGACCGGACCGTCGTCGTAGCCGACCATGCCGACCTTGAGGCGCATGCCCTTGTTCGCTGACGAACCCTGATCGACCTGGCCGGTCACCGTGATCATGCCGGCCGTCGTCGCGGTCATTGTCTGCGCATCGATGTTCGCGCTCGACGCTGCATTGAAGCCCTGGAAGCCGAGCGTGATCGACTTGCCGATCGAAGCGTCCATCGCGAGATAGGCGCGACGTGCTGCCTCGTCAGAGTCGATCTCGTCAGTGCCGCAGCCGACCGACACGAGAGCGGTCGAGAGCGCGAGGTAGGTTAGTGGCGTACCAAAGTATTTCCCCATCACCGGATCAGGTGAGTGGGGGACTCGATTTGGTCGCAAGATTCTCGAGCAGCCGAGCGCGGTCGCCGACTTACGCGACGTTTTTCGGCTCGGCTTTGACCTCGACGATACGGCGCGGCGGAAGTGTACGAGTCTTGCCCAGCTCGATCTGGCCACCGAGCACACCAAACCGGATCGCCGACCGTGCGAGCGCGACGCCCTGACGGATCACGAACAGCGTCACCGCGCCCTCGGCGCCGTACATCGGATGGCCATGCGCGAGGTACGCGTAGCCGACGCTGACGACGATGAACAACAGCCAGCCGAGGCCTGCGTGGACGAGCGTGATCGGCCGGCGCAGCACGTAGAACACCGTGCGCACGTACGTCATCACGACGCTCGGATCATGCGACTCGTGGCGCAGCGACAGCTCGACGCGCGCGTAGTCGGTGATCGTCCACATGATGTGGAGCAGGAACAGGCCGGGCAGGATCGCGATCGCGAGCGGACCGAGCAGCTGCGGGATCGTGAGCGCGTAGATGAGGCGCTTCCCGACGAGGTCCGCGCACATGCCGAACACGAACAGCACGAGGATCCAGCCCGGCAGCGAGCACAGTGCGAGCCGCGCGTACGCGAGGTAGGTCGACGTGCCGCTCGCGCCGAAGCAGCGCGCGGTATCGCCGCGTCCCTCGGGCCGCTGCGCGAGCACGCCGTAGATGCCGCCGACGAGGAACCACGACGCGAGCTGCCACAGCAGCACCGCGCCGAAGATGATGCCGGCGCTCGCGTAGAGCACCGCCTTGCCGTGGCGGATGCAGTAGACGAGCGCGACGAGGTCACCGTCGACCGCTTCGTCCCAGATCGGCAGCCGCGCGAACGTCGTCGCGAGCACCGCGCTGATCGCGATCATGCACGCGAGCGCGACGATCGACTGGACGACGAACACCGCGAGCAGCGTGCCGGTGTAGCGACCGACCGCGCGCGTGCCGGCGGACCACATATCTCCGAGGCCGAGGCGCGTCATCATGGTCCCACCACCTGCATGAGCGTCTGCGCCCACGACGCGAGCCGCGCGGCGGCGCGGAGCGAGGCAGAGCCGTCACCCTCGAGGCGCACGCGATGCTGCGTCGGGTTCGCGAGCGCGATCTTCTTGTCGGGATCGATGTTGACCGCAACGAGCTTGCTCGAGCGCTCGATCGTGAACCGCTTCCAGTGACCGCCGGCCTTGTCGTCCCACGTGACGCGCTGGCGCGTTCCGTCGGCGAACTCGAGCTCGATCTCGACCGGCACGTGGACGACGCCGGTGTTCTGGATCACGACCTCACACACGTACGTGCCGAGATCCGGCGCCTCGGTCTCCGTCGTCACCTTGCGCGTCGAGCCCTCGCCCCACACGCCGCGGGCGTTGTGCGCAGCGCGGCACTCGGCGCTGCGCACCGCCAGCTTGATGCCGCCGACCTCCTGAAACACCGGGCCGAAGAACCAGCCGAGGTCCTCGCCGAGCTCGCGCTCGAGCGTCGCGTAGAAGTCGCGGCCCGTCGGGTGCTTGAACGCGAACTCCTTCGCGTACGCCTTCATCGCGGCCATGAACTTCGCGCTGCCGACGTACTCTTCAAGGGTCGAGAGCGCGCGATTGGTCGCGGCGTAGGTCGCCGCTCCGTACGCCTCCTCGTCGGCGAATGCGTAGGCGGCCGCCGCGATCGGCGACGGCAGCGTCGTCGGATCTGCCCCCGCCGCGATGCGCAGCGCCCCGTAGTCGGCCTGCCAGCCCTTCCAGTCGACGCCGCTCGCACGCGCGCCGTAGAGGTCGCGCATCACGTGAGCATCGGCCCACTCGTTGACGCCTTCGTCGAGCCACGCTTCCTCGGGCTCGTTCGACGCGAGGATGCCCTGGAACCAGTTGTGCCCGACCTCGTGGACCG
This sequence comes from Kofleriaceae bacterium, assembly GCA_013368795.1. Taxonomy (GTDB): domain Bacteria; phylum Myxococcota_A; class Polyangia; order Haliangiales; family Haliangiaceae; genus JABFXX01. The sequence goes on from JABFXX010000272.1 coordinate 5,366, forward strand.
TGACCATCTCGGGAAGGCGAATGCCCGGGCGCAGGAACACGCTGTCGCCCGCCGTCGTGACGAGCGTCGGGTACTCCATGCCGCCCGCGCCGAACATCGCCTCGACCGGCGGATCGATCACCGTCATGATCGGCCACGGATACGGCACGAAGTAGGTCGAGAACTTCTCGATCGCGCCGATCGCGGCCTGGAGGTGGCGGCGCGCGAACGCCGCTTGTTCCTTGCGCGCGTAGACGCGGACCTCGACGTCGCCGCCTTCGACCTTCGCCTTGCCGACGAGCGGCGGCTCCATGTACGGGTCCGCCATCCACGCGAAGTCGTGCACGTCCTCCGCGTGATAGGTGAACGTCCGCGTCTGTCCCGGCATGTCGACCGCCTTGACCAGCACGCCGGTCGCCGCGACGACGTGCGTGCTCGGCACGGTCAGCGTGACGTCGTAGGTGCCGAAGTCGGCGAAGAACTCGGTCGTCGCGTAGAACGGCGAGCACTCCCAGTGCTCGGCCCCCGGCGGACCGACGCGCACGCCGATCTTCGGGAACCACTGGCCGACCATGTGGAAGTCGCCCTTGTAGCCGGTGCGCGCGAACACCTCCGGCAGCTGCGCGGTGAACTTGAAGTTCACTTCGATCGTCGTGCCCGGCTGCACCGGTTGCGGCAGCGGCAGCTCGGCGACCGTCTCGTCGGGCTTGTTCGGATACTCGAGCTTGCCTGCGAGCTCGACGCCGCCGATCTGCAGCGACTCGATCTGGATCCAGCCCCAGCCGCTGTCGGTCGCCTTCGCGTCGCGCATCTCGCCGTGCGAGCCGCGCATGAACAGCGACGACTCGTTCTTGAACGCGTTGAGGTACAGGTGAAATGGCAGGCGATCGACCGCGCTGCCGCCCGCGTTCGTCCAGACCAGCGTCTGCGTCGCGGTGATGGAGTGGCGTCCGGTGTCCAGGCGTGCGTCGATCACGTAGCTGGCAATCCGCGGCGAGCGAGGCGCACCCCCGCCGCGGAGTGCAGGAACGGTGTCGGGCTTTGGAAGCCTCTTCACGCGCGGTGGCCCATGGTCCGGCCGACACGCCGCGAGCATGGCCAGGGCAAGGACGGCGGTCCGCAGCACGTCTCTCTATATCAGAAAGGGCTAGTCCACCGAGGGAACGCGGGGTATGAAACCCCTCGGATCGTGGACCGGATCGGGAACTACCGTATCGACGGGGAGCGAAGCAGAGACGCGGTGGGTGTCGTCTATCAGGCGCATCACCTGGTCCTGCCTCGCCGCGCGATCCTCAAGGTCATGCACGAGGATCGCCGGCCGGCCGCGATCCAGCTCCTGCGGGAGGCCTGCATCCTCGAGGCGCTCGAGCATCCGGGCATCATCCGCGTCTACGAGTCCGGGCTCCTGCCCGATCGCCGGCCATGGTTCGCGCACGAGCGCATCGAGGGCGCGACGGTCTCGGATCTGCTCATGACCGCGCCGCTCGAGGCGCCGACCGCGACGTCGCTCCTGCGCGACATCGCCGACATCCTCGAGCATGCGCATCGCCGCGGCGTCATTCACTGCGGCCTGCGCCCGGATCGCATCGTCGTCACCGGTCGCGCGCGCGGCTTTCCGCTCTGCATCGCCGACTGGAGCCTCGCGCGCATCCACGACACGAGCGCGCCGCTCGTCGCGTTCGGACCGACCGATTTCACCGCGCCCGAGCTCGTCCACGGCGAGGCCGTCGACGACACCGCCGACGTGTTCGCGCTCGGCGTGATCGCATTCCAGGCGCTGACCGGCGATCTGCCGTTCGACGGCGCGACCGTCTCGACGCGCACGCCGGAGCTCGCGCCGACGCATGTGTGCTGCCCCGAGGCGCCGCTTGCGCTGTCCGCGCTCGTCGATCAGATGCTCGCGTGGGATCGCTGGGAGCGGCCGAGCATCGCCGAGGTTCGCGTCGAGCTGACGGCGATCGCCGAGGCGCTCGCCGAGCCGATCGACAAGACCACGAGCGAGCTCCGCATCCGCCGGCCGAAATGGACGCCGCCGTTCCGCTTCACGGCCGAGCCCGACCCGACCGCACCCGACGAGAGCGTCGACGACAAGCCAACGAAGTCTGGCTAAGGTGTAGGCTCCCTCGCCATGGAAGAGGTCGTCGATCATCGGGCTCGCATCGCGGAGTTCTTCGATCGGTTCGGGCGCGAGCGGAATTTGAATTTGCCGCCGCTCGATGCCGACGGCGTCGGGTCGATCCAGCGCGGCTCGGCGCTCGTCTCGATTCACGTGCTCGCGCAGAAGAACGTGCTGCTGCTCCTGTCGCGGATCGCGAAGCAGCCCGCGCTCGACGAGGCGAAGCTGAAGAAGCTGCTCGCTGCCTCGTTCACCGAGACCGGCGACGCCGCGTTCGCGCTGCATCCGCAGACCGGCGACCTCTACCTGCGCATCCTGCGCGGCCTCGACGGCCTCGACTACGAAGAGTTCGAGGACCTCGTCCACTCGATCGCGCAGACCGCCGATCACTGGGACGACAAGATCACGTCGCTGTGACCACGATCGAGCTCCCCGATACCGGCGCGACGACCGCGCTCGGCGCGCGCCTCGCGGGCCTCGTCCAGGGCGGCGATGCAATCGCGCTCGTCGGCGACCTCGGCGCCGGCAAGACGACGCTCGTCGCGGGCCTCGTCGCCGCGCTCGGCGGCCCCGCCGCGCAGAGCCCGACGTTCTCGCTCGTCAACGAGTACATCGGCGGCCGGCTCGTCGTCTGGCACGTCGATCTCTACCGGCTCGAGCGCGAGGCGGAGGTCCGCGAGCTCGGGCTCGACGAGATCGTCGGCGATCGGCGCGGCATCGCGCTCGTCGAGTGGGCCGACAAGTTCGACGTCCTGCCGCGCGATCACCTCAGGCTGGAGCTGATGCACGTCGGCACGGCGCGGCGCGCCATCCTGTCGGGGACCGGCCCTCGAGGCACGGCGCTCGCGACCGCGCTCGGTTGATCGAGCAGCGGCGAGCCGCCGGTGCTAGGTTCACCGGGCATGCGCGCGGCTGTGCTGTTCGTTGTCCTGGGGCTTGTCGGGACGGCGTACGCCGACAAGGCGTCGTTCGATCCCAAGCTCGTCTACAAGGTGCCGCGCGGCGACGGTCCGAGCGAAGGCCCGGCCGACGCGCCGGTCACGATCGTCGCGTGGAGCGACTACGCGTGCGGCTACTGCAACCGCGTCCAGCCGACGCTCGATCGCCTCGAGCAGATGTATCCCGGCCAGATCCGCTGGGTGCACCGCACGCTGCCGCTCGACGAGGACTACACGCTCGCCGCCGAGGCATCGCTCGCCGCCGCCGCGCAGGGCAAGTTCAAGCCGATGCACGGCCGGCTGTTCGCGCTGCACGGCCGCGTCACCCGCGCCGAAGCCGAGCTCGTCGCGCGCGAGATCGGTCTCGACATGATCCGGTTCCGCGGCGAGCTCGATGCGGGCACGTACCGCAAGGTGATCGCGGCCGACATGACCGATGCCGAGAAGCTCGGGATCTCGGGCACGCCGACGTTCTTCATCAACGGCCGGCCGGTCACCGGCAGCCAGTCGCTCAAGATCTTCGTCGACACCGTCGAGGACGAGCTCGCGCGCGCCGCGAAGATGCACGAGTCCAAGCCGGCCGACCTCTACGAGGCGCTCGTCGCGACCGGCAAGCCGACGGCCGAGCCGACCGACGCCGATCACGAGCCGTTCGAGCTCGACACGGCGACCATCTATCGCGTCGGCCTCGGCCTACCGGGCCACCAGCTCGGCCCCGACGACGCGCCCGTCACGATCGTCGAGTGGAGCGACTTCCAGTGCCCGTACTGCCAGAAGCAGGCGCCGGTGCTCGCGCACGTCCGCGAGAAGTACGGCGATCAGGTCCGCATCGTCTATCGCCACATGCCGATGAGCTTCCATCGCGATGCGATGCTCGCCGCCGAGGCGGCTGCCGCTGCCGCCGCACAGGGCAAGTTCTGGGCGTTCCACGACCAGGTGTGGGCGCACTTCGGCAAGCTGTCGCGCGCTGACCTCGACGAGTTCGCGCAGTCCGCCGGGCTCGACATGGCAACGTTCCGCGCCGCGCTCGACGATCGCCGCTATCACAACGCGATCGTCGCCGAGGCTTCCGCCGCCGAAGCGCTCGGTGTCGATGGCACGCCGACGTTGTTCGTCAACGGCATGCCGATCATCGGCTCGCGCGACCAGGAGTCGTTCGACAAGCTGATCGATAGCCACCTCGCGAGCGCGAAGCAGGTGCTCGCGCGCGGCCTGCCGAAGGCCGAGCTCTATCCGCTCGTGATGAGCATGGGCACCGGCGCCGACCGCGCCGATCCGTCGTCGATTCCCGAGACGCATCAGGTCCACATCGAGATGCGCGCCGACGATCGCGTGCGCTCGGTGATGGCCGCGTGCCGCCGCCGCGATGGTGCGCGTGCGACGACGCTCGCCGCGCCGCTGACCGGCGATGCGAAGCGCCGCGTGGCGACGGTGTGCGCCGGTGAAGGTATCGATCTGCCCTGAGCGGTAGCCGTCAATTCGCGATACAAGAGACGCGATGCGCGCTCTTGTCTCCGTCGCCGTGCTCGCGGCGATGGCTACCCCTGCGAATGCGAAACCCGAGGCTCCGTCGTCGGCGGACCAAGACAAGCTGTGGGCGCTGGCGCCTGCAGACACGGTGCTCGGCGTCGTCGTCTCGCCGGCGGGCGTCGCGCGCGTCGAGGGCGCTACGCAGGTACTCGGCACGTTCTTCAAATCGGTGCCCGAGCTCGCGCCGTTCCAGGTCGCGCTCGACCGGTTGATCCCGCCCGACACCTTCGGTGCCGCGCTATCGGGCGTCTCGCACGACCAGGGTTTTGCACTCTTTGTCGTGCACGGTTTCAACGGAACGGTCCTGATCGTTCCGCTCGCAGCTCGCGCGACATTCCTGGCGGCCGCCAAGGGTACGCAGGGCAAGGACGGCATCGATACGATCGGAACCACGACGTGCAAGAGCGTGAAGGGTGTCTACGCGTGTTCGCCTGAGCGCGCGCTCCTCGACCGCCTCGGCTCCGGCAACGGAGAGCTGAAGAAGCGCGTCGTCGAGCTCGCCGGCCGGCGAGGAGACATCGAGCTCGCCGGTGTGATTCCGATGGCGCCGAACCCGCCGTTTGCCGCGGCCGTGCAGCTCGATCGCGGTGCGTTCACGGTGCACGGTGCGGTGTCCGGGGCGCCCGAGCATCTGAAGAAGCTGCTCGTCAACGCCACGCCGCCGACGCGCCCGAACACGGTGGGGTTCGCGATCGTCAACTTCAAGCCGTTCCTCGCCGGTATCCCGTCCACACAACTCGCGCCGGGCGTCGATGCCGCCGACCTCGCGCGCTCGATCGATGGCGCGCTGTCGATGACGATCGGAGCCGGCGAGAAATGGTTCGACGCGAGGATGCAGCTGAACGACACCGGACCGATGCAGCGCTTCGTCGACCAGTGCAACAAGATTGCACCGCTCTCGACGCTCGGTGCGTCCGTGGCGGACCACACGTGCCACGTGTCGCTGCCACAGCTGAAGGCGGTCCCGGTCGACGTGTGGATCGAGGGCAAAGAAGTGCGCGTCGGCAAGAAGGGAGCAAAGCCCAGCGCGAGTCGTGTCGCGATGACACCGATCGGCAAGGAGATGGCTGGCGAGAGCTGGATCCTCGCGGCCTATGGTCGCGGCATTCCGTTCGCCGGCGGCTGGGTCTCGGAGACGGCGTTTCCACCGCAGTCGACTCCGATGCTGCGCCTCATGATGCTCGTGAACGAGCTCGGTCTCGGCGTCCGCATGGACGGCGACAAGCTGCAGGTCGTGTTCAGCGTCCGGACGATCTTCGCGAACCCCGACGACGTCGTCCGCAAGTTCGTCGCGCTCGATCCCCTCGAGCTCGTGAACGGCAAGGCACTCCCTGCGCTGACGAAGATCGCGGACGGTGCGAAGCAGTCGCCGCTTGCAGGCGACGTGAAGTCCGGCCTCCGCGGGGTGGTGCTACCGATGGCCGTGGTCGCGGGCATCGCCGGTTACGTGGTGCCGCAGCTCGCGAACGGTGCAAAGGGCCCCTGAGGCACGTGGTACAAGCGGCCGATGCGAGCTCATCTGGTCGTTGTCGTCGCGGCGGTCGCAGTCGCCGGTTGCACGAAGGACAAGAGCAAGGTGCCGACGCCGACACCGACATCGCCGGTGTCGACGGCCGAGCAGGATGCCCTGTGGGCGTTCGCACCGGAGGGCGCGAACATCGGCATCGTGATCTCGCCCAAGGGCGTCGGCATGCTCGAGGGCGCGGCCATCGACCTCGACAAGCTCGCGGCGCAGGCGCCGGAGATCGCGAAGTACAAGGCCGAATTCGACAAGAAGCTCGAGGAGGTTCTCGGCACGTCGAGCCCGACGCTCGCGACCGCGGGTCTGACGAGCAAGAAGGGCGCGGCCCTGTTCGGCACGATGGGCGAGAAGGACGCGGTCGCGATCGTTCCGGTCGCCGATCGCGACAAGTTCATCGCGGTCACGAAGGGCACGAAGGGCGCCGATGGCGTCGACACCATCGGCAAGGCGACGTGCAAGACGGTCAACGGCTCCTACGTGTGCGTGGAGAACGTCGCGTCGTTCGATCGCCTCGGCACCGGCAAGGGCGCGCTGCGCAAGCAGCTGATCGACGTCGCCGGCGCGCGCGGTGACATCGAGATCGCGGTGAACGCCCCGGAGAAGGAGCCGATCCTCGTCGGCGCGGTCGTTCAGCTCGATCGCGGCATGGCGGTCATCCGCGGCGCGGTCAAAGGCGTGCCGCCGAAGGTCTCGTCGATGCTCGGCAACGTGAAGCCGCGCACCGAGGGCGACAACACCTCGGGCTTCGCCGTGCTGAACGTGAAGCCGATGCTCCAGCAGATTCCGGCGATGCCGATCGCGCCGGGCGTCGGCGCCGACGAGCTCGCGCGCTCGATCGACGGGCCGGTGACGCTCTCGGTCGCCGCCGGCTCGACGATGTTCGACCTGCGCGTGCCGCTGAACGATCCGGCACCCGCGCAGAAGCTGATCGATCAATGCGATCAATTCCCGCCGCTCGCGAAGCTCGGTGCAACCGTCGCGAACGGTACGTGCACCGTGCCATTCGCGCCGGTGCAGATGACGATCGAGGCGTGGGTCGACGGCAAGACGCTGCGCATCGGCGAGAAGCAGCCGAAGGCCACGCACACCACCGCGCCGATGTCGGCCGCTGGCAAGGAGCTCGCCGGTGGTGAGTGGGCGTTCGCGATGTGGGGCCGCGGCACGATGTTCACGACGATGAAGCTGCCGCCGATTCCCGTCGACCAGCTGCCGCCCGAGGTGTTCGCGATGCTTCGCGCGGTCGTGCTGTTCAACGAGTTTGGACTCGGCGTGAAGGTCGATGGCGACAAGCTGAAGTTCCTCGCGACGCTGCGCACGGCGTACGCGAATCCCGACGACGTGGTCGCGAAGTTCCTCGCGATCCAGCCCAAGCAATTCTTCACCGGCGAGGCCGGCACGCTCGCGAAGCAGATCGCCGACGGCGCGCCGAGCTCGCCGTTCGCGGGTGACTTCGCCGCGGGCTACGGTGGCCTGATGGTCCCCGCCGCGGGCATCGGCATGCTGAGCGCGATCGCGATCCCGGCGTTCATGGACTACATGAAGCGGGGCAAGCAGAGCGAGGCACACCTGCAGCTGAACAAGCTCGCGAAGAGCGCGAAGACCGAGTACGCCGTCAACGGCGAGTTTCCGAAGGGGAAGGTCGCGCTGCCGCCGTCGTGCTGCGAGAGCGGCGGCACGTGCAGCGACGCCGCGGTCTGGCAAGACCCGGTCTGGAAGGCGCTCGACTTCTCGATCGACGAGCCGCATCGGTTTCGCTACTCGTACGAGTCCGACGGCAAGACGTTCACCGCGACCGCGGTCGGCGACCTCGACTGCGATGGCAACGAGGTCACCTACACGCTGCGGGGCAGCTCCGAGCAGGGCAACCCGACGACGCGGCTCGAGGACCCTGCGCCGAATTCTGACTGACGGATGGTTCGATCCGCGCTTCTGACACGCGCTATCTGCTCGCAACAACTGCGACCTCGCTGCTGTCGCGTGGCGCCGCAGCCTCGGAACATGTGGCGAACCATCGACACGCTGTCTCAGTTTTCCGCGGCATGAACCGGCAACTGATCGAGATGCGTGGGCTTGGCTGGTGGCACCGCCGATGCAGTGCGGACGCTCCATGTCCGGCCGCTTCGGTGACTACGAGGTCGAGGCACCGCTTGCGAGCGGGGGCATGGGCGGGGTCTATCTTGCAACAGACGTAACAAGCGGCGAGAAGGTCGCCCTCAAGGTCCTCGATCCGCTGTTTGCCAACCATCGCGAGATCGTCGAGCGCCTGTTCTCGGAGTGTGCGATCGCGACGCGCGCGTCACATCCCGGGCTCGTTGCGATCCGTGCGGCTGCGCGCTCCAGCGACGACATTCCGTACCTCGTGATGGAATACCTGGACGGACGCACGCTCGCGTCGCATCTCGCCGACGGCGAGATCGATCTCGACACGATCGTGGGCTTGGGCGCACAGATCGCGGCAGCGCTCGCGGCGCTGCACGAGGCGCGCGTCGTTCACTGCGACGTCAAGCCGGAGAACCTGTTCGTGCTGACCGCACGTGCGTGGGGCACGCTGCCGCAGGTCAAGGTGATCGACTTCGGTGTGTCGCGATCGCTCGACGAGCCCGCACGGGACGACGCGGCGATCGCAGGCACGCCCGCGTACATGGCTCCGGAGCAGTGGAAGGGCAGGCCGTGCCCGGCGTCCGACGTCTATTCGCTCGGCTGCGTGCTCTACGAGCTGCTCACCGGCGAGCCGCCGTTCGATGGTTCCCTCCCCAAGCTGATGCAAGCGCACCTCGAGCAACGTCCGGCGCGACCGTCGTGGTTGCGCGCGGGCCTGCCGATCGATGTCGAGCGCATCGTCATGCGCGCGCTCGCGAAGGAGCCCGCGATGCGGCCGACGATGGCGGAGCTCGCGTGCGAGCTCGGCGATATCGTCGAGGCGATGGCCGCGACGACGACGATGCCGATGGCGCTCGCGGTCTAGCGGCAGCGCTCGCCGCCGGCGTGCACCGTTACCTTCGTCAGGTGCAGCGCGCGATCGAGGTCCGCATAGTTGAGCCGCTGGCCGACGAACCAGTCGACGTGCGCACCGTCGATGGCGCCGCCGACGTCGTCGGCGACGACGCAGCCGTCGTGGAGCTCGGGGAACACGCCCGGCATGTCGACGCCGGCGAGCTCCTCGATCCACAGCTTCGTGCCGATCGGGATCACGCCGCGATCGACCGCGATCGATCGAAACGGCACGAGCGCGCGATTCTCCGCGCCGATGCCCCACCGGCTGTCGGTGAGCACCCGGAAGCACGGCGAGCGAGGACACTTGCACTCGCCGGCGACCGTCAGCATCCGTCCGTCGACGAGCTGCCCGGTGCCCGCCACCGCGAGGTCGCGCGCGAACGTCGCGGGCACGGTCGCGACCGCGGCGCACGATCGATCGTAGACCTGCGTATTCGCCGCGCCGTCGGCGTCGGCCTCGGCGGCCACCCAGTAATAGGTCAGGGCGAACGGACCGAGGCTCGCGCCCGGCGCGGGAGGGTCCCTGGGCGCCGCCCGCTCGCTCCGACAGGCCGCGAGGGCGATGATCAGTACCGCGGCGGCCCTCATGCGATCGAGGCTTGCACAAATCCGACCCACTCCGGATCTCCTCTTTGAATCCAGCCGGTTACGAGAAAGTCTCGCCGCACCGACCCTCTACGAGCTACACTGAACATCAGACCAGTGCAGTACCACTAGCGCATGCGGATCGCCTGCATTCACGTCCCCCAGTTCGCACTCCAGTGCGCGACGCGCCTCGACCCGTCGCTCCGCGGCGCTGCCGTCGCGGTAGTAGGCGGCACCGAGCCGGGCCGCACCTCGATGGCCGGCGTCCTCCACGCGCCGGTCGTCCTCGCGTGCTCGCGGGCGGCGTGGTCGCTCGGCGTCCGGCTCGGCATGACCGCGACCGCGGCGCGCAACCTCTCGCCGGAGATCTCGGTCGTCCACGCCGATGCACTCGCCGAGCGCGAGGCCGTCCGCGCGATCGCAGACGCGCTGCTCTCCGCGAGCCCGGTCGTCGACACCGGTGGCCGGGTCGGCGCCGGTGCCGCTCACCTCGCGATGTACTGCGAGGTCCCGCAGAAGACGCGCGGCTCCGCGTTCGGCGATCGCCTCGTCGAGCTCCTCTCCGAGCTCGGCCTCTCCGCCCGCATCGGCATCGCCGACGATCGCTTCACCGCGTGGGTCGCCGCCGCGTACGGCGCGCACGGCACGCCGCATACCGACGATCACGCCGCGACAGTCGTCGCCGTCCCGCGCGGTGGCTCGGCCGCGTTCCTCGCGCCGCGCCCGCTCTCGCTGCTCGCGATCACGCCCGAGGTCCAGCACATGCTCGAGTCGCTCGGCGTGCGCACGCTCGGCGAGTTCGCGTCGCTGCCTGCACCATCGGTCGCGCGTCCGCTCGAGGCCGACTACCAGGCGCTCGCTCGCGGTGAGTCCGGCGCATCGCTGCGCTCGTACATGCCAGAGGCTCCGATCCGCGAGGACATCGTCGTCAGCGCGGGCTCGGTGCTCGAGGCTCCCGGTTCGCTCGGCGGCGCCGCCGCGATCGCGCTCGTCGCTCGCCGCATCGCGCTGCGCCTCGCCGGCC
>JABFXX010000576.1 GCA_013368795.1 Kofleriaceae bacterium
ATCCAGGCCACGATGAAGCCGTCCACTCTACGCACGTTGCGAACCGCTCGATGGCCTCTCTCTCGACTGATGCGCGAGATCCTTCTCGGTACCGACGACACGCGAGGCTGCAGTTGGCCAGGGCGTCCACACGGTCGAGGCCATTCCGAACCGAATCGCGAACGCGCGACTCGAGGTTCAGGAGCGCGGACACTTCGAGAGCGTGTACTTGATCCAGGCCACGATGAAGCCGTCCACTGTACGCACGTTGCGAACCGTCGATGGCCTCTCTCTCTCGACTGACGCGCGAGATCCTTCTCGGTACCGACGACACGCGAGGCTGCAGTGAACGCGTTGTTGGCGCAGGGCGTCCACACGGTTGAGGCCATTCCGAACAGAATCGCGAACGCGCAACTCGACGTTCAGGAGCGCGGACACTTCGAGAGTGCGTGCTTGATCCAGGCTTCGATCGACCAGTCTGCTGTCCCCACGTGGGTACGTGTCTGCTCGGCGGCCTCTCTCGCCTCGCGCTTCGAGTACCCGAGCGTCGCCAAAGCCTTCGCGGTCTCGACAACGCGCGTCGCTGCCGTGAACGAGCTGCTCGCGCGACGGGAGATCACGAGCTGGCTCGCGGTACCTGTGATGATCAGGTTGCCCGCGTGATGGGCAAGGTGATGTCCTTCGCACAGCAGAATCAGGTTGAGCGATTCGTGCGTGCCGCCGTCCTCCTGGTGCTCGATGTGGTGCACGTCGAGGTTCATCGACGAGCGGCAGCCAGGTACACGACACCTTCCATGGTCGCGCGCCCAGACGAGCCGCCGCACCGATGGAGGAATGGCCTGCTTGGCGCGCTCGGGTACCACCGCTTCGACCGAGCCGATGATCTCTGCATCGCACCACGCCCGTTCGATCGCCGCCGGTGTCATCTCGACCGTGATCCCGCCGCCATCCTGCCAGCCGCGCTTGCACTCGCGGCAGACCGTCACCGCGATCTGGTATGGCGCGCGCGTCCGAAGTGGCATGGAGCCGGAACCAACGTCCGCGTCGATCGGCTCGATCTGTTCTCTGATTAACGCACCCGCAAATCGAGCTACCGAAGACGATGCCAGTGCCGACGACGACTCCGGCGTGGACGACGATGCAGGTGCAGTCGATGTCGAAGACGATGCCACGGCCGACGACGACCCCGCCGACGATCCAGGTGCAGTGGACGGCGGTGTCGAAGACGATGCGACGGCAGACGACGATCCAGGTGCAGTGGATGGCGGTGTCGAAGACGATGCCACGGCCGCCGACAATCCAGGTGCAGTGGATGGCGGTGTCGAAGACGATGCCACGGCCGACTCCGACGACGATGCACGCGCAGTGGATGCCGGTGTCGAGGACGACGCACGTGCCGCGGACGATGCTTGTGGTGCTACCGACCGTGGCGCCGGTGCCGGTGAGAGTGCTGGTCGGATGCCATCGATCACGAGGCGCGCCGTCGCCGAAAGGTATTCATCCTCGTCGAGCCGTTCGCCTCGCTCCTTGCCCAGGATCTGCTGCGCCTGCCGCATGAGTGCATACGTCTCCGGCCGAACCTTCATGTGAAGGTCTTTCCAGCGCGGCGCAGGATCTGGCCGATCGGTCGGTCGATTGCCGCGTTTGTGCCCCGACACCAGCTCCTCGAGCTCGCGCTGGTTCATCTCGCGACTGGCGGTCAACCACTCGCCCTCCGTCTCGGCCGTCGCCACGCGCGTCAGCTCGCGGACCGCCGAGAACGACAGCTCGCCCTGCATCATCGCCTCACGAATCAGCGGCAGCTCGTCGATCAGCTTCGCAACGCGCAAACGCTCCATCCCGACGCGCGGTGTGTAGCCGAGCTCGCGCTCGAGGTACTCGAGCAGGCTTGCGCAGCCATACCGCCGCCAGATGCATGCGGCCTCTGCATCTCGCAGCGCCGTCGCTTCCTCGAGGTCGAGCGCACCGCGCACCTTCACGATGCGCTTCAGTCGCCGATGGATCTGTTCGCAGCGCGCGTCATCTGCAACCTGCACGCGCCGCCGCTTCGTTTCGCGAAACTCGCCGCCAACACCATCCTCCGTGCTCCACTCTCCCGATCCCTCGACCGAACCGTCACGCAGCATCACACACGCTCCTCTCTCGAAAGAACGTCCGTTCTAGCACGCGAGATTTCGGTGCTCCGGTTTGCGCTGTGATGAACGAATTCGTGATTTCTCGACGAGAAACGGTCGACACCGGTTTCTTCGCACAGTGCTGCGGAGATCGAAGCTAGACGTCGATCTCGATTCGACTCGCGCTTCGCGTGAAGAAGCCCCCGTGATGGGCGTCAAGCGCATTCAACATCATGGCAAGATCTCTTGTGACGATTCTTGGCACGGTAGTCACGGCTTCGGCGTCGTCTGCGCGTTCGACGAGAATCGAATGGGCGGCACTGTTCGCGTCGAGAACCCACTCGTGATTAGAAGTGCGGCGCGCGCGAGGTTCGAGCGTCCCGCGGCCGCCTCCGAACATCAGGCTTCGCAGCTCAGTCGGCCTCTGCCCATCAAGCTCGTCCCCACGTGAGTATGAGCGCGCCGATGTTCGCGCCGAGATCCCGCTGGTGATCCTGCTGTTCGCGCTCGTCGCATGCGAGCGGCCGTCGCCCCCGCGTGATCTGTCACAACGCGAACTTTATCGCGCCCTCGGCCGAGCGCGACGACTCTCTACCGGTCCTCGACGAGGCGCTCGCGCTTTGACAGAGCGCAATTCGGCAGCGACATCATGGTGAGATCCCTCGTGATGATTCTTGGCACGGTAAGCACCGGCTTCGTCTGCGCGTTCGACCAGAAGGACAGTGGAATCGAACGTGGAAGCTCTTGCTCATCAAGCTCGTACGCACGGGCGTCACTGTTCGCGTCGGGAACAGCTCGTGATTGGAAGTGCGGCGCGCGCGAGATTCGAGGGTCCTGCGGCCGCCTCCGAACATCAGGCTTCGCAGCTCAGTCGGCCTCTGCCCATCAAGCTCGTGCCCACGTGAGTATGAGCTCGCCGATGTTCGCGCCGAGATCCCGCTGGTGATTCGGCGGCCACAACTCGCTCTCCCGCATTCGCGACAGCCCTGCTGTACATTCCGGCTCTATGACGTTGGTGGGTGTTCGGGGCGTTGCGGTCCTCCGTTCGTTCCGTCTGCACGACGTCTCCCAGGAATGAGTGAGATGCAGCGCAAGACTCTCGGCCCGTGGATCAACCTGCCCGCCATCGGCTGCATCGTTTACGACGAAAGCGATCCGGCAGAGGCGCCCGGGCTGGTGCGCGCGTGGATCTCGGAGGTCATCGATGGGCTTGCGATCGCGGAGCGCGAGCTCAAGCTCGTGGCACGGAACGGTGCGCGCTGGCGCAACTTCGCGTGGCGCGCGGTCGATGACGCAATCGCGGATCCCGATGTTCAGTCGCTCAGCCTCCTCGTCGGGGCGCCAACCGAGGTCCACCTCGGTGCCGAGCTCGCATTGCGGAGTTTCCGGTCCGCCTTCGCGCCACACTACGCGACCAGCTGGTTGATCGCCGAGAGCAAGCGCTGGCCCGCGGACCGACTCGCCGCAGTCGGTCGCCGCTGGCTCACCCTCGCGGCCACGCATGGGACGCCGATCTCGGGCGGCGTGTTCGCCGCTACCACTCTCCGGAATGCGCACATGGAAGCCTCGCTCGTGCATGAATCCGACGATGGCGAGCTGTACACGCCCGCCGAGACGCTCTTCCGCGACCGGCTCCAGGATCAGGTCGACAATGCGAGCACCAAGCTGCGGCGGCTCTATCCGATCACGCTCCTCGGTCGACGTTTCGCGAGCCCGGCGAACGCCGAGCTACTGCGGAGCGCCGGCGCGTGCCTGGTTGAGCCGTTCGGCGAGTCGCTGATCGTCGAGGCC
>JABFXX010000359.1 GCA_013368795.1 Kofleriaceae bacterium
GGCAGCGCTCGCGTTATCCAGCGCACGCAGGCTGGCGGCGTGATCGAGCTCCAGGGCGATCGCGGCAAGGCGATGGAGCAGGCGAACCAGGAGATGGCGTCGCACTGCGGCCCGAACAACTACACGATCGTCCAAGAGGGCGAAGAGGCGATCGGTACGGACACGTACACCCGCGAGGACACCAGCGGCGGTACGCACACGTCGCGTAGCGGCCGTACGACCACGGACTCTTCGACCACGACGGGCCAGCAGAGCACCCGCACGGCGACCGCGTGGCGCGTCCACTACCAGTGCAACGGCGCCGGCGCTCCGGCTCCGATGCCGGCCTCGGCTCCGGTCGATCCGAACCAGCCGCCCCCGCCGCCCCCGCCGGGTGGCCCGGGCTACTGAGCCGTCACGAGTCGTAACGAACGAGGGGCGCCTGACCGGCGCCCTTCGGCGTTTTCGGGATCGAGCTCCACCTGGACCTGCACCTCTACGTCGGAGATCCTGGGCCGGGGGCACGACCCCGGCTCAAGCCACGCCATCATTTGCCGGCTGTCCTCGATCGAAGCGTCGCCGATCTGGTCGACGCCATTCATTGCGAACCGCCGCGCGCAGCCACGTCCGAACGCCTGCAGCGGTTTCGGCGCGCATCCGTCAGGCGACGCGCCACCGGTTCCGTTCCAAGAATTGGTTCCCAGTTGAAGTGCAGATGCACGTGCAGGTGCAGGTGCATGTGCAGGCTCTAGACGAGCTGGCGGCTGTCGTCGATCGAGGCGTCGCCGATCTGATCGACACCATTCAGCGCGAACCGCCGCGCCGCCGCCATGAGCCGCGTACCGTGGCCATGATCGGCACACCACTGCGCGTGCGCGCAGAGCAGCGCGAGCTCGAGGCTGCGGCCGAGCGTCATCGCGAACCGGCGCGCGCCGGCCTCGAGACGATCGGCGTGCGGCATCGCTGCGGTCACCCACGCCGTCGCGTGGCGCAGCGCCGAGCGCGCGGCCTCGACCGGCCTGGCGAGCCCCGGATCCGTCGCAGACGCGCAGCACGCCTCGACCTCGGCGTGGATCGCCTCGAGCGCGCCGCCCTTGCCGAGCGCGCGCAGCGTGTCGAGCGACAGCACGTTCGTCGTGCCTTCCCAGATCGGCAGCACCTGCGCGTCGGCGAGGATGCGCGGCAAGCCGGTGTCCTCGATGTAACCGGCGCCGCCGCATGCCTCGATCGCTTCCGAGGTCACCGCGACGGCCTGCTTGCCCGTCGTCAGCTTCGCGATCGGCACGAGCGCGCGCGCGAGCCGCTCCGCCTGATCGTCGTGGCCGTGCTCGAGCAGGCCGATCAGGTGCGCGCTGCGGAACGCGAGGCAGAACGCGCCGGCGTACTCGGCCTCGAGCATCGCGAGCGTGTCGGCATGGAGCGGCTTGTCGACGAGCAGCGCGCCGAATGCCTTGCGGCGACGCGCGTAGTCGCGCGCGAGCGCGAGGCCGCGGCGCATCGCCGAGACCGCGCTGATCGCGTTCCACGTGCGCGTGATCGACAGCATCGGGGTGATCGCGCGGACGCCGTCGGACGTCGAGCCGACGAGCGTCGCCGGCGTGCCGTCGAGCGTCAGCTCCGCGGTCGGCACCTTGCGCGTGCCGAGCTTGTCCTTCAGGCGATTGACCTGGATGTTGCGCAGGCGACCGTTCTCGTCGCGCAGCTCGACGAGGAACAGCGCGAGGCCGCGGCTGCCCTCGCCGTTGCCCTCGGGGCGCGCGAGCGTCAGCGCCATGTTCGACGTCGTCGCCGACGTGAACCACTTCGTGCCGTAGAGGCGCCACTGCGTGCCGTCGAGCTTGGCGACGGTCTCGCTCTGCGAGACATCGGAGCCGCCGGTGCGCTCGGTCATCCACTGGCCGCTCGTCCACATCGTCGCCGGATCGCGCGACGTGAGCAGCGGGACGAAGCGATCGGCGAGCTCCTGGTTGCCGCTGCCGAGCAGCGTGCGCGCCGCGCCGTCGGTCATCGCGAGCGGGCACGAGTAGACATCGAGCGACGGCCCGAGCACGTGGACGATCGCGAACTGGTGCGTGCGCGCGAGCGGCCCCAGGCGCGCCTCGTAGCCCGCGGCGACCATGCCGTGCCGCGCGGCGAGGACCTGCGCCTCGTGCCACAGCGGCGAGACCTCGATCTTGTCGATGCGATTGCCCCACGGATCCCACTGCGTGAGCACGGGCTCGTTCTCGCGGTCGGCTTGCTGCTTGGCGTAGTACTCGACTGCGAGATCACCCAGTGCGTGGAGCTCGGCCGCGACCTCACCGTGGTGGGCCTCGGGGATGTGACGCGCGAGCCACGACGGGAGCAGGGGATCGTCATCGAACTGATTCCCGAGTCTCGGTGGCTCCTGGAAGAACGGCATGGCTGGAAGCTACCGCGGTAAGGTCGCCAGGTGAACCTGTTGTTGGTCGAGCCCTCGGAGTTGCGCACCGACGGAACTTGCGCGATCTCCGACCGTCGCGCGCAGCATCTGCGGGCTGTCCTCGGCGTCGAGGTCGGCTCGACGATCCGCGCAGGCGTGCTCGGCGGTGCCGCCGGAACCGCTGACGTGATCGTGATCGAGGGCGACACGATCACGCTGCGCCTGAACCTCGGCGCCATGCCTGCCCCGCTCGACGTCGAGCTCTTGCTCGCCGTACCAAGGCCGAAGGTGATCACGCGGACGATCGAGATCGCAGCATCGTTCGCGGTGAAGCGGATCGATCTGACGAACGCGTGGCGCGTCGACAAGAGCTACCTGAAGTCGCCGCGGCTCGATCCGGCGGCACTCGCGCTCGCCGCGCGGTTCGGCGCCGAGCAAGGCGCGACGACGCACATCCCCGACATCACGGTCCACGAGCGGCTGATGGCGCTGCTCGACGAGCGGTTCCCCGGACCCGGCGGTCTGCGGCTGATCGCGCACCCGACGGCGCCGCCGATCGAGCAGGTCGTCACGAAGCTCGAGCCCACCGTGCTCGCGATCGGGCCCGAGGGCGGCTGGATCGAGCGCGAGCTCGACACGTTCATCGAGCGCGGCTTTCAACCGGTGTCGCTCGGCGCGCCGATCCTGCGCGTCGAGGCCGCGGTCGCGTCGTCGCTCGGCCAGCTGTTGCTGCTCCGCCGCCTGCGCGCCTAGCGGCGAGAGGCGGGTATTAGAGGATCAAGCAGGAGTCGCCGAGCTCGTGGCTCGACAGGCCATGTGCAGCCGCAAGCTCGATCGCGCGCGTCAGCCGCTCGCGCGGCGCGAACGCCGACAACAGGTCGAAGTGACTCTCGCCGGGCGCGTGCAGCCCGCTGACCAGACCGTCGACGACGCGCGGCCGGTACGCGGCATCGAGGCGCAGCGTCGCCGTGCCGGAGCCTGCGGCGATCGCCCCGCCTGTCGACTCGGCGGCCGATTCGAGCGCGCGCACGACCGTGGTGCCGACCGCGATCACGCGGCCGCCGGCAGCGCGAGCGCGGCCGATCGCATCGATCGTCCGACGAGGAATCTCGTAGCGCTCGGGCCACGGCAGCGCGCGATCGAGCGCGTCGTCGCCGGTCGACGACAGACCCGCCGCGTGGGTCAGCGTCGCGAGCTCGACGCCCGCGCGCCGCAGGCCGAGCAGCACGTCCCAGGTCAGCGGCCGCCCCGCCGACGGCATCTCCGCCGCCCACGGCCGCGCCGCATATGCGGTCTGCACGGCGTAGAGCGGCAACAGCGCCGGCCTGTGCGCGTACTGCACCGGCGCGCCGAGTGCGTACAGCGCCTGCCACAGCGCATCACCGGTCGCGCGCGTGACGAGCTCGACACGCCGGCCGGCGACCGCTGTCACCGTCGCCGTGAAATGGGGTCCATTTCCGTTGCCGTTCGTCGCCGCTGTGCCGGCGAAATGGGGTCCGACCCCATTTCCGTTGGCGTTCGTCGCCGATGCGCCGGCGAAATGGGGTCCGACCCCATTTCCGATCTCGACGGTGTCCCCGACGGCGAGCGCGGGCGGAGCGGCGCGATCCTCGGTCCGCGTGCGGTGATCGCCGGCGCCGAGCGTGACCGCGAACAGCCGGTTCGTCTCGACCGGCGCCGACAGGCGCAGCTCGAAGTCCTCACCTCGCGCCGTGCGCGCGCGCAGCGATCCGGGCAGCGTCGCCGCGTCGTTGACGACGACGAGGTCGCCCGCGCGCAGGAGCTCCGGCAATCGCGCGAACTTCGTGATGACGAGCGTGTCTGCAGCGCGATCGATCACGACGAGGCGCACGGCGTGCCGCGACACCTCGTCGGTGCGCAGCGTGGCCGCGCCGCCGCTCGCCCTCGCCTCCTCGATCGGCGCGAGGTTCGCGTGACGCCTGAACGCGCGCGCCGCGAGCGGTGCCTGCGCCCTCACGGCTGCACCTCCCAGCTCGGCGCGACGAGGCGCGCGCCCGTCTTCGCCCGCGCACCGTCCTCGATCATCTCGACGATCCGCGCCGCGACCTCGGCGGGCCGCTGCAGCGTCGCGCGATCTGCGTCGGGCATCGCGTCGGCGTGCATCTTCGTGTCCATCTCGCCTGGATCGACCGCGAGCACCCGCACGCCGGTGTCGGCGAGCTCTGCGGCGAGGATGCGGCTCAGGTGGTCCTGCGCCGCCTTCGATATGCCGTAGGCGCCCCACCGCGGGTACGGCTCGACCGCCGCGTCCGAGCTGATGTGGACGATCACGCCGCCGCCGCGCAGCGCCATCGCGCCGGCGAGCACCTTCGTCAGCCGGAACGGTCCGACGAGGTTGGTCTCGAGCACGGCCGCGAGGTCCTCGCACTCGGTGTCGAGCAAGAGCCGCAGCGGTGTCGGGCCGAGCGAGCTCGCGTTGTGGACGGCGATACCGATCTCGCCGACGAGTCCTTGTGCCTGTCCCGCGATGCGGTGCACCGCGTCCTTCTCCGAGATATCTGCCGCGATCGCGTGGGCGATGCCGCCCCGCGCGCGAATCGAGGCGACGACGTCGCCGAGCGGGCCCGCATCACGAGCCACGAGCGCGACCCTCGCACCGCCGGCGGCCAGCGCCTCGGCGAGCGCACGGCCGAGGCCGCGACTCGCACCGGTGACCAGCGCGCCCTGTCCTTGGATCTGCATGACGTTCCTCCTGCCATCCGTGGTAGCTGCGGGCCGCCAATCTGTCACCATCCGTGCTAATGGGTTGGCAGGAGGCTATGCCGTGAGCGGAGAACACGACCACCTCGCCGACAACATCAAGGCGCTGCGCGAGTCGCGCGGTCTCTCGCAGCAGCAGATCGCGAAGGCCGCTGGAATCCCGCGCGCGACGTGGACGCACCTCGAGTCGGGAGCCGCGAATCCAACGCTCGCCGTGCTGGTCAAGGTCGCCGCCGCGCTGCAGGTGCGGCTCGACGAGCTGCTCGCTCAACCTCGCCAGCCGGCGCGCTTCCTCAAGGCAGACGAGCTACCGACCCGGACACGTGGCCAGGTCGCGATCCGCAAGCTCCTGCCCGAGCCGCTACCCGGCCTCGATCTCGAGCGCATGGTGCTGCCGCCCGGCGGCCGCATGGCCGGCGTGCCGCACACGCCGGGCACGCGCGAGTACTTGACGTGCGAGCGCGGCACCGTCGAGCTCGCGGTCGCCGGCGAGCGCTACACGCTGGCGGAAGGCGACGTCGTCAGCTTCCGCGGCGATCAGCGCCACTCGTACTTCAACCCGGGCTCGACGACGTCGGTCGCGTACTCCGCGATCGCGTTCGCGCCGACGTCCTAGCATCCCCGCGGGTAGCGCCGGTAGGCGCGTTCCCGGCGTGGGCCTCTAGAATTTGTAGGTCGTGCCGAGCCGCAGATACAGGTTGAAGTCCGTGCTGAACATCGAGTGCGAGAAGTCGTTGACGAACAGCGCGCGCTCGTCCTGGAACGGTGCACCTTCGAGGATGCCGAAGAAGTTCCAGCGCTGATCGACCGCGATCTCGGCGATCACCGAGGTCATGAGGCGGATGCCGCTCTCGCGCTCGGTGAACTTCCACGGCTCGTTCTCGTTACCCGACGTCAGCTTGTTGATGCGGAGCTGCTCGTCCTGCGTGAGCGAGCCGTTCTTGTACTGCTTGCAGATCGCGACCGGATCGCCGTCGAAGTCGCCCGAGCCCGTCGTCTTGAGCTCGGGGCAGTGGCGGTCGCTCCAGATGTTCGCGTAGAGGCGCGCCGTGATCGTGACGTTCGACAGCGCGGTCAGCGACGCGGAGGCGCCGATGTCCCACGTGAAGCCGTTGCGGCGCGAGTCATCGAGGAGCTTGGAGCCCCACCAGATGTCCGAGAACACGCCCGCCGAGAACGGGCTTGCATCGGCGAGCATCGCGCGCGCGCCGAAGCCGAGCTCGTTGCGCGCGAGCATCGTGCGAACGCCGACGCCGGCGTCGAAGCCGAACTTCTTGGCGATCTTGCCCGCACCGACGTTGATGCGCGCCTGCAGGTAGTACGGATAGCCGGCCGAGAAGTCGACCGTCGAGCGACCGCGCGGCAGCGTGCGCGCACCGAACGACGACAGGCCCTTCTGCTCGGCGGCGAGCTCGGCCTCCGACAGGCCGGCGACCGCGAGCTCGCGCGACAGCGTCTGCGTCTTGCCGCCCTCGATCGTCAGCGTCTGCTCGAACGCCTGGAAGCCCGGCATCTCGAGACGGACGACGGTCTCGCCGACCTCGACCTCTTCGTCGAGCGGCGTCTTGCCCGCGGGCAGACCGTTGATGAGCACGTCGGCCTGCGCCGGCGTCGACAGGATGCGGAGGCGACCGACCGGCTTGAGCGTCGCCTGGACGGTGACCGACTGGCCCGCCTCGACGCGGACCTTCTGCTCGAACTGCTTGTAGCCGTCGAGGCGAACGACGACCGGGTGCTCGCCGGCCGAGATCTTCTTGTCGACCGGCACCTTGCCGACGTTCGCGCCGTCGATGAACACCTGCGCCTCGGGGACCATCGACACGACCTTCAGCGTGCCCGCGTCTCCCGGCGTGTCGGTGTTCAGATCGAACTTCACGATCTGCGAGCTACCCGCCGCGACCTTGACCGTCTTCTCGCCGGTCTGCATGCCGGGCGCCTTCACCTGGACGATGTGATCACCCGCCTTGACGTCCTTGATGTCGACCGGGACCGGACCCATGTCGGTGCCGTCGATGTACGCGCGCGCGCCCTGCGCATCGGAGAGCACGCGGACGACGCCGACGCCGCCGTTCATCGTCGACTGCAGCTCCGCGCGGACCTTCGTCGCCTGGCTCGCGGTGACCTGCACGGTCTGCTTCCACGGCAGGCTGGGTGCCTTGCGGACCTCGATCACGTGGAGGCCTTCGATCACGTTGCTGATCAGCGCCGGCGTGTTGTCGGGATGCTTGTTGCCGTCGATGTAGACCTCGGCGTCGGGCACGTCGGCCTCGACGACGATCGTTCCGTACTTCGGCTTCGCGATCTCCTTCAGCTGCGGCAACATCGTCGACGTCTGGTTCTCCGTCGCGGAAAGCCACGTCTCGTAGGTCTCGTAGCCGTCCTTCTTCAGCTGGATCTGGTGGCGGCCCGGCGTCACGGTCAACGTGACGGGCGCCTGGCCCTTCATCTCGCCGTCGAGCCAGACCTGCGCGCCCGCGACGCCCTTCGGGTCGGCGTCGGCCTTCACGTCGATCTTCGGCGGGTCCGCCTTCTTGATCAGCGGGACGAACAGCTCCTGCGTCTTGCGTACGGCGGCGACGGTGAACTGACGCGTCGCCGGCTCGTAGCCCTGCGCCTCGATGATGACGGTGTGCGTGCCCTTCGCGAGCTTGCTCACCCAGGGCGTCTGGCCGACGAGGCACGTCTTGTCATTGATGTAGACCATCGCCCCCGGCGGCGCCGAGTCGATCTTCACGGCATAGCGGCCGGGCGTGTTGTTGGGGCAAGGCGCGGCAAACGCGGCATGCGCGGCCAACCCCAGGGTGACGAGCGTCAGGACAACAAGCCTAGTAATGCGCATCAGTTCCCCTCTGATCACGGACGTCTACGAGGCTAACAGACGCCGGAGGGGATACTCAAACGCGACGGAGGAAACCTGCTGCGAGGGAGCCCAGAAGTGCGACGCCGCACGCGATCCGGTAGACGGCGAACCCGACGAGGGAGTTCGAACCCAGCCATTTGATGAGCCACGCGATCGACGCGTACCCGGTGACCGCTGCGACGGTGATTCCGACGGCAAGCGACGGAATCGCGCTCGATCCGAGCATGCGGAACGCGTCCTTCGCCTCGAAGATGCCGGCGCCGGCGATCGCGGGGATCGACAGCAGGAACGAGAATCTCGCCGAGTCCGCGCGCGAGAACCCGAGCATCAGGATCATGCACATCGTGGCACCTGAACGCGACACGCCTGGCACGAGGGCCATGGTCTGCGCGAGGCCGACGAGCAGGGCGTCGGTGTACGTGATGCCGGCGAGCGGGCGATGCTCGGGCCGGCTGCCGACGTACTGGTCGACGAACGCCATGACGAGGCCGACCGCGATCAGCGCGCTCGCGATCACGTAGAGCGAGCGCAGGTCGCCTTCGATGTGCTTCTTCAGGAGGAGGCCCACGATCACGATCGGCAGCGTGCCGACCGCGAGCAGCCATGGCAGGCGACCCTCGAACGAACCGGGCTCGCGAAACATCGCGGCCGGAAGGTTGGCGAGGTCCTTCGCGAAGTACGCGAGCACCGCGGCGAGCGTGCCGAGCTGGATGACGGCGGTGTACGCGGCGCCGGGATCGGGCTGGCCGAGCAGCGCGGGTACGACGCGGAGGTGCGCCGTCGACGAGACCGGGATGAATTCGGTGAGGCCCTGGACCAGACCGAGGAGAGCAGCGAACCAGAGCGCCATCGCTGCCTCCACGCTAACATCAAAGTCGTGACGAGGCTCTTCGTGGTGGCCCTGCTCGCCGCCCTGTTCGTGGGGTGTGCAGCGTGTGGAGGCAATTCGCCTCAGCCGGTAAAGCCCACTCCGCGTCCCGACGCGGGCGTAGCTGTGGCAACGGGCGGCGGCAGCGCACAGCCCGTGTCAGACGCGCTCACTGAACGCGACTGCGATGCGCTGCTCGCGCATGTCATGCAGGTCTCGGTCGCCGAGCGGCCCGCGGATCAGCAGATCGACGCGTCCGAGCAGGCCAAGATCCAGGCGGACGCGCGGTCGCAGTTCCAGACGGAGTGCCGCGGGTTCGCGCGCGCGACCTACGATTGCGCGATGGCCGCGAACGCGACCGCCGCGATCGAAGCGTGTCGTTAGGCGAGCTCGAGGAGCTCGACCTCGAACAGCAGCGTCGCGTTCGGCGGGATGACACCGCCGGCGCCGCGCGCGCCGTAGCCGAGCTCGGGCGGGATGCGCAGCGTGCGCTTGCCGCCGACCTTCATCGTCGCGACGCCCTCGTCCCAACCCTTGATCACGCGGCCCATGCCGATCGGGAACTCGAACGGCTCGCCGCGATCGACGGAGCTGTCGAACTTCGAACCCTTCGCGCCGTTGACCCACAGCCACCCGGTGTAGTGCATCACGCACGTCTGGCCCTTCTTCGGGGAGGCGCCAGTGCCGACCTGGGTGTCCTCGTATTCGAGACCGCTCGCTGTCTTCTCCATGCGGCGACCGTACTCGATCTCGTCAGGCGTGGGATCCGGAACTGCGGACGAGTTGGCCGAGCTGCCACGACTGGACGTGAAGGAGCTCTGGGACGACAAACGCGAGGACGTGGAGCACGAGGACCGTCTTCGGGAACCGGACCGTCGGCGTCATCAAGAAGATCGGGAGCGAGCCGAACACGAGCATCGGGAGCACGAGCAGCGGGCCGAGCACGAAGCCGATCGTCGCGAGCAGCGAGACATGCAACGTGACGATCGTCGTCACGAGCACGCTGTTCACCCGCCAGCCGCGCCACAGCGTGACGGCGAAGATGGCGACGATCGCCGCGATCTCCGACGCGACGACGAGCATCGGTCCGTCGCCGGCGAGGCCGAGCAGCTTGACGATCGGCAGAAACAGGAACGCGAGCACGTACACCGCCATGCCGCGCGGCAACATCGCGCGGAACGCCTGCTGGCGCTCGCGAAGCACGGCGCGCCCTCGTCGCCGCCGAGATCGTGGACCGGGACGACGCTCGGGTGTTCGAGCCGGCCCTGGACCTTCGCCTCGCGGAGGAACCGCGCGACGGCATCCGGGTCGGAACTGCCACCGCCTCGCATCAACTTGATGGCGATCTCGCGATCGACCCTGACGTCGTGGGCGAGCCAGACCTCGCCCATTCCGCCCTTTCCGAGCATTGTACGCAGCGCATAGCGGGAATCCGGCGGTTTCGGGACGGCCGTCGAGCTCCCCCGTGGGTCGGTGCTTGGGTATCGGGGATGGTCGGCGCGTTCCCGTCGTCGGTCATCCCGACCACGATACCTCCGGCAAATCGCACGTTGTCCCACGTCGGGTGTAGCCTGCGTCGCTTTCGGCCGTATTACCGGCCATGTACGATGGCCGCTGCACAGGAGCTTATGACGACCAGGCGTTGGGCCGAGCTCGCGCTCGCCCTCCTCATCATCACGACGTCGCGCATCGCGGGCGCGGCGGTCACGTTCACGACCTCACCAGTCAACGCGGGTAACGCACCGGTCGCCACGACGACGAGTCCCGGCGGTACAGGGACGCTAAGCAGCGACACCGCTGATCACGTCGACCTCGTCGAGGGCTCGTGCGTCGGCGCGGGCACCGGCACGTTCAACGTGTCCGTCGCCGGCGCGACGACCGACATCGATCTGACGACCGACAAGACGGTCACCGTCACGTACACGCCGATGACGCGCGGCACGCGCGGCTGCACGATCAACGTCGTCGCCGCGGGCACGATGACCGTGCTGACGACCTTCACGGTCCAGGGCACCGGTCTCGCGCCGGTGATCTCGACGAACTGGGGCGCGACGCAGGCGTTCTCCCCGGTGCGCTTCAACGACGCAGCGGCGACGCATACCGCGACGCTGACGCTGATGATCACGAACAACGGCGATGCCGGTCAGGCGCTCACGATCAACAACATCTCGTTCTCCGGTGGCCAGGCCGCGGACTACGCGGTCACGACCGCGATCCCATTCCCGGCAAACATCGCGCAGAGCGCGAGCCAGAGCTGGGACATCACGTTCGACCCGGCGATCGCCGGTCCGAGCATGACGACGCTCGTGATCGACAGCAACGATCCGTCTGCGATGATGAAGAACATCACGCTGTCGGGCACCGGCGGCACCGGTGTCATCGGCGTGACCACGCCGATCGCGTTCGGCCTCGTCAACCAGGGCGCGACCTCGCCGAGCTCGCCGATCGCTGTCAGCAACAACGGCACCGGCACGAAGGCCGCGCTCGCGGTGACGCAGGCGTCGTTCGGTTCGACGAACGCAGCCGGCTGGTTCAAGTTCAACACGACGGGCTGCGTGCTGACGACAGGGCCGTGCGCGCTGTCGATGTCGCTCGTCGGCAACACCGCGAACCTGCCGATCGTGTGCAGCCCGCCGCCGAATGCATCGGGCACGCAGAACGCGACGATCACGTTCTCGAGTGATACCGACGACGCGACGAACAACGCGACGGCCGTGTCGTGCACCGCCGGCCGCGCCGACCTGGTCGTGACGCCTCCGAGCGGGCCGCCGGTCGCGTTCGGCGATCAGTTGCGCACGACGACGAGCACGTCGCAGAGCTTCCAGATCGCGAACGCGGGCAACATCCCGCTGACGTACAGCGTGTCGCTGGTCGGCGCGGATGCGTCGCAGTTCGTGCTGACCGGCGCGGCCGGCTGCACGTCGGGCTGCACCGTCCCGGCGACGTCGATGGTCAACGTCGGCGTCCAGTTCCGACCGACGACGACCGGCGACAAGTCGGCGGCGCTGCACGTCGTCGCGGCAAACGATCCAGACACGCCGAGCATCGACATCGCGCTGACCGGCCGAGGCGTCGCACCGATCGCCACGCCGAGCGCGACGACGCTCGCGTTCGCCGACGTCGACGTCGGGCAGACCAGCGCGGGACAGGCGCTGACGATCACGAACACCGGCACGTCGGCGCTGACGATCTCTGCGGTCGCGATGACCTCGGGCGCGGCGGACTACGTGGTCACCGGCATGACCGGCACCGGCCTCAACATCACGGTCGCGCCGAACGCGACTGCGAGCTGGACGATCGCGTGCAAGCCGACCACGATGGGCGCGCGGGCCGGCACGATCCGCTTCACCCACGACAACAACGTCGTCGCGGGCTCGACGACCGACGTGATGCTGTCGTGCAACGGCCTGCAGGGCCAGCTCGCGTTCATCTCGCCACCGACGCCGGCCAACTCGTTCAACTTCGGCGGCGTCCGCGAGGGCTTCTCGGCCACGCAGAACTTCACGCTGAAGAACACCGGCAACGCGCCCGTCGCGATGATCAACACGACGACAACGGGCACCGGCACGGGCTACTCGATCACCGCGCCGACGCTGCCGATCACGACGCTCGCCCCGAACACGTCGGTCGTCGTGACCGCGCAGTTCGCGCCGGCCAACGGCAACGACGGCGGCCAGCTCATCTACAACTTCACCGGCACGTGGGGGACGTCGGCGACGACGGCGACCGCGGCGCTGACGCTCAACGGCGATGGCCTGACGACCGGCTACGACACGTCGCCGGCCGCGCCGAACGCGCTCGACTACGGCGACGTTCGCTTCGACCAGACGAAGACGATGCAGGTCAGCATCATCAACACGGCGGGCACGACCCTCCGCATCACCGGGCTCGCGATCACGCCGGGCACGGCGCAGACCGGCGAGTTCTCGCTCGCGACCTGCACGCACAACTCGGCGGCGGTGACGTGCCCGACGAGCGTCGCGAACCAGTTCGTGTCGAGCGGCGTCAACGACACGCTCGTCGTCAACATCGTCTGCGATCCGAACAACCGCGTCGCGATGCTCGACGCCATGCTCACCGTATCGAGCGACCTCGCGAGCAACCCGACGCGCAACGTCCCGCTCCGGTGCAACTCGAACACCGCGATGCTGACGCTCAACCCGAGCTCGATGGTGCTCGACTTCGGCCCGACCGACCTCGACGCGACGCCGGTCGCGGTCACGCGCACCGTCACGATCACGAACACCGGCACCGCGACGCTGAACCTCGGCGCGGCGACGAAGGCCGGTGCGCGCTACACGTTCTCGACGACGCCCGCGACCGCAGCGCTGGTGCCGAACGGCACGTACTCGGTCGACGTGACGTACACGCCGACCACCGAGAAACCGTCGAACCAGCCCGATACCGGCACGATCACGCTGCCGGTCACCGGCGTGTTCGGCGCGCCCGCAACGGTGACGATCCAGATCAGCGGCTACGGCGTCGATCGCCACATCGCGGTCGCGCCCGCGCCGACGTTCCCGGACACGTTCCGCAACCCGGGCGATGCGGCACCGACGATGCCAGTGACGATCTCGAACACCGGCGACGCGACGCTCAGCGTGTCGGCGGTGATGCTGACGAACGACCCGATCTGGACGATCGCGAATCCCGATCCGGTCACGATCCCCGGTCAGGGCACCTATGACTTCAACGTGAAGTTCTCGCCGATGATGGCGGGCAAGGCGCCGACCGGCCACATGGTCATCGTCAACAACGACAACGGCAAGCCGATGGTCTCGATCGACCTCGACGCGAATGGCATCGATCGCAGCATCGCGTTCGGCCCGCCGGTGATCGACCTCGGCTACGTCGGCATCGGTCTGCCGGTGCGGCTGCGCGACCTCGCGCCGAACGATCTGCTCGGCGTGCAGAACGCCGATCCGACGCACACGTTCAAGCTCGTCGAGGTCGGCATCGACGGCGGCGACGGCATGTTTGTCATCGAGGACATCCACGGCGATCCGCCGAGGAACATCGACCTCGCGCCGTCGCAGGTCGAGACGCTCGACGTCGTGTTCACGCCGAACGCCGAGGGCGACTTCACGGCGAGCGCGTCGCTCTACATCGATCAGGATCCGCTGCCGCAGGCGACCGTCGTCCTCAAGGGCCGCGGTCTCTACGTCGACGCGGGTGGTGGCGGTGGCTGCTCGACGGGCCGTGGCTCGGGCGCGGGCATGCTGCTCGTGCTCGGCGTGCTGCTCGGCGTCGGCCGCAAGCGGCGGCTTCGCGCGCTCGCCGGTGCGGTCGGCTCGCTCGTCGGTCTTCATGCGGCATCGGCCGACCCGACGCGCAACCTCAGCCTGACGGTGTTCGATCCGACGCCGTCGACGACCGGCAACGCGTTCCAGCTGCAGTCGGCGAGCGTCGGCGAGAGCGGCGACTTCGCGGTCAGCGCGCTCGCGTCGTATGCGTCGGACCCTCTCGTCCTCAACACCGTGCAGAACGACGACGCGGCGGTGAAGAACCGCACGATGCTGTCGCTCGGCTTCGCGTACGCGTTCGGCGGCCGCTTCGAGGCCAGCGCGCGCATGCCGCTCTACATGCAGAGCGGCGACGCACTCGGCGATCAGACCACGATGTTCGGCGTGCCGCCTGCGAGCGGCACCGCGCGCGGCGATGCGACGCTCAACGCGAAGATGCAGCTCGGCGCCGCCGACGGTGGCAGCCTGACGTTCGGCTTCGCCGGCGCGCTGACATTGCCGACGGCAACCAAGGACGAGTTCGCCGGCACCGAGAAGCCGCAGGGCCGCGTGCTGTTCCTGCTGACGCGCGCGCAGCCTCGGCTGTCGACGTCGTTCAACGTCGGCGGCATCATCCGCGGCAAGGAGCGGTTCGCGAACGTCACCCAGCGTAGCGGCGTCACGTGGGGCGCGTCGGCGAGCTTCCGCGCGCTCGATAGCCTGTGGCTCGGCGCCGAGATCTACGGCGACTCGATCCCGGGCGGACGGTCGGCGAAGCCGCAGAGCGGCGAGGCGATGGGCGAGGCGCAGATCATGAACACGATCGAGGCGCTCGGCGGCATCCACTACAAGATGTCGTCGGCGGCCACGCTCGGCCTCGCGGCCGGTCGCGGCATCACGAGCGGGTTCGGCTCGCCGGCATTCCGCGGCGTGCTGACCCTGTCGGTCACGCCGGGTGCGCCCGCACTGAGGCCGATCCATCCGCCTCGTCCGCCGGAGCCGCCGAAGGACTCCGACGGCGACGGCATCAAGGACGACCTCGACTCGTGCCCGAACGAGCCCGAGGACAAGGATCTGTTCGACGACGCGGACGGCTGCCCCGATCTCGACAACGATGCCGACGGCGTCGCCGACGAGAAGGACAAGTGCCCGCTCGACGCCGAGGATGTCGATCGGTTCCAGGACGACGACGGCTGCCCCGACAAGGACAACGACGGCGACCTCATCCCCGACGACAAGGACAAGTGTCCGCTCGTCGCCGAGGACAAGGACGGCTATCAGGACCAGGACGGCTGCCCCGATCCGGACAACGATGGCGACGGCATCCTCGATAACGCCGACAAGTGTCCGCGCGAGCCCGAGACGATCAACGGCAACGCCGACGATGACGGCTGTCCCGATCGCGGCGACGCGCTCGTCGTCGTCAGCCCGGATCGCCTCGACCTGCTCGACTCGATCCAGTTCAGCTCGGGCAGCAAGCTCGCGAAGAGCAGCACGAACATCCTCGGCCAGATCGGCGCGACGCTGCGCGCGCATCCCGAGATCCTCCGCGTCCGCCTGACCGCTCACGTCAACCCGTCGAGCGATCCGAAGCGGGACAAGGACCTGTCCGAGGCGCGCGCGAAGGAAGTGCGCGAGTGGCTCGTCGACTACGGCATCGAGCCGCTGCGCCTGCAGGTCGCCGGCTTCGGCGGCACCAAGCCGCTCGTGTCGTCGACGACGAGGGGCGCGAAGGAGATCAACGACCGCATCGAGCTGATCATCCTCGAGCGGAAGTAGCTACTCGGCACGTGCGAGCGCGACGCCGATGACGGTGGTCGCGCCCGCGGCGAGGAGAGGCCGCGCGGCCGCGGCGAGCGTCGAGCCGGTCGTGACGACGTCGTCGACAAGGACGACCGCGCGATCGCGGATCACCTCTGGCTCGATGACCTCGAACACGCCCTCGACGT
>JABFXX010000013.1 GCA_013368795.1 Kofleriaceae bacterium
GGCCGACAAGGCGGTGACGCCAGCACCTGCTCTGGCGGCTGCTGCTCCGCCCAGCTCGCCGCCGGGGGCGAGCACGCCGGCTCATCGCAAGGTCGCAACTCGCCAGGATCGCGAAGCCCTCCTTCGAGCCATCCGCGGCGCGTATCAGCATCGACTCGCCGCGACATCTCCGACGACGAGCCCGAGCGCACCGTCGGCAGGATCGGCGGACGACAGCGATGACCTCGACAAGGAGTACGTTCGCACCGCGATGGGCGGCATCATGCCGCTCGTCGTCGATTGCTACCAGCAAGCGCGCAAGACGCAGCCCGAGCTCGCTGGAACGCTCGTCGTCAACTTCACGATCGAGGCAGAGCCCGACATCGGTGGCCTCGTCACCGAGAGCGCGATCGATCCCGAGCAGAGCCAGATCCAGGACCCGGGCCTGGGAGAGTGCGTGCAGGACGCGATATTCGCGCTCGAGCTCGACCCACCGACGAACGGCGGCACCGTCAAGGTAACCTATCCGTTCACGTTCAGCCCACGCATCATCCGAGCTGTCGGGGGCACGGTCCGCAACGAAGGGTCTGCCAAGCAGTAACTCGAGCCGGCTGATCCGGTCGAGAAGTAGATCAGAGATAGCGCGAGCGCAGGTGGCGCTCGAAGTGGCTCGCCGACAGCGGCGCGCCCGTCGCGCGCTCGACGAGCTCGGGCGTCGACCACCGACTTCCCTGGCTCCAGATCTTCTCCTCGAGCCACGAGAAGATCGGCGCGAGCTCGCCCGCCGCGATCCGCGTGTCGAGGTCCGGCATCTGCGCGCGGATCGTCGCGAAGTACTGCGCGGCATACATCGCGCCGAGCGTGTAGCTCGGGAAGTAGCCGAACGAGCCGTCGGTCCAGTGGATGTCCTGCAGACACCCGTCGCGGTAATTGCCGCGCGTGTCCGCACCCAGGTACGCCGCCATCTTCTCGTCCCACAGCCCCGGGACATCCTCGGGCTGGATCTCGCCCTCGATGAGCGCGCGCTCGATCTCGAAGCGCAGGATCACGTGCATCGGATACGTGAGCTCGTCGGACTCGGTGCGAATGAGACCCGGCCGAACCCGCGTGTAGATCCGCGCGAGGTTCTCGACCTCGAACGCCGGCTGGTCGCCGAGGTGCTTGCGCACGAGCGGCGCGATCAGCGTCAGGAACGGCCGGCTCCGCCCGAGCTGCATCTCGAACGACAAGCTCTGGCTCTCGTGGATGCCCATCGAGCGCGCCTGGCCGAGCGGCAGATGCACCCACTCGCGCGGCAGTCGCTGCTCGTAGCGCGCGTGACCCGTCTCGTGCACCACGCCCATCATCGCCTGCACGAAGTCACCGTCGCTGTAGCGCGTCGTGATCCGCACGTCTTCGGCCACGCCACCGCAGAATGGATGCGTCGACACGTCGAGGCGGCCCGCGTCGAAGTCGAAGCCGAGCAGGCCCATGATCTCGAGCCCCAGCGCGCGCTGCGCCTCGATCGCAAACGGCCCCTTCGGCGTCACGACCTCCTCGCTCTTCTGCTTCGCGACGACCTCCTGGATCAGCGGCGGCAACCACCGCTTCAGGTCCGCGAACATCGGCTCGATCACCGACGACGTCATGCCGGGCTCGAAGCGATCGACGAGCGCGTCGTAGCGCGACAATCCCGTCGCCTCGGCGAGCAACGTCGCCTCCTGCCGCGCGCACTCGACGACCGGACGCCAGTTGTCGAGGAATCCCTTCCAGTCGTTCGCCTTACGCTGCGTCCGCCACGCATGCTCGCAGCGGGTGCCGGCAAGGCTCTTCGCCTCGACGAGCGACGCGGGCAACAGGTTCGCGGTCCGCCATTGCCGCGTCATCTCGCGCACCGACGCGGCCTCCATCGGATCCGCAGCCTCGGTCTTCGCTGCCTCGAACGCCGCGGCGAGGTGTGGCGCCGTCAGCGTCTCGTGTAGCAGCACCGCGAGCTCGGCCATCGCCGCGCCGCGCGCATCGTTGCCCTTGCTCGGCATCATCGCCGCTTGGTCCCACGCCACCATGCTGGCGAGATGCTGGTAGCGATAGAGCTTCGTGAAGCTCGCGACGAGCGTCGCGTAGGCGTTCGACATACCCCGAATCCTAGTGCCTGACGGGCCCGGTGACGACAATCCGATGACAACTCCGCACCCGATTCCCCTTACCGTCGCTGGCGATGAGGTCGTGGATTGTCGTCGTGCTTGCTGGTTGCGCCTCTCAGTCGTCGTCCTCGCCGCCACCGGCCGCGCCCGCGCCGGTCGCCGCCGTACCCGCGTCGGCCGATGCGAACAACGCGCAGATGTTGCCGCCCTCCTATGCGAACGCCCATCGGGTGGAGGGTTCGATCCTGATCGTCCCCGACGACATGGACAAGATGAAGATGGTCGAGCGCAAGCTCACGCGCGTGATCCACTCCGCCAAGCTGTGCATCACGGTCGATGGCCGGGTCGGCTCGGTGACGATGCTGCGATCGAGCGGGATTCCAAACTTCGACGAGAAGATCCGGAAGAGGATCCTTGGGTGGAGATACACGCCGTTTCAGATCAACGGCAAGCCCGCGCCGGTCTGCACGACTCTCAGCGTCGTCTACAACCAGCCGCTACCGGAACGCCGTTAGGTCCGCGGTCGCGCGATCAGGAGAGATCGACGCGTGTTTGACCGGCTCGACGTAGCAACACCGTAGGCCGAGCCTATCTCGACAAGGCAGGCCGTGCGGATCCGCCTTGTCGAGATTCGGGTCGAGGTCGTGTCCGATACTCGGACAGCGTCAGTTCGGCGTGAACGTCGCGTCGAGCGTGTACGTTCCGAGGTCCTGGGCGATGCGGTAGCTCACGACGGCGGCCGTGATCGACTGCCCGGCGGTGAGCGCGACATCGATCTCGCCGCCGAGGAACCCGGGGCGACACGAGAGCTCGGGGGTGGCGCTGGGGATTCCGCAGCCATCGAGCACGGAGAGCACCGCGAAGCTCGTTCCGTCCTGGAGCGTGAGGTGCAGGTTGCCGGCGGCCGGCGCGGTGAACCGGTAGAGCCGGGTCGGGTGAAGGGCCGCGTTCTCGTCGTTGGCGCAGCTCGCACCGTAGAGAGCCGGCGCGCCGGCGAGCGTTCCCGCATTGGTCGCGGTCGTCGACAGCACGGGCGCCTGCGTGCAGTGCACGTTGTACTCGATCGTGAAGCAGTCGGCGCTGCAGCCGTCGCTACCGACCGCGTTGCCGTCGTCGCAGACCTCGCGGCCCGCGATGATGCCGTCGCCGCACTGCTCGGGCACGAACTCGGCACCGAGCGAGTAGGAACCCTGCTCGAGGACGGTCATCGCCGACACCATCACGGACATCGGCGCGGGCGTCGCGTCGGTGATCTGGAGGACCAGCTCCTGATCGGTCGGCAGACCGAAGTCGCTGCGGCAGCCGACCTCGGTCGACGAGTCCGTGCACGTCGTGCGCACCGACAGCGTCTGCGTGGTGGGCGAGGTGAGGTGCAGGCGCAGCCGGCCACGTCCCGGTGGCGCGACATCGAACAGGTTCGCGCGCGCGAGGCCCGCCTGGCACGAGCTCATGAGTCCGTCGACGCCATTGGCCGTGTTGCCGGTTGTCGTCGCGCCGAGCTGGAGCGCGCTCGCGTCTGCGCACAGCGCGTCGGTCTCGACCGTCGCACAGTCGGAGCTGCAGCCGTCGCCGCTCACCGTGTTGCCGTCGTCGCAGACCTCGTTGATCTCGCCGAGCTCGCCGTCTCCGCACACCGGAATCGGCAAGCAGACGCCGACACCCGACGAGTAGCGCGGCGCGCAGAACTCGTCGGTCGCGCAGCCTTGATCGCCCATGCATGCCTTCTGGCAGATCAGCGGAAACCCGTCGAAGCCCTGACAGATGCCGCGGTACGCGTCACCGTCGGAGGCGCAACCTTGCGCTTGCGTTGCAGTGTCGCCGCACGGCTGACCAAAGCCGACGGAGAGGCCGACCGACGGACCCTCGCACAGGCCGAACAGGCTGCACACCGTGTTGCCGGTGCAGCCCGGATCCTTTGCGTAGAACGAGCACGCTCGCGTGCACGTCTCCGAGAGCGTCGAGCACACGTTGGTGCCCTCGCACGACGTGGTGTTGTCCTCGAGCACGCACGCGCTATCGAGCGCGCCCTCGCCGGGGTACTGGCAGATGCCGAACGTCGCATCGGGGCCGCGCTGGGCGCAGACGAGCTCGCCGGGGCAGCCACTCGTCGCCGCGCTCGGATTGCAGACGGTGTAGCAGGCGCCGTCGAACAGATTGTCGTACTGGGTCAAGCACAGCTCGTTGGCGCCCGGGCACGGATTGTCGAAGTTGCACTCGAAGTTGCCGCACTTGTTGTTCGACGGATCGCAGATCTCGAGCAGCGCGTTGCCGCAGTCGACCGCGGACTCGCACGCCTGGCCCGGCGTCGGGTGCGTGTCGAAGCTGATCCCCGACACCGAGACACAATCTCCGTTCGGGACGAGCGTCGAGTGTCCATTCTCGTCGACGGTCGCGCGGCGCAGCACGACGCGCGAGGTGTGCGCGGCGAACACCGCGTCGAGCGGATCGGTGACGCTGTCGACCGTGATCGAGCCCTGCGTCGCGAAGTAGATCGTATCGACGAAGCCGTCGTCGATCGTGTCGACGTCGACCCACACGCAGTGCTGGCAGGTCGCGAGGTCGGTCTCCGTCGCGAGATCGAACGTGCCGGTCGTGAGCGGCGGAAGATCCGGCGTCGTCGAATCCCACAGCTCGACGTGCAGGACGTCGTCGCGCGTGCCCTCGAGGTTCTGCGCGACCGGGAATCGCACGCCGAGCAGCTGGAAGAACAGGTTCATCTGGAAGTCGCGCTGCCCGAGCGCGAGGATCCGGCAGCCGTCTTCGTCGATGCCCGAGTCCGGCGGAGGCTCGGTCCCCGCATCTGGCATCGGAACCGCACCATTGTCACCGCACGCGGCGGTGAAACCCAGCGCCAGGATCAGCGCCACGCAACTACCAAAGCGTCTCATGACAGCCGGACTACGGGCCGCGCTGCGAGTCGCCAATACATCATCTGCACCATGAGACATGGGTGCGACGGCGAGCGCGACATGCGTCCACGTGATAGCGCGCACCAGCTCTCAGTTTTCCGTCGCTGTCATCGCGCAAGAGATCAGTTTTCCGTCGCTGTCACCGCGTGAGCAGCGTCACCTCGAATCGCGCTCGCTCACTGGAGGCTCCGCGCCGGATCACGAGCTCACGCGGCGGCGTGGTGCGCGGCTCGCTTCGCGACCTGTTCCTTGATCGCGGACAGGTTGAACGAGGCCGGTGGCTGCAGCGGCGGGAAGTCGACGAAGGTCTGGGCGAACTTGCTGATGACGTCCTGGACGAACACGTAGCGCCAGAACTGAAACTTGTACCACTCGAAGTACTCGAGCGACGTCATCATCGCCGTGCGCTCGTACGGGTCGAGGCGAAGGTTGGTGATGATCGGCATGTCGGGCTTCACCGTGCCGCCCAGCCAGCCGCCGGGTTGATCGATGAAGCGGAACTTGTAGTCGCCGATGCGCACCGCGCCCATCGTGCCTTCCGCGAAGTAGTAGACCTCGTGGCGCTTCGACGGTCCTCTGCCGCAGATGAAGTCGAGCTGGTTGTAGCCATCGAGATGGCACTTGAACTTGTGATCGGCGAGGCGCAGGCCCTTCAAGAGCTGCTCGACGATGTTGGGTTCACCGGCGGCGGCCACGAGCGTCGGAAACCAGTCGAGACCCGACATGATGTCGTTCTCGACCTTGGCCGCGGGAACGTGTCCCGGCCACCGCACGATGCACGGCACGCGGAACCCGCCTTCGAGCACGGTGCCCTTGCCACCGGCAAACGGCGTCTGACCGCCGTCGGGCCACGTGAAGTTCTCGGCGCCGTTATCGGTCGTGAACACGACGATCGTGTTGTCGGCGATCCCGAGCTCGTCGAGCTTCTCCAGGACGTTGCCGACGATGTCGTCGAGCTGCGCCATGCCGGCCTCCGAGATCGTCCAGCCGTTCTCGGCGTTGCGCATCTTCTGGTACTTCTCCGAGAGATGCGTGACGACGTGCATGCGTGACGGGTTCAGGTAACAGAAGAACGGCGTGCCGGCGGCGACCTTGGTCTCGATCCACGCCAGCGCGCGGTCGCGAATGACTTCGTCGACCGTCTCCATGTTGTACTTGATGCCCGGAACCGGGTGGGGCGGCAGTGGCCCCTCGTCGACGATCTTCTGCTTGCCGACGCGTCCCCAGCGCAGGTCCTTGGTCGAGTCGTCCTTGTCGGCCGCAAGACAGTGCAGGAGGTTGCGCGGTCCGACTCTGTCCATGAGCTCCTTGGGATAGTTCGGGTGGAACGGATCCTCCATCGCGTCGAGGTGATAGAGGTAGCCCCAGAACTCGTCGAAGCCGTGGACCGTCGGCAGGTACTCGTTTCGATCACCGAAGTGATTCTTGCCGAACTGTCCCGTCGCGTAGCCCTGCGCCTTGAGCGCCTGGGCGATCGTCGGTGCAGCGTCGGGCATGCCGGTGTGTGCGCCAGCCTGGCCGACCGTCGTCAGTCCGGTACGAATCGGCAACTGACCGGTGACGAAGTTTGCTCGCCCCGCGGTGCAGCTCGCCTCCGCGTAGTAGTCGGTGAACATCATGCCCTGCGACGCGAGTCGATCGAGATTCGGCGTCCGGCTCGCGAGAATCCCGCGGTGATATGCGCCGATGTTCGACCAACCGATATCGTCCGCCATGATGAAGAGGATGTTGGGCTTGCGCCCATTCGCGCGTTTCTGATTCGCCATTGCGTACTCCTCGAACGCAGAGACCTCGGTGCAAGGTGAGCGCCACGGTCACGCTCGGCTCGAATGAAATCCAACGACGCGTGCCGCGCATCGGCGCGCATGCGGAGCGCTACGCGTCAGAAAGCGCGCCGCGGATCGAACGCTGTACGCAGCGCGCGCGTCGGGCGAGCTCGCATTCATGACGCTCGCTCGCGCTCGGTGAAGGTGACTTCGAACACGCATCGCGCTGATTACATATTCCGGATGCACGCGTGCGCAGCGGCGCAATCCGAAGAGCGTGGCGAGCACGCGCGTCGTCGGAGTCGACGGCTACGCGAACACACGCAAGCTCTCGAGCGGGAGCTAACTCTTTGCAGTTTTCTCCAACAACTACACGGCGGAGTTGTCGCGTTTCGATGAGACTGCTGTCGTGGTCTACGTTCACGCGTTCGATTCCGAAGTGAGCGCTGACGCTCTCCACCGTGGAAGAGCGTCAGGAGCCTCGCTCGCGCTGTTTCGGATGAGACGCGAGTGCTCGCGACACCTGTAGCGGAGTTCCATCTGGCTCGACGTCGTGCAGACGTCAAAGGAGGAGTTGGCCGTGACGAGTCATCGGTGTTCGGTGGTGATAGGTGAGGACGACGGGTTGGAATTGGTCGAGGAGCCTCATGACGAGCATCCCGACGATGCATCGCCGCTCGTTCAGGCGCTGCAGACGTTCAACGCGCTGCTAGCGCTGGAGCCCGCGAAGCATCCGATCGAGAAGCCTGTGCCTTCGAAGGCGACCGTCGCCGCGAGCGTGCTACCGCCGCCGTCGCAGCGGATGCGGCCGCCGATGCCGACCGCCGAGCTCAAGCTGCGAACCTCGATGCCGCTGCTGAACGGCTGCGCGAAGCAGTCGGCGCTGCTGCCAGCGCTTGCTGGTGACGTTCGCGCGAGCCTGCAGGCCGCGCCGAGCATTCACGTGCGCGGATCGATGCCGAGCGGCATGCGGGTCGTGATCCCGCCACTGCAGGTGCGCCCGCGCGGGACGCCCGCGGTGGGGACTCGCACGAAGCAGCTGCCGGCCGTACCTCGCGTCGGCGAGCCGTCACGCCCGAGCGAGTTGCGCGTGCAGATACCACCGCGCGCGACGCACGAGATGCCGGCGGTGGTAGAGCTGGGGCCCGAGTCGTCGCCCGTCGACGTGGTGGAGCTTCCCGCGTCGGACGCGAGCGAATGCTCGATCGCGATCTCGCCGGCGGCACCGTCCTCGCGCAGACGTCGCCACGTGGTCTTCGTTGCCTCGTCGCTCGGTGCCGTCGGGATCGCGCTCGCGGTGGTCATCATCGGAGGGGATAGCGGCGCTTCGACGGACGACGCGCCACGCGTCGAGATGGTGGTCCTGCAGGCTGCCGCGGAGGTCACCTCGACGCCGCCTGCGACCGCGCCGATGACTGCAAGCGCGCCCGTGGCGTCGCCGCCGGCAGTAGCCGCGCAAGTGATGTCGCCGATGGAAGTCGCAGCCGCGCCCGTCGCAACGCCGACGGCAGCGACGCCGACGGAAGGCGCGCCACCGCCTGCAGTCGCAATCTTGGAGTCCGTGTCGAGCGAGGTCGCGGCGCCGGCCGTGGAGCCGAGCGAGCGCGCCGTGCGCACGACGGTGGTTCGCGAACCGCGCGAGTCGAAGCGAGCCCATTCTCACCGACACGCAGATCGCTCGAATCCCGTGAGCATCGCGGCATCGACGTGTGCCGCAGAACCGAAACACAAACGCACGGCGAAGGCCGAAGACCTCGATTCGCCGTTTCCCGAGTGAGGACCACGATGCGCACGCTGACTCAACCCATCTGCTGGTTCGTGCTCGTGACCGCGAGCGCGGCGGCGCACGCTGACGAGCTCACTGCCAAGGAGCACGTCGACGAGGGCACGAAGCTCTACAACGTCCAGAAGTACGACAAGGCCGCGGAACAGTTTCAGGCGGCGTATCTGCTCGACCCCGAGCCCGACTATCTCTACGCAAGCGCGCAGGCGCAGCGGCTCGCCGGCGACTGCACGAACGCGGTGCAGTCCTATCGCGCGTACCTCCGCACCGAACCACCGGCTGACAAACGCGACAAGGCCGAGAAGAACATCGAGCGCTGTACGCTCGAGCAGCAATCGGTCCAGGCCAAGATCACGATCCCGCGGCGCGAGATCGACGGTCAGAGTGGCGATCGCGAGGTCCCGACCACGCTGCCGGGGAGCGAACAACCTTCCGCGCCTCAGCGGCCGACCAAGAGCTACCTGGTCGGCCACATCCTCGTCGGCGCAGGCGTCGCGGCGATCGCTGGTGGTGTGTACCTCTATCGCGAGGGCCATAGCGCGATCGAGTCCCATAACAGCGCACAGACCTACGACGAGTTCGCCGCCAGCCACGCCGGCATCGACGCTGCCCGTCGCCAGCAAGTGCTCGGGGTGACCGCGCTCGCTGCGGGCGGTGGTCTCGTCCTCGGCGGCGTCCTGTACTACGTCCTGCGCGCTCGCACGCCTGCCGAGACCACCGTCTCCGCGCAGGTCAAATCCGACGGCACCATGGTGTTCCTGGGGAGGTCATTCTGATGCGCGCACTGATGCTTCTCGTCGGGCTCGCGTCTCTCATCCTCGTCACCGCATGTGCCTCACCTTCAGGCGCCTTCGAGTGCACCAGCTCCAACGACTGCGTGAACGCCGGCGAGCGCGGGACGTGCGAGTCGTCCGGCTTTTGTAGCTTCTCGGATACCGGCTGCCCTTCGGGTCGACGCTACGCCGCCGAGAGCGGCGATCTCTCTGGCGTATGCGTGATCAGCACGCGCGCCTGCGCGAACGGCGAAGACGATGACGGCGACGGGCTCGTCGACTACGCCGATCCGGGTTGCGGCAACCCCGACGACGGAACCGAGCAGGGCGGCGAGCCCTGTGACAACGGCCTCGACGACGACGGCGACGGCCTCGTCGACTACCGCATCGACGGCCTCGGCGATCCTGGCTGCATCGACGTGCACGACAACGGCGAGCGCGGGACAAGCGCATGCGACAACGAAACCGATGACGATGGCGACGGTCGAACGGACTACCTCGCGGACGGCACGGGTGACCCCGGCTGCGCAGATGCGGCCGACAACAGCGAGAACGGCGCCGGCGCATGTGACAATGGCACCGACGACGACAACGACGGTGCCGTGGACTTTCTCGTCGCCGGCGGCGGTGATCCCGGTTGTGCGGGTCCGGACGACGACAGCGAGCGCGGCACATCCGCGTGCGACGACGGCATCGACAACGACGACGACGGCTTCACCGACTTCAACCTGACGGCGTCGCTGAGCGATCCAGGCTGCACGGATCCGAGCGACGTCTCCGAACACGGGACGGTCGCATGCGATGACGGTGTCGATAACGACAACGACGGCATCGCGGACTTCAAGTCGGTAGGCCCGCGCGATCCGGGATGTGACTCGCCGCTGGACGCCGACGAGCACGGCACGCTGATCTGTGACAACGGCATCGACGATGACAACGACGGCACCGTCGACAGCGCCGACCGAGGGTGCTCGGGCCCTACGGATCCGAACGAGCGCTGTGCCCCGGGCGGCAGCTGTCCTGATTGCGACAACGGTATCGACGACGACGGCGACGGCTTCATCGACTTCCAGTTAGGCGGCGGAGACCCCGGCTGCTCGGGACCGACGGACAACAAAGAGCAAGGCGGTTAGCCCTGCGAGAATTCGCCGCTGTCGAACGAGTTGAGCCACATGCGCTCGAACTTGTACGACTTGAACGTCGTGTCCTGGTAGTTCGCGAGGAGCTTCGCCTTGAGATCAGGCCAGCTCTGTGACCACGCGGTCCGATAGACCAGCGACTTCAACGCCGGCTTCGCTTTGACCGCGTCGGGGAACGCGCCGGCCGGGATTCCGAGCTGCGTCGCGATCGCAGTGCGGATCTCGTTTGCCATCGTTGTCGTGTTCGCGTTGATGTCGACGCCCAGGAAGTTCACCGCCACGTGCTTGCCGGTGAGCGCTTCCTCGGCGGCAACCCGACAGCGTGCGCGATGGTTCTCGATGCGGGCCTGGACCTCGTCGAACTCGTGGCCCGCTTTCGACCACGCGACGAGCATGCCGCCGGCCGCGACGAACGGCGCAGCGATCCCAGCGGCAAAGCCGGCTGTACCCGACGCGATCATCGGCGCGACCTGCTCGCCGATCCAGTGCGCGATGCTCTCCCAGTTCGGTTCGATCTCGATCGTGCCCTTGAAGCCGACGGCAACCTGGTGGCCATAGAACGCCTTCGCGGTCGTCGCGCTCAGCCCGGCCTCGAGCTCGAGCGCAGCGATCACCGGCTCGCCGCCCTTCTCCCACTCGAACGCCTTGAAGTTCGCCCCGAACGGACCGGCCTTCACGTTGTTCAGCTTCCACCCCTTGTGCTCGAGCCCGACGCCGACGTTGAGCTTTGGCTTGCCGCTCTTGTCGAGCTCCGCCTCGCCAAACAACTTCGGCTGGACATCCCAGAGCAACGGGGAGCCGAACTCCTTCTCGGCGGCGAGCTTGACCTTGTCCTTGTCGGCGCCGACATTGACCTCGACGGGGTCGCCGCCCTTGTTCGCGCTGCCCTCGTCCTTCTTCGCTTCGCCCTCGCCGCCGCCCGGCTTGAGCGAGATCTTGCCTCCCACCTTGGTCTGGGCTTTGAACGCCTTGCCGAGTGCGACCTTCGGAGAGGACACCTCGACGATCGGAATGTCGATGCTCTTCAGCACGACGGGGCCTTCGCCTTCCTTGCGCTGGATCGCCGAACCGCTCGAGCCGGTCACCGACGTGGCATGACCTGCAACCATCGCGTCGGCGGCGCGATCTGCTTCGTGCTCGTACGCGTCGCCGGGTGACGACACCGCGAGCTTGAACTGCGTGCGGGACCCGCCGCCCGCCTGCTGGACGGTGTGCGCGACCTCGTGCGCGAGCAAGTGCTCGCCCGACGACGAGCTCGGATCGTACTGGCCCGCGCCGAAGTGGATGTCGTTGCCGACCGTGTACGCGCGTGCGCCGACCGCGTCGTTCGCCGCCGCCGACTCCGCGCCGGTGTGGACGCGGACGCCCGACAGATCCGCGCCGAGCGACGACTCGAACTTCCGCATCAGCGTGCCGGGCAGGGGCGAGCCGCTCGACGATGACGTCGCGGTGACCGCCTGCTCGGCGCCATCGGCAACGCCGTTTCCGTCGCGCGTCTTGCGCGAGAGAAAGCCCTCGAACACGGACCGCGAGCGATACAGCTGCGTGGTGCCGGCGACGCGCGCCTCCGCGCTTCCCTCGACCCCGCTTGCTTTTCCAACGCTCGTCGACCCCGCGTCATGACCGAGCGACTTGCGGTGCAGCTTGGTGATGCGATCCAGGCTCATGGCTCTCGACGCTACGCACGCGCGCGCCGACAGGGCAGCGCATGAACATGCTCCCTAGCGCAAGATGCCGTGCTTCAAGGCCTTTGCGACCGCTTCGGACTTCGTGTGCACGTGCAGCTTCTCGTAGATGCTCCGCACGTGGTTGCGCACGGTGTTGATCGTGATGCCGAGCGTGTGCGCCGCATTGAGGTAGCTGTGCCCGTCGGCAAGCAGCGCGAGTAGCTCGATCTCCTTCGGCGTCAGCCCGTGCTCCGTCACCGGCGCGCGCAGCTGACGAAACACGCCGAGCACCTTGCCCGCGATCTCCGGCGAGATCGGTGCGCCGCCCGCGTGCGCGTCGCGGATCGCCTCGAGGAGCCGCGGCCGTGGTGCCTTCTTCAGGAAGTAGCCGCACGCGCCGTTGCAGATCGACTCGAAGACCTTGTCCTGCTCCTCGTACACGGTCAGCATCAGCACCGCCGCGCGCGGATGCTTCTTGCGGAGCTGTGCGACGCCGACCGACCCGAGCATGCCCGGCATGTGGATGTCGAGCAGGACCACGTCGGGCGCCGCCGCTGGCCGTGCCGCGAGCGCCTCCTCGACGGTGCCGTGCTGCTGCGTGCATCGCATGTCGGCCTCGTCGTTGATCAGCGACGCGAGCCCGCCGCGGAGCACCGTGTCGTCGTCGACGATCGTGACCTCGATCATGCTGCCTCCGTATCACAGGCGTTGCCGCTCACCCAGCGCATGTTCATGTCAGATCCGCAGCACCACGTGGGTACCCCCGTCGACGCGGACCTCGAGCGTACCGTCAGCCTCCGCCGCACGCGCACGCATGTTCTGTAGCCCGTTGCCGGCCCCGGACAGCGTCTGCTCGTCGAACCCGCGGCCGTCGTCTCGCACCGTCGCGACGAGCCCGTTCCCCTCGGCGCGGATCGCGATGTCGACGCGTGTCGCCCGCGAGTGCTTCGCCGCGTTCGTGATCGCCTCCTTGAGCACGAGGTACATGTGCCGCCGGCGCTCCGGGTCGAGCTTGATCCGTCCCAGCTCGCTCGGCGCGATCACCGACCACGCGATGCCGCGCGCCTCGAGCACGTCGGCGGCGAACGTCCGCAGCCGTACGATCAGACTCTGCAGATCATCGCGTCGTGGATCCGTCGACCACACGATGTCGCTCGCGACGTCGACGAGCTCGCGCGCGCTCGATCCGATCATCTCGAGCTGACCGCCTGCATCGGCACTCTTGCGTGCCGCGACCTCCGACAAGATCGCGATGCGCGACAAGCTCGATCCGAGCTCGTCGTGCAGATCCGTCGCGATCCGCCGCCGCACGCGTTCCAGCGCCAGCATGTGCGCGAGCCGCCGCCGGTACCACGCATAGGCAAGCAGCGACACCGCGACCACGCACGCGGTGACAAACCACCAGCGCGCCCACACCGGCGGCTTCACGGTGAACGCGACCGTCGCGCTCGGCG
Source organism: Kofleriaceae bacterium (assembly GCA_013368795.1). GTDB lineage: Bacteria > Myxococcota_A > Polyangia > Haliangiales > Haliangiaceae > JABFXX01. Next base: position 13,594 of record JABFXX010000013.1, read on the forward strand.
AGACCGCGCCGTGTGCATCCACCACCCGGACCTCGAGGTGATAGTCACCCGGTGCGAGCTGCGCGAAGTGCAGCACGTTCTCGTCGACGGGCTCGCTCCATGCGCCGTCGAGGCGATACTGAAACCGCACGCGGTCGATCGTGAAGCGCGGGCTCGCGAGCTCGATGTCGATCGAGGCTTCGTCGTGTGCGAGCTCGAGCCCGCCGACCTGCTGCGCGCCATTTGCCGCAAGCGCCTGCGGCTTCCCCGCGATCGCGAGCCGCATGATGTACACGCGTGCCGGTGGCACCACCCGCGCAGGCCTCGGCTCGAGGCGTGCCATGCCGCCCTTGGTCCCGAACCACAGCACGCCGTGGCCATCCCTCGCCGAGTCGATCACGTAGTCGTTCCGCAGCCCGTCGGCGAGCCCGTAGTGCACGATCTCGCCGGTCACGGGATCGATGCGTGCGATGCCACGTGACGTCCCCACATACACGCGGCCTCGCAGATCCTGGATCAACGACAGTGCCTGGTCCGAGCCGAGCTCCGCCGCCCGGTAATGCCGCGGTACCGGATGCGCGGGATCGTCGAGGCGCACGACACCCTCCGTCGACGATGCGATCCACAGCCGCCCCGCTCGATCGAACATGAGCGCGAGCTCTCCGCCGACAAACGACTCGCGTTTCTCGGGCACGCCATCCTTCACGCGCACGAGCTCGCCGAACGAATACCCGATCCAGAGATCGCCGGCGGCATCCTCCGCATACGACGCCGGCACGCTCCTCGGCCAGCCATCGCGCAACCCGACCAGCGTGTCCGTCTCGTGGTTCCAGCGTGACAGCCCGGCCGAGCTTCCCGTCGAGAACCACACGTCGCCGCGCCGATCTTCGTACACCCTCAGGAGGTCGATGCCCGACGGCGCGACGAGCCTCTCGCCCGGTGTCGTCGCCAGATCATCGAGGCGCGCGACCGCCGGATACCTCGCGATGCCGTCGCCCGTCGTCCACCACCATCGCCCATCGCGCGCATGCACGACCGTGTGCTTGTAGCCCCATCCCCATCCCTTACATCCCGCAGGCAGCGGCGGATGCACCGCGACATACCGATCTCCGTCTCGCCGGTGCACGTTGTGCCCGTTCTCATCGAGCGCGACCGGCAACACCTCGTCGCCGTCCTGCACGAAGTCATAGACGTGTAGCGACGCGAGCCCGTCGCTCGTGTCGTACGAGACCAGCCCCTCGGGCGCGAGCCGCACCACCCCGTGCGTGTCGGTCCCGAACCACAGGTTCCCGCCGCTGTCCTCGACGCTCGGACCGGGCGCACCCTCGACGCCGATCTGCTCCGCGCTCAGTCGCTCGAGCTTGCCGTCGCGCCAGCGGTGCAAGTGCTCCGCCGTTCCGATCCAGATCGTGCCCTGCGAATCCTCGAGCAGATGCCGCCGCGCGTACCCGTCGACCTCGAGGTGCAGCCCGTCGTGCCCGTCCCATAGCGACTCCGATGGCGCGAGCGGCAACTTCAACGCCATCACGCGCTTCTGCACGTGGGACACCCACAGCGTCCCATCGCGCGAGACGAGCACCGCGAAGATGCGGTCGTCGCCCTCGTCGTGCGGCGCGACCTTGTACGACGTCAGCACGCCACTCTCGGTGCGGTGCACGAGCCCCTTGAACGTCCCCAGCCACAGCGATCGATCGCGCGGGTCGTACGCCATCGAGATCACGCCCGACGGCACCGGCACATCGGTCGCGACGTCGTGCTCGATGCGCTGGAGCCCGCGAGGCGTGCCGGCCCACACGACGCCATTCGGATCGACGAGCAAGCTGTACGTCGGGACCTTGGTCAGCGCGCGAAACTTCGGCCGCACGACGCGCTCGGGGTCGAGCACGGCCACCCCCGCGTCGGTTGCGACCCACACGCGTCCGTCGGAGGTCGCGCACACGTCGTTTGCCTCCGCCGCAGGAAGCCCATCGGCGATGCCGAAGCTCTCGAACTGCCGGCTGTCGAACCGGCTGACGCCCTCGCCGGTCGCAAACCACAGAAACCCGTGCGCGTCCTGGGCGCCGCGCTCGACGCGGTTGTTCGCCAACCCATCGGCGGTCGTGAACACCCGCACAGGAAGCCGCTCCCCTCGCGCCACTCCACCGATCGCGAGTACGAGCACGCACACAACAACGGCACGCACCGTATTCGAGCGTACCTGATTCGCAGCCGCGACGATTGCCAGCGTGGGGTTGGCGAGCGCTCCCGTCCCGCACTGCCGCCCCATCAGCGAGCGGATCGGCGCGATGGATTGGGAAGCGCTCGGACCGCCAAAATTCATTCATCTCACTGTCGGTTGTCGCGCTATGGCGTCGACAATCGGGCGCGACTCGTTCCTAGTAACGGCATGGCCGAAGGCACGATCATGCGTCTGACC
>JABFXX010000334.1 GCA_013368795.1 Kofleriaceae bacterium
GAGTCGCCGTTGCAGGGATGAGTCGCCGTTGCAGGGATGAGTCGCCGTTGCAGGGATGAGTCTCCTTTGCAGCGAAGAGTCTCCTTTGCAGCGAAGAGTCTCCTTTGCAGCGAAGAGTCTCCTTTGCAGCGAAGAGTTGCCGTTGCAGCGAAGAGTCGCGGTTGCAGCAAAGAGCCGCCGTTGGAGCGAAGAGTCGCCGTTGCAGCGAAGAGTCGCTTGCGCACCAAAGGATCGCCGCTGCCGGCGCGATGAAGCCGAGGGGGCGCTTTTGCGCGCTACGCTGGTGCTGCGGCGATCGACGATCTCATCAGCCGCCGCCTTCGGGAGTGTTGGCGACGACAAGCGACTTCGCGTCGCGATGGTGGTCACGATCACGGTCGATTCGCGATCCGGAATGCACGCGGATGCGCGAGCGGTATCGCTCGTCCATGCGTTGTATCCGCCTCGTCTTCCTTGCCTCACTCGTTCCCGCGACTGCAGTCGCCTCGCCTGCGCGTCCGCTGGTCTCCGTCGACATCGGTCCTGCACTCGCACTCGATGGTCGCCTCGGCGTCGGTGGCGACGCTCGCGGTGCCGTCGAGCTGCCCGTCTCCGGCCGCGTGTCACTCGGCCTCGGCCTCGAGGTCGGCGCCGCGGCGTGGTCCGACGTCGGCGAAATGGACTCGGGCGATGTCGTCGGCGCGAACGTGTTCGGCAAGATCCACGTCGCTGTGCAGCTCACACCAACGCTTCGCCTCGAGCCCGCCGTCGGCGGCGGCATGATCCACGAGCGTGGAGATACGATCCGTGGAACGCTGCCAGCCTACTCGTCGACCGTCGCACTCGTACGCGACACGCTGCGCGTCGGCGTGAGCTCGCACGTCTGCATCGGCGAGCTCGAATCGTTCACGCCCGGCACGCAGCTCTCGCTGTTCGTCGGCTGGCAGAGCTGATTCGCTACTTCTTGCGCGTCGTCGTCTTCTTCTTCGCGACCGGCTTCTTTTTTCTCGTGACCTTCTTCTTGGTCGCCTTGTGCTTCGGATCGGCGCCCGACACGGCATCGGCCGCGAGCATCACCGGTGCCTCGATAGCTGCATCGGGCGGAGCGACCTCGACGGCCGCGTCGGCAGGCGCCGTCGCGATCGCCGGCGCGGGGATTTCGGCGGTCGCGGAACCCGATTCGATCGGCATTGCCGCGGCGGCTGAACCGGCTACGGGTGGCGGCGTCGTCGACGCGGAACTCGGGCGGCTGAACATGTAATACGCGCCACCGGCTGCAGCGGCGAAGAGCACGACCGCGCCGATGACGAGCGGCGCGCGGCTCTTCTTCGGGCGGCTCTTGGCGCCCGCGAAGTCGTCGGCACCGACGACCCCGCCGATCCACATGCTGACGTCGTTCTTGTTGACGCCTGGCTGTTTTGGGACGGGCGGCCGATTTTCGGGGACGAGCTGGCTCGCCGAGATATCCATCGTCGAGTCGTTGTCGCGGCGCTTGGCCATCTACGTCGAGTGTACTCGCACGTCGCGCGCTCGTGGCGATAGGATTGTGTCCGTGCGCGCCGACCCCACAGCGACGAACGCCGCTCCGCTAGATCCGCGCAAAGCCGCCCCTGCCATTGCGGAGGCGAGTGATCGAAAGCGCATCTTCGAGCTTTTGCTGCGGGCGACGCGGACGAAGGCGCGGTTTGCCGCGTTGCTGTCGGTGCACGCGAACGAGATCCGAGGCCAGTTCGCGCTCGGGGATGCGGCATTCGACACACGAGCGGTGAGCGAGCTGCGGATTCCGCGGAACTCGGTACCTACACTGGAGAAGGCGATCAGCTCGGGCGTGGCATCGGTCGGAACGCTCGCGACCGGCGAGCCGTTCATCGACGGATATCTGGACGGCGTGCTCGGGCGGCCGTCGTCGCACTTGTTGCTGCCGATCGCGATCGGGAACAGGACGGTGGCGGTGGTGGCGGCCCATCGCGGTGATGCGACGTTCAAGCTCGAGGACGTTCAGGATCTGGAGTCGCTGTTTGCGGTGACCGGCGAGGCACTCGCACGCGTGCTCGCGACACGAGGACGCGCGGCGACGGTGACGACGGGCGCGCCGACGGTGAAGCGGCCGGAGACTCGGGATGACGGCTACGAGATCGAGCTGGCCGTGCCCGACGTCGAGGGCAAGCGCAAGAAGATCGCCGCGCATCGTAGGGAGGAGAGCTGGAAGGAGCTCGCACAGGCGATTCGCGACCTGGTGCGCGATGGGATGGAGACGGGCGAGCCCGGCGAGGACGAGCAGCTCGAGCTGCTGCTGGAGCTGGGCAATGTCGAGGCCGACAAGCTCGGGCGTTCGGATCGGGCGATCGAGGCGTGGAAGAGCGCACAGACGATCGATGCAGGAGAGCCGCGCGTGCTCGATGCACTCGAGCGCGTGTTCGTCCGGCAGGGGCAATGGGAAGAGTACGCCGACGTGCTCGAGAAGAAGGCGGCGCTCGCGGATGGGGTGGAGGCACGGATCGGCGCGCTGATGGAGCTCGGCACGATCGCACGTGAGCGGCTGGATGACGACGAGCGCGCGATCGGCGCGTACGAGCGGATCTTGTCGCTCGACGGCGGGCACGCACGGGCAGGGAAGGAGCTCGAGGCGCTGTATACGGATCACGCACGCTGGCAGGACCTGATCGCGCTGCTGCTGGATCGCGCGTCGCGCCACGACGATCCGAAGGAGCGACTCGAGGCCCTGATGTCGGTCGCGCATCTGTATGAAGTGAAGGTCGGCGACGGACGCGATGCGTTTCTCGTGTGGCTCACGGTGTTCCGACGCGAGCCCGAGCGGCCGCACCTGATCGAGCAGCTCGCGCGGCTGGCGGATAATGCGAGCCATCTGCATGAAGTGGTGGCGGAGACTCGGACGCTCGCCGACGAGCTCGCGGGCGCGCACCCGAAGGTGGCTGCGGAGCTGTGGCAGCTGCTGGGGGCGTGGCAGCGCGATCGCATGGGCAACCGCGACGCTGCAGCGGCGGCGTTCGAACAGGCAGCGCGGCTCGATCCCGAGGTGATCGGCGAGGCAGCGGATGCGCTGCGAGCCGACGAGCGGTGGCCCGAGCTGGCCGCGCTGCTCGTGCGGCGCGTGGAGGCGGAAGCGGATGCGAAGAAGCGAGCGCAGCTGTGCTGCGAGCTCGGCGAGCTCTATGACGCGACACTTGGGCAGCCGGGCGAGGCGATCCGCTGGTACGAGCGGGCACGCGATCACGATCCGAGTGGATCGGCGCCGCTCGTCGCGCTGCACCGGCTGTATCTGGACTCGCAGGCATGGCATGCGCTTGGCGAGCTGCTGCCGAAGCTGATCGAGACGCTGGGACTGTCGGCAGCGCGGTCGGTGATCGTCGACCTGTACGTCGAGCTCGGCCAGGTACTGGGCCAGCACCTCGGCAGGCCCGAAGAGGCGATCGAGGCGTACCGCGAGGCGATCGCGCTCGACGAGAAGAACGTCGCCGCGCTGAAGGGGTTGGCCGAGGTGTATGCGGCGACCGGCCAGACCGAGGCGCTGCTCGACACGACCGAGGACGAGATCGATGCCGCCGGCGGGCCGAACCAGGTGCAGCGGTATGCGGACATCGCGGCTGCGTGGTACGAGCTCGCGCGCCGCGACCGCGCGATCGCGTGCTGGCGCAAGCTGCTCGCGATCGATCCCGGGAACATCGGCGCGCACAAGGGATTGGCGCGGGCACTGCGCGACGACGAGCAGTGGGCCGAGCTCGCGGTCGCCCAGAAGGCGCAGCTGAAGCAGACGATCGAGCCATTCGAGCGCATCGTGCTGCTGCTCGAGATGGCGGAGTTGCTCGAGCGGCAGTTCGACAACGTCGACGGCGCGATCGCGTCGTATCGCGAGGTGCTCGGCCTCGACTCGCACAACCGCACTGCGCTCGACGCACTCGGCCGGCTGTACGATCGCGCAGGTCAGTGGCAGCCCGCGCTCGACATGTTGCAGCGCATGCTCGCGGAGGTCGCGCCGACGGATCGCAAGGAGCGCGCGGCGCTGCTGGGGCGCATCGGCCACGTCCACCTCGGCGCTCGCGACGCGATCAAGGCGGACGCGAGCTTCGGCGAGGCGATCGCGCTCGATCCCGACAACGCGCACGCGCACGAGGGCATGGGCCGCGTGCTGCTGACCGGCGGCAAGCTGGCGGCTGCGGCGGAGAAGCTGCTCCGCGCCGCGCAGCTCGCGAAGGCGCCGCAGGACACGATCCGGCTGCTCGCAGATGCCGCGTGGGTGTATCGCTATCGCTCTGGCGACAACGAGCAGGCGAGGGCGTGCCTGGAGCGCATCCTCCAGCTCGATCCGGAGAACGCCGACGCCAAGCAGGCACTCGCCGAGCTGCTGCACGACACGCAGGAGTGGGCGACGCTGTGGCCGCACCTCGAGCAGCAGGCGGCACGCGCGCGCACCGACACGGCGATGGCGCCGGCGGAGCGGGCCGCAATCCTCGCGAAGGCGGCACGCTGCGCGCTCGAGCTCGGCAAGTTCACCACGTCGATCGAGCTGTACGACCTCGCGATCGCGAGCGACAGCAGTCCCGCGATCCAGCTCGACCGCGCCGAGGCTCTGTATCGCAGCAAGTCGCTCGAGGCCGCGGCCGCCGCGTACCAGACGGTCGCCGCGCTGAACGCGAAGACGATGGAGCGCACGCAGCTCGCGTCGGTGTATCGCCGGCTCGGCGCGATCCAGGCCGAGCTCGGCAAGGTGCCCCAGGCGATCGGGTTCTACGGCAAGGTCCTCGACCTCGAGCCAAACGATCCGGCGACGCACGACGCACTCGCCGAGCTCCACCTCGCCGGTGGCCGCTACGACGACGCGGTCGCGAGCCTGCGGTCGCGTGCGGCGCTGGCGCCGCCAGCCGAGCGCATCCGCCTGCTCGAGCGCATCGGCAACCTGTATCGCGACAAGCTCGCGAATCCCGCGCGCGCGATGTCCGCGTACCTCGACGCGCTCGCGATCGACAAGGCGGACCACCGCGTGTTGCAGCGCGTGCTCGACCTGCAGTCGGAGACCGGCCAGTGGAAGGCCGCGATCGAGACCATCGATCGGTTCCTCGAGCTCGAGTCCGATCGCTCGCGGCGCGGCGCGTACCTCGTCGCGTCCGCGGAGATCCGCCGCACGCACCTCAAGGATGCGGTTGGTGCGCTCGCGCTGTACGAGACGGCGCTCGACGAGATGCTCAAGGAGAACCCTCTGCGTGGCTCGACGCGCGAGCGCGCGCTCGACGCGTTCAACGTGCTCCGCGAGCTCGTCGGTTCCGACGCGAAGTACCTCGAGCAAACGTATCGGCGCATGATCAAGCGCCTGCCGAAGGACGATCCGGCGCACGTCGCGCTGTGGGACGGACTCGGCGATATCTACCGGCTGCGCCTCGACCATCCGCAGAGCGCGATCGAGGCATTCGAGCTCGCGCACACGCTCGATCCCGAGAAGTCGGGCCATCGCACGCGCATCCTCGCCGAGCTGTACGCGAAGACGGGCACGAAGCGTCCCGCGCAAGCCTCCGAGCGCGCCGCGAAGCTCGTCGAGGTCGACCCGACGAACGCCGACCCGTACCACGCGCTCCGTCGCACGGCGCTCGCCGCCGGTCGCACCGACGAGGCGTGGTGCGTGAGCCGTGCGCTCGTGTTCCTCAAGCAGGCCGACAAGGACGAGCAGGCGCTCTACCGCCGCTACCAGCAGCTCGAGACACGCAAGGCGAGAGGCATCCTCGACGACGACGCGTGGTCCTACGTCCGCCACGCCGACGAGGATCTGATCATCAGCACGATCTTCTCGATGACGTGGGAGGCCGCGGTCTCGCTCAAGGCGGGGCCGGCGAAGGCGTTCGAGCTGAAGCCCAAGGAGCGACTCGCGATCGAGGAGTCGACCGGCATCGTCGCGAAGATCTTCAAGCACGCGTCGCGCCTGCTCAACGTGCCGCTGCCCGACGTCTACGTGCAGCCGCGCCGTCCCGGCCGCCTGCTGCTCGCGAACTGCATCGAGAAGGGCCGGCTCGTCCCGGCCGTGATCGTCGGTCGCGACCTCATGACCGGCTATCGCGACACCGAGATCGCCGCGTCGGTCGGCGCGATGATCGCGCTGCTCCGTCCGGCGTACTACCTCAAGCTGACGCTGTCGTCGGTCGACGAGCTCGAGGCCGCGCTCCACGCTGCCGCGCTCGCGGTCGGTCGCAAGTCCCGCGCGGCCCGTCCCGAGCTCGAGCAGGCGACGAACCAGATCGCCGCGGAGCTGCAGAAGCGGCTGACTCGCTCGACGGGCGAGACGCTGCTCTCGCTGGTCCAGCGGCTGCCGGAGAAGCCCGACCTCGCAGCGTGGCGCAACTCCGTCGATGCGGCGGCGCAGCGCGCGGGCCTGCTCGTGTCGGGCGACCTCGCCGCGACGGCGCGCATGATCTCGAGCGAGGCGGCGGGCGTCTCGGCGCAGCGGCCGACGCAGCGGGTGCAGGAGCTCGTCGCGTACTCGGTGTCGCCGGCGTACTTCGCCGCGCGCCGCCACCTGCAGGTGACCGTCGACTAGGGTTTCACGCGTGCCCACCACGCGTCGCGCGCGGCCGCGAACGTCGCGTCGGCGGCGTAGCGCTTGTCGTCGGGCGCCCACTCCATTTGCCACTCGGTCGGGTTGTCGCCGCCGATCTTCTCGAGCGTCACGTCGACGAGCTTTTCGCCGTTGAACGTCGCAACTCCGCCGTAGACATCGTGCGAGTAGTTGTCCGAGCCGGACTGCACGCGATCGAGGCAGATGAAGTGAAACGCGAACCACACGATGGTGCGATCGCCGCGCTCCTCTTCGCCGACGATGTCGACGTACGCCTTCTCGGTCCAGTAGAGGCTGTCACCCTGCTTTCGAGCCACCGCCTCGGCGTGCTCGACCGCGATCTGCTTCACGCGCGCGGCGCGGCGCGACACTAGAAATCTTCGGGCGAGATGCCCTCGATCTCGCCGGGCTTGCTCGAGTCATCGTCCTTCGGCGCGGGCCGGATGTAGATGTCGTCGACGCGCCACTCGTCGTCCTCCTTGCGGAGCACGATCCGGTAGCGGATGCCGTTCTCGTCCCACCGCAGCTCGGCGCGGTCGGGGCCGAACCGATCGAGGCGATCGTTGATGCGCTTGCCGAGGCCCGAGATGAAGCCTTCGATCTGCTTCGTCAGGCCATCGCGACGGCGCTGCGTGAGCACGTTGAGCGCGGCGCTGACGTCGCGCGCGGCGACCGCATCGGCGAACAGCCGGATCGCGTCGCGCGGCTCCTTGGCTCGCGAGCGCGACACGAGCTCGGACTCGAGCCGCCATGTTTTGCCCTCGCGCTCGAGCTGGACGAGCTTGCCGTCCGAGAAGCTCACGAGCGCACGCTCGCCGACGTCGGGGTTGCCCTTGAGCGAGTCCTCGAGGACTTTCGCCTGCCAGTTGCGCTCCTCCGCGGTCTGCTTCCACTGGAGCGCGAACTCGTCGTAGCTGAGCTTCCGCTTCGCATCGCTCGATAACAGGTCGTACGCGTCGTGCGGATCGTTGGCGCGGAGTGCGCTCAGGTACGCGCGGACGCCATCCGAAGCGGGGGAGGACGGACCGCGTGCGCCGCCGCAGGCGGAGGCGCTTAGCGCAAGTACGATGGCGACTCGCAACACTTGTCGTGAATGTAGCGTCACCGAAAAAGCAAAGCCACCGAAGCACCATGCTTCGGTGGCCCCCCCGCGCTGCGTGGCCGTCCGTCAAGATCCGGCAGCGAGGAGTATGCCCAGCAGTATTGCGAGGCAGATGCCAGATGGACGCGGGCCCTGGGAGCGCATTCAAGGGCCGCAAGTGGCCGCATCGACGTGCCATTTCCCCGGGGCATGTCAACGGCCGTTCACTGGCCGTGGTGTGAAGCGACAAGCGCCGTTTACGGAAGCGATCGCGATGAATCAGCCGCGCGGGCCGTTCGTCAGCTGGATCTCGGAGTGCCGCGCCTCCGGAAGGTGGTCGGGATAATCGAGCGTGTAGTGCAGACCGCGCGATTCCTTGCGCCGGCGGGCGCTCTCGATGATGAGGTGCGCGACCAGCGCGAGGTTACGCAGCTCGAGCAGGTCCGGCGTGACCTTGAAGTCGATGTAGTACTCGCGGATCTCGTCGCGCAGGATCTCGATGCGCCGGCGTGCGCGCTCGAGCCGCTTGTCGGACCGCACGATGCCGACGTACGACCACATGAACCGGCGGATCTCGTCCCAGTTCAGGGTCACGACGATCGCGTCGTTCGAGTCCGTCGCGCCGCCGTATGACCACGGCTGCACCTGCGCCGGCCGGATCCGCGGCGCACTGCGCACCGCGTCCGCCGCCCGCGCCGAGAACACCATGCCCTCGAGCAGCGAGTTCGACGCCAGGCGATTCGCGCCGTGCAGGCCGGTGAACGCGCACTCGCCGATCGCGTAGAGGCCCTGGATCGTCGTCGCGCCGTTGTGGTCCGCCTTGATGCCGCCGCACTGGTAGTGGGCCGCGGGCACGACCGGAATCGGCTGCTTCGTGATGTCGATGCCGAGCGACAGGCAGCGCTCGTGGATGTTCGGGAACCGGCCGCGCACGAACGCCGCATCGAGATGCGTCATGTCGAGGTACACGCAGTCCGCGCCCGACTTCTTGAGCTCGTTGTCGATCGCACGCGCGACGATGTCGCGTGACGCCAGCGACTTCATCGGGTGGTAGTTCTCCATGAACGTCTCGCCGTTCGCGAGCTTCAGCACGCCGCCTTCGCCGCGCAGTGCCTCGGAGATGAGGAAGCTGCCCGCGTGTGGGTGATACAGCACCGTCGGGTGGAACTGGGTGAACTCGAGGTCGCCGCACGCCGCGCCGATGCGATACGCCATCGCGATGCCGTCGCCGGTCGCGACGTCGGGGTTCGACGTGTAGATGTAGACCTTGCCGGTACCGCCCGTCGCGAGCACGGTCGCGCGCGCGCAGATCGTCTTCACCTCGCCGCTGTGAATGTCGAGCACGTACGCGCCGAAGCACGCCGGGTCGCCGCCGTACTTCGCGAGCGACAAGAGATCTACCGCGATGTGGCCGTCGAGCACCGTGATGTTCGGATGCTTCAGCACCGCGGCGATCAGCGCGCGCTGGATCTCGCGGCCCGTCACGTCCTCCCAGTGCACGACGCGATGTCGCGTGTGCGCGCCCTCCATGCCCAGGTCCAGGTTGCCGTGCGCGTCGCGTGCGAGGCGCACGCCGACGTCGAGCAGGCGCTGCACCTGCTTCGGCCCGTCGTTGACGACGATCTCGACGACAGCGCGGTCGCACAAGCCGTCGCCGGCGACCAGCGTGTCCTGGATGTGCTGCTCGAAGCTATCGTCGGAGGCGAGCACCGCCGCGACGCCGCCCTGCGCCCAGTTCGTGTTGGTATCGGCGGGCTTCTTCTTCGTGATCACGGTGACACGACCGTGCTCCGCGGCGAGGAGCGCGAAGTTCAGACCGGCGATTCCGGATCCGATGACGAGGTAATCCGTGTCGAGTGGCTCGTTCATCGAAGGCTCCCGGCGGCGGCAGCATGAAGCATGTGAGGATGGACCATACAGCTTTTGCCGCTCCGACGGTGGCGCGGTAACATTTCCGGCGTCGTGGGCCTGCGCAGCACTGTTCTCGTTGTGATGCTCGTCGTGGGTCTGGCCGTTGCAGCCCGCGCCGACGTTTACTCGTTTACCGACGAGGACGGTGTTGTCCACTTCACCAATATCAAGCCGCGCGGTGGCGCGAAGTGGAAGAAGGTCCTCGACAGCGCGCCCCCCAAGGGCAGCAAGGCCTCCGTCGAGCGCTGCCCCCGCTGCGACAAGGTCGGCGCGACCGACCACTCGCCCGAGCGCTTCCACCGCTATGACCCGTTCATCTACGAAGCCTCCTCGCTCTACCGGATCCCGGTTCCTCTGATCCGCGCGATCATCAAGACCGAGTCCGACTACGACACGCGCGTCGTCTCGGGCCTCGACTGCAAGGGCCTGATGCAGATCCACCCCGCCGTCGAGATCGACATGGGCGTGCAAGGCGACATCTTCGATGCGCGCACGAACATCATGGCGGGCACGCGGCTCTTGCGTTACCTCGCCAACCGCGTCGACGGCGACCTCGTCCTCACGATCGCCGGCTACCACGCCGGCCTCGGCTCGCTCGCGAAGTTCGGCTACACGGTGCCGCCCTACGCGTACACGCGCCAGTACCTGAAGATGGTCCTCGAGCGCTACTACCAGTACAAGGCCGAGGAAACGCGCCAGCGCGCGGCGTCGCCGCCCGCGACTCCGTGATATTGCCGCTATCGCGATGTTGCGTGTCGAGGTGACCGAGGAGGGGCAGCCCGCGCTGCCGCCGATCGATCTCGACGGCCCGTTCACGATCGGCAGCGACCTCACTTCGCGCGTTCGCACCCCGTCGGACCGCACGCGCCCGACGCACGTCCGCGTCGACGGCACGCACTGGCACGCGGTCGGCCCCGTCACGATCGGTGGCAACGCGCGCGATAGCGGGCCGATCGGCGCCGGCGTCGTCCTCGAGATCGGTACCTATCGCGTGCGCATCACGCCGGCGCCCGACGGCGCGGTCGCGACCCCGCCGCGCCGCACCGAGAGCCTCGCCCGCGAGCTCGTCCGCAGCATGCTCGGCACCGATGCCGCGCCGTCGCTGACGATCGAGCGTGGCCCTGCCGCCGGTGCCAGACGCATGCTCGCGCCGCCCGAGTCGACGCTCGTCATCGGTCGCGGCGACGAGGCGAACTGGATCCTCGCCGACGAGGACCTGTCGCGCACGCACGCCGAGATCCATCGCGGTTGGGATGGCATTCGCATCGCCGACCTCGGCTCGAAGAACGGCACGAAGGTCGACGGCGAGCCGGTCGAGGATGGCGAGGGCCTCATGCTGTCCGATGGCGCGATGATCGAGCTCGGCAAGATCGTGCTGCGGTTCCGCGACCCGGCGGAGAAGCACCTGCGCGGCAATGCGCCGGCGCCTGCGCGCAAGTCGGCTCGCCAGCGCGCCGCGAGCGAGGCGCCGCCGCCCCCGCGGGCGAGTGCGGCTCCGTTCTACGCCGCGGTCGCGATCGCACTCCTCGCGATCGCCGCGCTCGTCTGGATCGTCAGCTCCTGATCACTTGTCGAGGCCGCGAGCGCGGACGAAGTCCCACCACGCGGCCGAGTACTTCGGCGCGCCCATATCGGGCATCGCCGGACGCAGTGGCTGAAGCGGCTGCGGGGACGCAGCGCCGCCGGTGACGCGGGCCAGGAGCGCGGGATCGATCGTCTTCATCTGCATGCCCGGCCTCAGAGCAGCGCGCGTGCCACGCGCAACTCCGCGATCGCGCTCGAACGCCAGCGGCGCGTGCAAGCGCGGTCGCCGGCAAGGACTCCGCCCCTCAGGCGCGAGTCCTTGGGGGCGCATCCTCGAGGACTCAGGGCAGGTAGACGCCGTTGCGTCCCGGGCGCCGTACGACGGGCGTCACGGGCGTCGCCGGCGGCGCGATCGTCGGCGCGGCGTGCTGCGTCTCGTTCGACTTCAGGATCACGACGGTACCGATGTTCGTGACCTCCACGGAGACGAACAGTGGTGCGACGCAGTCGCCGCTTGCGGTGACCGTCGAGGTCACCATCGTGTCCGTATCGCCGGGCGGGAAGTTCGGCATGATGTCGTCGACGCGGACGTCCCACATCGCACCGACGTTGCCGGGGAACGCGTCGTTGCCGCCGTAAGGAATGCCGTCGATCGTCAGCGTGTCATTCGCGGGCTGCGCGTCGGCGACGAAGTGCGTGACCTTCGCCGTCTTGTAGCCCGCCGGGTGCGGAACCTTGTCGAGCACCGTCGTGATCGGCACGCCCTGCTGGTAGTACGCGCCGTCCTTGATCTCGATGAAGTTCGTGTCGGGCTCGTTCTTGTCGCGATAGATCACCGAGAGGCTGATGCCCTGGCTGTCGGGACCCGACAGCGTCGACGGCAAGCCGGTGATCGTGTACGTGCCGTTGCCCGTGATCATCGACGTGACGTCCGCGCGGTACATCGTGTTGATGCCGATGCTCCAGCACGTATCGGGCGTGATGCCGAGGATCTTGCCGGTGACGGGAACGCCGTTGAGGTTGACGGTCGGCGTCGTCGTACCGATCACCGCCCAGTGCAGCCATGCGTGAATGATCTGCGCATCGGCCGGCAGTCCCATCACCTGCAGCGGTGCGCTCGCCACGACCACGTCCGTGTAGCGGCCCGCCGTCGCGAGGCCGACGGTGTAGAGGTGACCGCCCGGAATTTTGCCCGACAGCAGCGGGTTGAGGACGCCCTGGCAGACGTTGCCGACCATGTTGTTGTCGGCGTCCGCCTGGTCCGTGTTCGGCACCGTCGAGCAGTTGTCGGTCGCGTCGGGGACGCTGTCGTTGTCATCATCGTCGTCGCAGACGTCGCCCTGTTGATCGCCGTCGAGATCCGACTGGTCGGTATTCGGAATGAGCTTGCAGTTGTCGCTCATGTCGATGACGCCGTCGTTGTCGGAGTCGTCGTCGCACGCGTCGCCGATATGATCGCCGTCAACGTCCGACTGGTCGGGGTTTGCCTTCCCGGGGCAATTGTCGGACTCGTTCACGACGCCATCGTCGTCCTGATCCGAGTCGTACGCATCGGGCGTGAACTCGCCGGGAACATGCCGACCGTTGTCAGGTCCGCATGCGGCGAGTGCGAGAAGGGTGCTGGCGACAACGAGGCGAACGGTCGGCATGGCAGGGCCTTTGTCTACGAGGCGACGGGCGGCACACAATCGAAATCACACGTACTACCCGCCGTGTCCGAAATTGTTTCCTCCACGCCGGCAAGACAAGGCAGGTGGGGACAACTGACCCGAGCACAACTACGCGGTTGCTCGTGGCGATGGCAAGTCGACGAGCCAGTCCGACCGTTAGAACAGCGACAGCTGGTTCGTCGGCTTCGGCGGCCGGCGAAATTGCGACGACGGTGCGGGCCAGTCGCGCTCGGCAAAGCCCAGGCGCTTCGCCGTCGTCGTGAACAGCGCGTCGAGCGTCTGCGCGTACACGCCCTCGCCGCGACCTCGCTTGTGAAACTGCGAGTCGTACAGCTTGTCTCCGCCGCGCGTCTCGCGAATGCGATGGAGGATCTTGTCGGCGGCCAGTGGCAGCGCGACGCGCACGCGCTCGCTGAAGACGTCCTTCACCGCGCCCGGCAACCGCAGCAGCGTCCAGCCGGCCCACTGCGCACCCGCCGCGCGCGCCGACTCCATCACCTTCACGAGCTGGTCGTCGTTGAGGCCGGGAATGACGGGCGCGATCATCACGCCGACGGGCACGCCCGCCTTCGCGAAGGTCTCGATGACCTTGAGCCGGCGCGCGGGCGATGCGGCCCACGGTTCGATCGTGCGCTGCAGCTCGGGATTCGTCCACGCGAGCGAGACGCTCAGGTTCGCGCCGGCCTCGCGTGCGAGCTCCGCGATCAGCTCGACGTCGCGCTCGACGAGCGCGCTCTTGGAGATGATCGAGACCGGGTTGCGATACTCGAGGCAGACCTCGAGGCACTGCCGCGTCAGCTGCAGCTCTTTCTCGACCGCCTGGTAGCAGTCGGTGACGCCGCTGAACATGACGAGCTCGCCTTGCCACGATGGCTTGTCGAATGCCTCGCGCAGAAGCTCGGCAGCCTTGGGCTTGAACACGATCTTCGTGTCGAAGTCCGTCCCCGCGCCCATGTCGAGGTACTCGTGATTCGGCCGCGCATAGCAGTTGTGACTGATGACACCGTTGGCGACGAAGTCGCCGGTGCCCGTCGTGATGTCGAACAGTGGTTGCTCACCGATCGATCGCATCGACGTCACGCGTCGCTCGATCGTGCGCTCTCGGTCGGCGTAGAGGTCGAGGCCGACGAGCGAGGTCCTCGCAGCGACGTCGCCGACGTGTACCCAACCGCCAGACGAGAGAAAACGATGCTCCGCACTCGCGATCAGACGCGTGCCATCCGCGAGGCCGAGCTCGAAGGCCGGCTTGTGCGTCGACCAGTGATCGAGCACGACTGTCTCCACGTACGCGTGCTTGCTGCCGTCGAACGCGGTGCCGATGATCCGATCGCCGGCTCGCACGTCCGCGAGCTGCCGGGAGCTGCCATCCGCGAGGAGGATGCTCGTATCGCCGGCCGCGCAGTATGCGCACGCATGAAGGCATCCTCGGTATGGATTCACGCTCCAGTTGAAGCCGAGGTCGGGCGAGTCGTTGTGCGAGAGGATCGAGCGCGACTGGTCCTGCAGCAGCGTGACCTTCGATGGCGGCGGGCCGCCCTCCTCGTCGTAGGTGACGGTCACGTCGCGGAAGCGAACGGGCGGGTTCTCCGTCGGGCGAGCCTTCACCGTCGACGAGAATACTGAACGCGTGAGCAGTTGTCGAGATCCCGGGATCTCACGGCCTCGGGAGCGATGCTCGCGCGATGGCGACCGCTCGCAAGCGCACGAGGTCCAAGGTGAAGCCCAAGCCACGTGCGGCGACGAAGCGCGTGGCGAAGAAGGCCGCGAAGAAGGCGCCTCGCGTGTCGACGCACCCGGCGAAGAAGCGCACGCCGGTGAGCCTCGCGATCATCAAGAAGCTCGACAAGATCTGCCTCGCGCTGCCCGACGCGACCGAGCAGATCGCGTGGGGCGAGCCGACGTGGCGCGTGAAGGGGAAGATCTTCGCGCAGCTCGACGATCATCATCACGGCGCCGCGCACGTGAGCGTGTGGCTGCCCGCGCCCGACGGTGCGCAGCAGGCGCTGATCGACTCCGACCCCGAGCGGTTCTTTCGCCCGCCGTACGTCGGCCATCGCGGCTGGATCGCGATCGTGCTCGATACGGATCCCGACTGGGGCATGGTCGCGAGCCTCGTCGAGCAGGCGCACGGCATGATCGCCGGCGCGCGCGCCAGGTCGTAGCCTCAGAGGTCGATGTCGAGCGCGTGGGCGAGCGGCGGCGCGCTCGTCACGGCGAGCGCATCGGCGACGTGCTCGCGGCGGTGCAGGCGCGGCATCGCGATCGCGCCGCGATCGAGGACGTACCTGAGCGCGAGCTCGGCGACGGTCGATGCGACGACATCCTCGCTGCGCACGTTGCGCTCGAGCTGCAGCTTCGCCGCATCGCATGACCGCGCGGCCGGCGGCTCGCGCTTGGTGAACGCGGCGAGCTTCGCGGCACCGACGGCAATGCGCTCGAGCGTGCGGGCGTCGATCGCGCGGCGATCGTCGTCGGGCTTGAGCTTTACGCCAGGGCCGAGCTCGCCGGCGAGCGCACCACCTGCGAGCGGACGGCGCGCGAGGATCGCGACCTCCTTCTCGCGCGCAGGTGCGACGAGAGACTCGGCCGCGCGCTCGCACAGGTTGAACGGCGTGTTGATCGAGGCGAGCCACGGCTCGTCGAGGAGCCGCGCGGTGGCGTCCGGCGCGGGCGCGGCCGCGGCGGGCTTGGGCAGGCCGATCAGGAACATCTCGTCGCCGCGCGGTTGCTCGATGACCGGCGCCTCGTCGGCGACGACGCGATCGACGTACGCGCCCCATGCGAGCACCTTGCCCTCGCGGACGAGGCGCGCGCAGGTGTCGACGAGCTCGGGCCACGCGCTCGACGTGCGATAGGCGGGACGCAGCTCGAGCTGGACGAGCGGCAGGACCTCGAGCCGCGTCGCTCGCAGGCTCGACTCGACGCGGTCCTGGACGTAGCGCGAGGGCAGGCGCTCGGGGAGCACATCGCGCGTCGGCGCGCCGGACCGCTCGACGATCGCGGTGACGCGAGTTGCAAGGAGCACGCGGTCGCGGGCGCGGAGCGAGCGGAGCGCGTCGCCCGCGAGGTGCTCGGTGTCGGGCTCGGGAGCGACCTCGACGAGGTCGATACCTTGCTCGATCGCGGCATGGAGGGCGCGCGTGACGTCGCCGGCATCGAGGCCGCGGTCGGCGGCGCGGGCGAGGCTGACATCGCCGGCACCGACGGTGCGTAGCGCGAGTGATCGGGGCCACGAGGACAT
>JABFXX010000553.1 GCA_013368795.1 Kofleriaceae bacterium
ACGTTGAGACGGTTCCACACGTTGACCGTCGCGATCGCGATCACGAGTGCCGCGAGCTGACGCTCGGGGAAGTGCTTCGTCGCCTCGTTCCAGACGTCGTCGGGAACCGGATCCTTGTCGTCGGCGATCCGCGTGATCGACTCGGTCAGCGCGAGCGCCGCACGCTCGGCGTCGGTGAAGAACGGCGAGTCGCGCCACGCCGAGACCGTGAACATTCGCTCGTCGCTCTCGCCTGCCTTGCGCGCGCCGCGCGCGGCTCCATCGAGGCAGACGGCGCAGCCATTGATCTGGCTGGCCCGCAGGTGGACGAGGCCGAGGATCGCCGGCGGGATTCCCGCGGCGTAGGCGGCGGCCCACATCGACTGCGTGGGCTTCATCGCTTCGGTAATGATCGTGGCGGGGTTCGGCATACGCGGTTGCATCACATGTTCGCTTTCTTGGCCGTCGAAGCGGCCGTTGTTGGTTCGTCACTTCCATGACGAACCCCGAGCGACGGATGTGACCGCGGCCGAGAAGAAATCAGACGCGGCGATGCGCGGTGTCGAGCTCCGACATCGGCACCTCGCGGGTGCCCTCGTCGACGCCGACGTGGTGCGTCTGCACGAGCTTCCAGCCGAGGCTGCCCGCGCCAATCGTCGAGCCCAGCGCGATGAGGCCGAGGACGAGCGGTAGCGCGATCGCCGGGTGGACCTGCGTCCGCCAGCGGTACCACAGCATCGCGGCCGCGCCGGCGAACACGATCGTGCCGAGGAGGTTGAGTCCCATGTGCGCGACGCCGGTCTTACGTGCAGCGGTCTGGGCTGGAACCCCGATGAAGAGATCGAGGAGTCCAAAGATCGCCGCCACGAGCGCCATGACGACGCCTGCGATCAGTAGATAGACCGACGTCTGCAGCCAGTACCCGCTGCCGCCCGCGCCGTATACGATCATCGTCACCACACCGGCCGTGTAAAACGCCACCGGAAACCCGACGATCATCGGATGAATCGGGTGTCCTGCGATCGTGATCTTCGAATAGTGCGCATGCCCCACGGTAGCCTCCTTGCAACTCAGCTCAGGGGCTGCAGCACGAGTGCCACGGAGCTCAGCGTTTCTTGGGTTTCGTCGCCGGTTCTTTGCCGTAAAGCCTGCGCAGCTCGCGCTTTGCGCCGTCGATGACCTTCTTGCGCGTCGCCGACAGGTTCTTGCCCGCGCGGTTCTCGTAGAACGTCAGCATCGACATCGCAGAGCGAAATGGCGACGACTTGCGGCGCCGGCTGCGATCGGCCGATCGCTTGAGCGAGCGCGCGATCTGTTTCGAGCCGCCCTTGAACACGCTCGGCTCGAGATCGAGCGCATCACTCGTCGCGTTCACGCGCGCGGACCATCGTCGCTTGGTCGCCATCCGGATACCTCCGCATCACTCCTTCAGCATCGGCCGTACCACCACGCGCAGAGCGAATGCGGGGATGGCGCATGTGCGGTCATCACGCGCGCACGATCGCGCAGGCGCACACTCCGCACGAAGCGCCGCGCGAAACCCGTCGTTATCCCGCGCTGCGCGACGGCACGTGCGTTGCTCTATGTCTGGTTGTGGGTCGATGGCTGGAGCGGGTCGTCAGCACTACGGAGTAAGCTCGCAGAAGGAAACACTTCCTTCCGAGGACGAAGCCGACAATCCAAAAACTCAGGTATCCGGAGCACAGGCCGGACCGAGAGGCGCCGATCAAAAGGCGATTGATTGTACCGACGGGATCCAAACGAGCGACTTCACTGACGACCTTCTCGAGCCATCGACTCGTTAGGGGTCCGCGTGCCGGCGAACGACAGCGAGAATGTCGTCGCCGAAGCGCGCGATCTTTGCGGGTCCGAGCCCGGGAATCTGCGCAAGCTCGTCCTTCGAGCGCGGGCGGCGCGCATCGATTGCCGTGATCACCGACCGCTGGAAGACCATGTACGCCTTCCACTTGAGCTGTCGCGCCTTCTGCTTGCGGTAGGTGTCGAGCGCGAAGCGGATGGTGTTCGCGATCCGCGGCGTGCGCGGCGATGACTTGCGAGGTCTCGTCGCTGGCGCTCCCGCGACCTGCTTCGGCGCGCGAGGTCCGGGCAGCGCGATCGTCGGATACTTCTTGCCGCGCCGCACGAGCCGGCGATCGCGCACGAGCTGTTCCATCGTCGCGACGAGCGACTGCTCCGTGTGCTGCGCGAGCGTGCCGTGCTGCGGGATGTGGACGAGGCCGCGCGCGACGACATCCTTCGCGCGACTGCCGCGCAGTGCCTTCGCGAGCGTACCCTTGCCGATCGCGCGGCCAAGGTGGCCGAGCGCGTCGAGGATCACCTGCTGCTCGGCGGTGCCGAGCACCTCGATCGGTTCGCTCTCCGGCGGCGCGGCGAGGCCGTCGGGGTCGATGCACGCATCGCACGTCCCGCACGCGGCGTGATCGTCGGCGCCGGTGAAGTGACCGCACAGGATCTGCTGCCGGCACTGGCGCGCCTGCGCGTAGCGCTCGATCTCGCGGAGCGCATCCTCGAGGCGCGCGTCGAGCGAGCCGTCGCGTTCGCCGAGCCGCCGCTGCGTGACGAGGTCGCCGGGACCGAACAACATGAGGCAGGCGCTCGGCAGGCCATCGCGCCCCGCCCTGCCCGCCTCCTGGTAGTACGCCTCGACGCTGCCGGGCGTCTGGAAGTGGATCGTCAGGCGGACGTCGGGAAAGTCGACGCCCATGCCGAACGCGCTCGTCGCGACGAGCACGCGCGTGCGTCCGAGCGAGAACGCGTCGTGCATGCGATCGCGGGCGAGCGCGGTGCGGCCCGCATGGTAGTGCCCCGCGGCGAACCCCGACGCGCGCAGCTCGCCCGCGACCGCTTCGGTCTTCTTGCGCGTGCTGCAGTAGATGATCGCGCGGCCGTTGCCGGTGCGGCCTCGCATGCCCGCGCGGTCGAGCGCATCGATCGTCGCGGCGAGTCGCTCGTCGTCGGTGCGCACGTGCCGCACCGAGAATGCGAGGTTCGCGCGCCGGAAGTCGCCGCGCACGAGCGCCGGATCGCGCAGCCCGAGCGATCGCACGAGCTCGGCCGTCACTCTCGGCGTCGCCGTGGCGGTCACCGCGATCATCGGCACGTCCGCGAGCCGCCGAACCTCGCGCAGCTCGGCGAGCCGCATGTACTCGGGGCGGAAGTCGTGGCCCCACTGGCTCACGCAATGTGCCTCGTCGATCGCGATCAGCGCGACCGGCGCGCGCGCGAGCAGGCGCTTGAAGCTATCGAGCGTCGCGCGCTCCGGCGACACGTAGAGCAGCGCGAGCTCGCCGCGGACGAACCGACCGATCACCTCGCGTTGCTCGTCGTCCTCCTGATGGCTGTGGATCGCCGCCGCCGCGATGCCGCGACCGACGAGCGCGTCGACCTGATCTCGCATGAGCGCGATCAGCGGCGAGATCACGAGCGTCGTGCCCGAACCATCACGCGCGTTCGCGATCGCCGGCACCTGGTAGCAAAGCGACTTGCCCGCGCTCGTCGGCAACAGCACGACCGCGTCGCGCCCGGCGAGCACGGCCTCGACCGCCTCTGCCTGGCCGACGCGAAAGTCGGCATAGCCGAACACCTCGCGGAGAACTGCACGCGGATCGGCCATTCGTCCCGGATGCCTACCACACGGCTCTGACGCGCTACGCGGCGAGGAATCCGCCGTCGACCGCGAGCGCCGTGCCCGTGACATAGCCGGCGCCCGGCGAGCACAACCAGAGCACCGCCGACGCGATCTCGTCCTCGCTCGCCATCCGGCCGATCGGATGCTGCGCGACGAAGTCGCCGACGATCTGCGGCACGACCTCGGCGGCCTGACGCATCGCCCGCGTCGCGGTCACGCCCGCGCACAGCGCGTTGACGCGAATCCCGCGCTGCGCGACCTCGAGCCCGACCGAACGGGTCATGCCGATCACGGCGTGCTTCGACGCGACGTACGCGTGGTGCGCTGCCTTGCCCGCGGCTCCATAGATCGAGCTCATGTTGACGATCGCGCCGCCGCCCGTCGCGAGCATCGCCGCGATCTCGTGGCGCATCGCGAGCCACACGCCGCGCGCGTTGACCGCCATGACGTCGTCCCACGCGTCCTGGCTCGCCGTCGCGACCGGCGCCATGTCACCGCCGATGCCGGCTGCATTGAACGCGATGTCGAGCCTGCCGAAGCGCTCGACGGTGCGGGCGACGAGCGCCGCGACCGCCCCCTCGTCACGGACGTCGGTGGGCACGAACAGCGCCTGCGACGTCGCCGCGAGCGTGGCTTCGGCGTGATCGCCGGCGACCTCGCCGCGAGATCCGATCACGACGCTGGCACCCGCGCGGGCGAACGCGCGAGCCGTGGCGAGACCGATGCCGGATGTGCCGCCCGTGATGAGGACGACCTTGTTCGAAAAGTCATACGTGAGCATGTCGAGTCTTTCGTGTAGATGATTGCCGCTCCCCGAGTCCCAGCCCGTTCTGGATCAAGAGCACCGCCTGGTGCGCGAGGCGCCGGCGTCGCGCCGGGCCGAGCTTCTTTCGCAGCGAGTCGGAGCGCAGCACCTCGTGGAGCTCCGCGCCGAGCTCGTGCAGCACGACGTCGGTGAGGCCCGGCCCGATGATGGCGGCAACGAGCCGCGTCGCGACCTCGATGTCGAGCCCTGGCTTGTCGAGCGCGCCTGTCTCGATGCCGCGCTCGAGCTGCGCGCGCAGCTCGTCGATGCCCGCCTCGCAAATCGCGCGGTGAAGCCCGCGAACATCGGCGGTTGCCGTCGGATCTGCCGCCGCGGCGGTGAGGCGCGCGAGCCGCGGATGCTCGACGAGAAACGCCATGCCGCGCTCGATCATGTTCTCGAAGTCGAGCCAGAAGTCGCCCGTCGGCGGCTCTGCGCCGATGAACTCGCGTTTGTGGCGAGGCGCTTCCTCGGTCACGAGCCAGCGATACAGATCGAGCTTGTCCGCGAAGTACTGGTAGAAGCTGCCCTTCGCGATCTGCGTGCGCTTCGCGATCTGCGAGAGCGACGCCTCCGCATATGTCCGCTCGGAGAACTCGGCGATCGCCTCGCGAACGAGACGGTCGCGGCGCGCGGGATCGAGATCGAAGAACGTACGCGTCGGCATGTGACCACCCAGTCATATGACCACCCAGTCACAAACGCAAGCCGAAATATGACCGCCCGGTCATATCGAGGTATTTCGCGGCGTTGCCGACCTTTTCAAAAAAAGACCGGCGGCATGTCGATCCGGCGCGTCCTCATCCGTCGTGTCGATGAAGGAGAACAAACATGGAAGCGACACTCTCTCGTCCCACCCTCGCGATCTCGAACAAGAAGCTCTGGACCGGCCGCGTGCTGACCGGGCTCGCCGTCCTGTTCCTCACGTTCGACGGCGTGATCAAGCTGCTGCAGTCCCCAGAGGTCATCAAGGGCTCGGAGCAGCTCGGCTACCCGATCTCGTCGATGGTGCCGATCGGCCTCCTGCTGCTCGCGTGCGTCGCGATCTACCTCGTGCCGCGCACGGCCGTCCTCGGCGCGGTGCTGCTCACCGGCTACCTCGGCGGCGCGATCGCCTCGCACGTACGCGTCGGCGATCCGCTGCTCACGCACGTCCTGTTTCCGACGTACGTCGCGGCGCTCATCTGGGGTGGCCTGTACCTCCGCGTCTCTCGCGTCCGCCGGCTTCTGGCCGCGGCCACGGCGGCGCGCGCGTGATCAGGCGCAGCAGTCGCCGTCCGGCAAGCCGACCAGCTCGCGCACGTCGGAGCACGCCAGCTCGGTCTCTGAATAGAGGAGCCGTGCCGCCGTTTGCAGCAGATCGGCGCGCGCTTCCGGCCGCTCGACGGTATAGGCCGCCTGCAGGGCCTCCCGAACACTGGCCGGAACATCGGGGCTGTACATCAGGAGTGGCGCCATCGACAGACTCATGGGGCCTCCCTTCCGAGCTGCGAGCTACTTCCCATTTGAAAGTAAGATGGCGCCTCGCTGGCTTCTGTCAAGGCACTTTCTTTTCGATAGCACCTGACCCATAGTGTCGGTCATGGGCAAGACGATCGATTGCCAGTGCAAGGCATTCCAGCTCGCGATCGATGTGCTGGGACGGCCGTGGACTGCGCTGATCCTCAGCGTCTTGCAGGCCCGGCCGCTGCGGTTCAGCGAGCTGGCCGAGGCGGCGAAGGGTCCGGGGGACAAGATTCTCTCGGCCCGCCTGAAGGAGCTCGAGGCGCGCGGCCTGGTGTCGCGCAACGTCGATCCAGGCCCGCCGGTGAAGGTGACCTACTCGCTGACCCCGTGCGGTCGCTCGTTCGAGCAGGTCTCGCTGGCGATCGAGCGCTGGGGCCACGACATGGTCGAGGCGACGCCGGCGGCCAAGCGCACGAAGCGCGCCTCGTAGAAACTCGGAACCGTGCCGCGGCGGGCGGTGTCATCGGTCCATGCGGATCACGACCGTCGCAGAACGCGCACGCGTTGCGATCGTGGTGACCGCTGCCGCCGGCGCACTGCTCGCCTCGCTCCTCACCCGGCCCGCGATCGTGCCGCCGCGATCGCGCGACATGTCCGAGACGACGAGCCGGCTGCCGTCGCTGGCGCCGGCTCGCGTCTGCGCGGGCGATAGCTTCCTGCTCCTGTGCACGAGCAGTCCAGCAGATCTCGAGGTTCTCGAGCTCGCGCGCTTCGAGGCGTCACTCGGACGCTAACCGTGCTTCACGCGCCTGGCGACTCGCTTGGCAGTCTTGCGGGTCTTGCGACGCACCGATGCGGCCTCCGCCGTGACGGTCGACTTCGCGACCTTCTTCGCCTTCGTCGCCGCGCCCTTCGCAGACTCGGCTCCCGACCGCGCGGATGACGCGAGCGAACGCGTCTCGGCGCGCGCATCGCGCATGAGCCTCTTCGCCACCTTCGTCGTCTTGTCTGGATTCTTGAGCGCGTAAGCGCCGAGCGCCGCGATGGCGCCGATCGTGAGCTTGTTCAGGATCGACATGTACTGCCCTCGAAATTGCAGATTGCGCGCCAGCTCCCCGGCCGTGCGTGCGGGCGCGCCCGGGCGGATTTCGCGCACTTGAATGCGGTAGATCTTTTTGCGAGCCCCATGTCGAGAAGCCCGCTGCGGCTCCGACTCCCTCGCGAAAGGAACAACAGACCATGAAGTACATGCTGATGATGCACGCACCCGGCGGTGGCCCCTACCAGATCGCGGGCTGGTCCGAGAAGGACTTCAAGGCTCACATCGAGTTCATGAAGACGTTCAACAAGAAGCTCCAGGCCGCCGGCGAGTACGTCAGCGTCGCGGGCCTGGCGGGACCGGATCAGGCGAAGGTCGTGCGCGCCGGCAAGGACGGCAAGCCGGTCACCGACGGCGTGTTCCCCGAGTCGAAGGAGTTCCTCGCCGGCTACTGGATCGTCGACGTCGAGAGCCCCGAGCGCGCGTACCAGCTCGCGGCCGAGGCATCGGCGGCACCCGGCCCGGGCGGCGCGCCGATCAACATGCCGATCGAGGTTCGCGAGGTGATGAGTGGTCCTCCCACGGACTTCAAGCCCTGACCGAACGGAGCGGCGATGCTCACCGACCCGATGGTGAAACGACGCATCGAGCAGCTGTTGCGCGAGCTCGCGCCGCAGGTGCTCGGTGCGGTGATTCGCCGGTATCGCGACTTCTCCGCGTCGGAGGACGCGGTGCAGGAAGCGATGCTCGCCGCGGCGACGCAGTGGCAACGCGACGGCTTGCCCGATAACCCGCGCGCGTGGCTGATCCGCGTCGCCGCGATGCGGATGATCGATCACGTGCGCAGCGAGGTCGCGCGGCGGCGGCGCGAGGAGATCGTCGTGAGTCTCATCCCACCCGAGATGCAGCTCGCGGCGCCGCCCGACGGAGATGCCGAGGGCCGGAACGCCGACGACACGCTGACGCTCTTGTTCATGTGCTGTCACCCGTCGCTCACGCCGGCATCGGCGATCGCACTGACGCTGCGCGCGGTCGGCGGCCTCACGACCGCGGAGATCGCGAAGGCGTTCCTCGTTCCCGAGGCGACGATGGCGCAGCGGATCAGCCGCGCGAAGCAGACGATCAAGGACTCGGGCATCCCGTTCGAGAAGCCGAGCGGCGACGAACGCGCAGAGCGACTGCCGCAGGTGCTGCACGTGCTCTACCTCATCTTCAACGAGGGCTACACGAGCAGCGGCGGACCACAGCTCGCGCGCGTCGAGCTGTCCGAGGAGGCGATCCGGCTCACGCGCGCCGTGCACGGCCTGTTGCCCGACAACGGCGACGTCGCGGGTCTGCTCGCGCTGATGCTGCTCACCGACGCCAGGCGTCCCGCACGCACGGGTCCCAGTGGCGAGCTGATTCCGCTCGACGAGCAGGATCGCTCGCTGTGGAATCGACACGCGATCACCGAGGGAGTTGCACTCGTCGAGGCGACCTTGCAGAGCGGCGCGATCGGCGTCTACCAGCTTCAGGCCGCGATCGCCGCGGTGCACGACGAAGCAGAGACCGCAGACGCGACCGATTGGCCGCAGATCCTCGCGCTCTACGACGTGCTCGAGAGCCTCGGTGACAACCCGGTCGTCTCGCTCAATCGCGCGATCGCGGCGGCAATGGTGCACGGCCCCGCCGTCGGGCTCTCGCTCCTCGCCAAGCTCGAAGGCGATGCGCGGATCGCGGGCAGCCACCGGCTCGCCGCGGTGCGCGGCCACTTTCACGAGAAGGCAGGCGATCTTGCCGCGGCGATCGCGTGCTTTCGCGCCGCAGCGGCTCGCACGACCAGCACGCCGGAGCGCGACTACCTCCTGACACGTGCAGCGAGGCTCGCCGACACGCTCGTGCGCTGACCTCGCGATTTGCTGGAACTGCCGCGCGCGATCGCGTGTCGGAGCGGTGTGGCGAGCAAGGTCCTGGCAGCTGGAGTGTTCGCGTGTGTCGTCGCATGTCAGTCCCGCGATGCGCGACCGAGGGCGGAGCCACCGCCGCGCGTCGTCGCGCCGCAACCAACAACGACCGTGACGCCCGCACTCGTCGCGATCGACGAGCCGCCACCGATCGCCGATGCCGTCGCGCCCTGGTCGCTGACCGCTTCTGATGGCAGCGGACTCGTGCTCTCGCGCGTCGACGCGAAGGCGGTCGTGCAAGGCCCGCTCGCGTTCACCGAGCTGCACCTCTACTTCAAGAATCCCGAGGACCGGATCCGCGAGGGCACGTTCGCGATCACGCTGCCGTCGGGTGCGGCGGTGTCGCGGTTCGCGATGGAGAATAACGGCGCGTTCCAGGAGGCCGAGGTCATCGAGAAGGCGGTCGCGCGGCGCGTCTACGACGACTTCCTCCACCGCAAGCAGGATCCCGCGCTTCTCGAGAAGGCGGCTGGCAATCAGTTCACCGCGCGCGTGTTCCCGATCGGAGCGCGCGCCGACAAGCACCTCGTCGTGTCGTTCTCGCAGGAGCTTGCGGGCCGCGCGTATCGGCTGCCACTGCGCGGCCTGCCGAGGACGGCGCGCGTCGATGTCGTGCTCGCGGCGACGCGCGCCGACGGCACTCGCTACGACCAGACGCTCGCGGAGAAGGACTGGCAGCCGGATCGCGACTTCGTCGGCGAGGTCCCGTCGGCGGCGGCCGCGGTCACCGATGGCATGCTCGTCGTCGCGACGCTGCCGGCGACGGGCGCGAACGCGGCGACCGCGGATCCACCGAAGGAGCTGACGCTACTCGTCGACACGAGCGCATCGCGCGCACTCGGCTTCGCGAGCTACGTGCGGTCGATCCACTCGCTCGTCACGTCGCTGCGCGCGAAGTATGGCGATCCGCTCAGCCTGCGCGTCGTCGCATTCGACCAGGACACGCAGACGATCTTCGACGGGGTCGCCGCGGACTACGGCGCGGCCCAGGACGACGCACTCGTCGCGCGAGGTGCCGCCGGTGCATCGGACCTCGCGCAGGCGATCCACTCGCTCGGTGCGCGACCGTCCAGGCGTGTCGTCGTCGTCACCGACGGCGTGATGACCGCCGGCCCCGACACGCCCGACCTCGTCGCGGCGGTCAAGGCACTGCCGATCGAGCGGCTCGACGTCGTGCTCGCCGGCGGTATTCGCGACGAGCGCGTCGCGGCGGCGGTCGCCCGCGCGGGCCTGCCACACGCGGGCGATGTCCTCGATCTCGATCGCGGGATCGAGCCGGTCGTCGCCGCGCTCGGCCAGCCGGTGCTCACCGACATCGCGATCGACGTGCCCGGCGCGACGTGGGTCTATCCGCGCTCCGTCGTCGCCGCGCGTCCCGGCAGCCCGCTCGTCGTGTTCGCGAAGCTGCCGAAGCCGTCGCGCTCGTTCGACGTTGTCGTCGGTGGCACGCGTCGCACGATCGTCCCACTCGGTGCAGCCCCTGCCCTCGTCGAGCGCGCGGTCGCGAGTGCCGAGATCGACGAGCTCGAGACCCGGCTCGCGCAGACGACCGAGGACAAGGCCGCGAAGGTCCTGCGCGCCGACATCGCTCAGCGCTCGGTCAAGTCGCGCGTGATCTCGAGCCAGACCTCGATGCTCGTGCTCGAGACCGAGGACGATTACAAGCGCTACAAGATCGAGCGCACCGCGCTCGCCGACATCCTCGTGATCGGCAAGGACGGCAAGCTCGAGCAATCGCATCGGTCGACGTTCATCGCCGCGAAGCAGAAACCGAGGCCGAAGGTCGACGCGCGCGAGACCGGCCAGCTCCGGATCGCCGAGAGCCACGAGAGTGCGCCCGACGACCGGGCGGAGGCCATCGACGAGGCGCGCAGCGCGGGCACGCTCGGCGCGTCGAACCTCGTCGAGGGCGGCAGCTTCGCGTCGCTCACGGGCACCGCCGACACCTCGAGCGGATTCGACGACACGAACGTCTACGGCGGCCTCCTCGGTAACGAAGGCGCCACCGCGTCGGGCTTCGGCGCAGGCGGCGGCGGCACCGGCTGGGGCACGATCGGCACCGGCCGCTACGGCACGATCGGCCGGGGCGCGGGCACAGGCAGCGGCTACGGGGTCGCCGGCGGTCGCGGCGGGATGCGCGCACGCACGGCAGCGGCGCCGATCGTCAGCACCGGTCAGCTCACGACGCATGGCGAGCTCGATCGCGCGATCATCCGTCGCTACATCCGCCGGAACATCGCGAAGGTCCAGTACTGCTACGAGAAGGAGCTGCTCGCGAGGCCGACGCTCGCCGGGACCATCAGCATCACGTTCCAGATCGACGACAACGGTCACGTCACCGGCGCCGCGGCGACCGGCATGGACGAGACGGTCGCGAGCTGCGTCGCCGATGTCGTGAAGCAGATCGAGTTCCCGCACGGCGGCGGTCTCGTCTCCGTGTCGTATCCATTCACGTTCCACCCCGAAGGCACGCCTGCGCCGACGCCGGATGTTGCCGCCGCGCCAGCTCCCGTCGCCGAGCCGCCTCGCGCCGACGATCCATGGTCAGAAGAGGCCGAGCACCGCATCGCGCCGCTCCGCGGGAAGCTCGCCGAGGTCATGCGCGCAGTGCGCGGCGGCAAGACCGACAAGGCGCTCGACCTCGCGCGTAGGTGGCACGATCAGGCGCCGGGCGATGTCCTCGCGCTGATCGCGTACGGCGAGGCGCTGGAGGCAAAGCGCGATCGGACGCAGGCCGCGCGCGCCTACGGATCGATCATCGATCTGTTCTCCACCCGCGCCGACCTCCGTCGGTTCGCCGGCGAGCGGCTCGAGCGTCTCGGCGCACCGGCACGTACGCTCGTGATCGACACCTATCGCCGTGCGGTCGCCGACCGTCCCGACCACGTCACCGGCCATCGCCTGCTCGCCTACGCCCTGCTCCGCTCGGGGGACCGCGCCGGCGCGTTCTCCGCGATCCTCGCCGGCCTCGACGGCCAGTATCCTCCCGGCCGATTCGCGGGCGCCGAGCGCGTGCTCCGCGACGACGCCGGCATGATCGGCGCGAGCTACATCGCGCACGGCGGCAACAAGGCGAAGGTCACCGCCGAGCTCGGCAAGCGCGGCCTCGAGCCGATCACGCAGCCGTCGACGCGGTTCATCCTGTACTGGGAGACCGACGCCAACGACGTCGACTTCCACATCCGCGATAGCCAGGGCGGCCACGCCTGGTACCAGCAGATGCACCTGCCGTCGGGCGGCGACCTCTACGCCGATGTCACGACCGGCTACGGCCCCGAGTGCTTCGCGATCGACGGCACGCCGAGCGCCGGGCCGTACAAGCTCTCGATCAACTACTTCTCGCAGGGCCCGATGGGCTACGGCATGGGCCTCCTGCAGGCGATGAAGTTCGACGGCAAGGACATGAAGTTCGACGATCGACCGTTCGTGATCATGGCCGACCACGCGTTCGTCGATCTCGGTTCGTACTAAGCCGCCGCGTGCAGCGCCGCCTCGAGGTCTGCACCGTCGTGCGGCCGGACGAAGCGCGCGACCTCGCGGCCGTCGCGCAGCACGATCAGCGTCGGCCATAGTTTGACCCCAAACGATCGTCCGAGCCGCTTGCCCTTGCCATCCTCGATCTGGATGTGGCGGGCGCTCGAGCCGGCGAGCGCGCGATCGATAACCGGCCGTGCCGCCTGACAGAACCCGCACCACGACGCGCCGAACTCGAGCAGCGCGAGGCCCCGGAGTGAGTCGATCTCGTCGCGTGTAGGTTCCATGTCCCAGGCTAGCGCCCATTGATCGTCGTCGCACCTGCGACGATAGTTGGCCGCGTGAAGTCGACGCGTGCGTTGTTTGCCGCGTGGTGCACGGTGGCGTTGGCGATGACCGGCGCATGCGCGCTCGGGCCCTACCCGCCCCCCGCGCCACCACGCCACACCGAGCTGGGTATCGGGATCACGAGCTTCGCGCTGCCGAACGGCCTGCGCGTCGTGCTCGTGAAGGATCCGCATGCGGCGCAGGTCCAGGTCACGATGCGCTATCAGGTCGGCGCCGTCGACGATCTCGACAAGCCAGGTATGGCTCACCTCGTCGAACACCTGATGTTCCAGCAGGTGCTCGGCGGTCAGACGCTGTTCGCGACGCTCGAGGACGTCACGACGTACTTCAATGCGCTCACCACCTGGGACGCGACGACGTACATCTCGCGCGGCCCACTCGCTCGACTCGACACGCTGCTGTCGGTCGAGGCAGTGCGGCTCGGCTTTCGCTGCACGTCGATCACCGAGTCGACGTTCGATCGCGAGCGCGAGGTCGTCGTCAACGAGATCCGGGGCAACGCCGAAGGCGACCGGACTCGCATTGCGGTGCAGCGCGCCGCGTACCCGGCAGGCCATCCGTACGGCCAGTCGATCCGCGGCGACGTCCCGACCGTCGGCGCGATCACGTTCGAGGATGCGTGCAAGTTCGTCGACTCGCACTACGCGCCGAGCAACGCGGTGCTCGTGATCTCGGGCGACATCACCACCGAGGGCATCGCGAAGTCGCTCGGCAAGTTCATCGCGCGCGTCGCCAAGCGGATGGCATCGGCACCGGCCCACGTCGCCGAGGCCCCGCCGGTCGGCCGGCAGGTGGACGCGAAGGTGCCGATCGAGACCAACAGCGTCCTGATCGCGTGGCCGATGCCGACGGATCCCGAGGCCGCGATCAAGGTCCGCACGATCAAGGCGGCCGTGAAGGCGGTCGTCGACTCGCAGGTCGAGGGCGCCGTCTATGGCGTCGACCTCGGCGATGCGCGCGCGCCGATGTACGGCCTTCTGATCGAGCAGACCGGCAAGGAGACGGCCGACGACGTCGTCTCGCGTGCCAAGAAAGCGCTCGAGCTCCTGCCCTACGCATTCCGGCGGACCGGCTTCCGCCTGTTCGACGACATCACGTTCGATCGCGTGCGGCAGATTTCGCTCTACGACCTCTATGCATCTCTCGAGGAAGGCGGCGACCGCGACACGAACCTCGCGGCCCACGTGCTCGCCGGCCGTGATCCGGTCATCGCGCTGTCGAGCGAGTTCGCCGGCGTCCGCGCGCTCGGCCCCGAGGAGGGCGTGAAGCTCGTCGAGAATTACTTCGACGTACGGCGCGCGACCGTCGTGAAGCTCACGGCGGACATCAAGACGAAGACCGGGCGCGAGATCGCGCTGCGTCCCGAGATTCACGACATGGGCCAGCGCCGCACGCTCGTCGATCCGGGTGCCGCACACCAGCCCGTCGCCGGCACGACGGTGACCACGCCGCCGGGCATGCGCCAGCGCCAGCTCCCGAATGGCATGACGGTCGTGCTGCTGCCGTCGACGAGCGTGCCAGCGATCGACATCCGCCTCGTGTTCCGGACCGGCAGTGCCGACGAGCCCGCCACCAAGCGCGGTGTCGCGAACGTCGCCGCGCACGCGCTCGACTGGGACGTCCGCTACCTGAACGACATGATCGCGTTCACCGCAGCGGGCGGCACGAGCTCGGTCGAGGTGACCGGCGACCACACCTCGTTCCTCGCGCGCGGCGTCGACATGCACATTGACGTGCTGCTCGCCGGCCTCCGCCGCTGGGTTCGCGAAGGCCGATACACGCACGCTGTCGACGATGCGATCGAGGAGCTTCGCCGTCGCGCCCGCAAGCGTGTCGACGAGCAGGAGCAGCTGACCCGGACGCTGATGGCCGCGATCTTCGGCGCGAGTCATCCGTACGCCGGCGCCCTGCCGACGGCTGTCACGCTCACGGGCGCGGACGTCGACCGCTTCCGAACGGCGCACTACACGCCCGACAACGCGACGCTCGTCATCGCGGGCCGCTTCGATGCCGACCTCGCCGACAAGTGGATCGACTACCTGTTCGCAGACTGGAGCGGCCACGCCGCGCAGCGCTCGCAGGTACCGAACGCGATCGTCCAGGTGGCCTCGCTCGCGAAGTTCGAGGACCTCGCGCAGGTCTACGTCGCTGCGGCACTGCCGATCGCAGCCAAGGATTATCCGCAGCAGCTCGTCGCCGCCGAGGTGCTCGAGGAGCTCGCGGATTCGATTCGCCAGGAGCTCGGCGCGAGCTACGGCGTGCACGCCGAGCTGGCGGAGTCGCGACTCGCCCGCATGTACATGGTCGGTGGCTGGATCGACGCCAGTCGCGCGACGTCCGCGGTGACGCTCCTGCGCGATCGCATCGCAGCACTGCGCTCCGATCCAGACGCGGCCGCGCGGGCGTTCGTCACCGCGCGCTCTCGCGTACTCGCCCGCCTCTCGACGTTCACCGGCACCTCGACGCTCCTCACTCGCCGCGTCGAGCACGATATCGATCTCGAGCGACCGCCGATGTCCGATCTGCAGACTGCGGATGCAGTGCGCGGCCTGACGATCGACGACATGACGAACGCACTCGGCGACCTCGATCTCACGCGTGCGCTCGTCCTCATGCGGGGTCCCGAAGGCGACGTGAAGAGCGCGTTCGAGGCGCTCGGCCGGACGCCGAAGGTGATCGCGTTCGACCAGGCCGCGGCGGACGACGCCGCCGACGATCCCAACGCGGGCCGCGACGCCGCGACGAGCACACGGGACGAGTCCGACGGGTTCTCGTTCTCCGACGTCGAGACCGCGCTGACCTATCAGCCGGTGAGGCTCGACACGCGGCTCTCGCTCACGGTGATGCCGACGCTGAGCGTCGCGATCATCGACACCAAGAACAAGCACTTCGAGACGCAGTGCTGCATCGGCGGAGCCGTGTTCGCACACATCGGCTATCGCTTCGATGCGACGTTGACGCTCGGTCTGCAGCTCGGCATCGGCCGCACGACCGGCACGTACACGGTCGACACGCTGCCCGGTACCGGGTCGCTCTCGCTCACGCCGATCGACATCGGCGTGCTCGCGGAGGGCAACATGGGACAGCTCTGGGGCAACGCCTCCGTCGGCGTCCACATCGACCACGGCGGCGTGCCCGACATGGCGCGTGGCGAGGTGAACACGATGTCGAACAACACGGGCCTCGGCATCGCGATCGGCGGCGGCGTCGATGTCATGCGATTCGGCATGCACCGGCTCGGCGTCGGCGCGCACCTCTCG
>JABFXX010000103.1 GCA_013368795.1 Kofleriaceae bacterium
GGTGCAGGTCAGAGAGTCGGCACGAGCGTCGCGTAGTCGGTGAAGCGCGTCGCCATGCCCGCGGCGATCTGCGAGCTCGTCTCGTCGTCGAACTCGGGGCCCTTGATGAAGATGCGATCGGGCGAGAGGCCCGCGTTGCCGTACGCCGCGATGTCGCTCGCGCGGTTGCCGACGCCGGCGGACAGCTCGAACGCGGACAGCGACATGAGGAGCTCGGTCTTGAGCGCGATCGTCTCGTCGCCGGGCAGCGTGACGATCGCCGTCGGCATCTTCAGCGGTCCCTTCGGGAAGCCCTTCGCCGCGAACCAGTCGCGCGTGTCCTGCGTGAACCGATCGCCGCGGGCGGTGACGTAGACGATCAGCGCGCCGCGCGATGCGGCGGCCGCGAGCGCCGCGGGTGCATCGGGATGGGCGGCGACGTCGCCGCCGAGCGCGAGCCACGTCGGATATGCGTTCTCCGACTCGGTCAGCGTGCCGTCGACATCGGCGACGACGACCGGCGTGCCGCTCGGTGCGACGAGCCCGACAAACGGTACGCCGCTGCGATCGCCGACGACCGAGAGGTAGAGATCGTGGAGCCCGCTAGGCAGGCGCTGCGCACCGGACAGCGTCATCGTGAAGCGGCCCTCGTCGTCGGTCGTCGCGCGGCCGAGGTTGCGCCACGTGCCGCTCGCGCACACGAACACGTCGACGTCCTCGTCCTCGAGGTCCTTGTCGGTCGGGCCATAGGTGAGGCGGCCGCCGAGCGTCTGGAGCGCGTCCTCGGCCGCGGCGACGAGATCGATGCCGCGGTGGTGAGGATCGAGGCTGGCGTAGAGCGAGCTCGTCGTGTGTCGCCACGAGCCCGCCGGGCCGGCGTTCGGCGCGGCGGTGCAAGCCGCGTCCGGCGGCGGCGGGACGACCGGGTCTTCTTCTTCGTCGTCGTCTTCCGCCTGGCCGTCATCGTCTGTGGGACCCGCCACATCGAGCGTGCAGGCCATCAGATGGATGACGATGAGGAGGCGAAGACTGCGCATGTCCGGCAAGACCTAGCAGCGGCCGGACCAGCGGCTAACCCCGCGAGCTCTCGTCGAGACTGTCGAAGATTCCGTCGAGGAACTGACAGATCTCAGCTCAAGGTGCCGGGATTCATGATGCGGTTGGGATCCAGGGTGTCGCGGAGAGCGCGGAGGTAGGCGTCGAGCTTCACCGCGCGGGCACCGAGGAGCCAGGCGCCAGCGGCGTCGGCGGCGCGCTCGATCGCGGCGCACGTCGTGTCGTCGGCGGGGACGCCGTCGCGCTCGATCGTGAAGAACATCACCGCGCCGTCCGGATCGAAGCGCGAGACGTGTGCGCGCGCGATCGCGCCGAGCCGTGCGGCCTCCGCGTTGACCGCAGCGTAGACCGGGCGCAGCTTGCCCGGCGTCGCCATGATCTGCAGCGTCGGCGCGGGACCGGGCGTCGGCTCGCCCGCGTGGAGGCGACGCCACCACAGATCGGCGAGCGCGTGATCGGTGATCGTGCCGCCCTCGGCGAGCACCGCGCTCGTGATGAGATCGCGATCGCACGCGGCGAGATCGGTGGGACCCGCGGTGCCCGCACAGACGAGCGTGTTGCCCGGCGGCAGCACGAGGCCGTCGAAGTGGCGCGCGGCCTCGCCGGCATCGTAGATGCGCAGGCCCGACGGTGCGGCCTCCTCGCGGAGTGCGAACAGCACCGCGGACACGGCGGCATCGAACGAGGGCAGGAGGTACGCGGCGACGAGGCGCGCCTCGGGCTTCTTGTGGATGCGCAGCACCGCGCTCGTGATGAAGCCGATCGTGCCCTCGCTGCCGCACAGCGCGCGAGCGAGATCGGGGCCGGTCGAGCGGCGAGGCGCGACGCGCGTGTGGACGGTGCGGCCGTCGGCGAGCACGGCCGACACACCGACGACAGCGTCCTCGAAGAAGCCGTGCCGCGCGCTCGACTTGCCCGGCGTGCGCACCGCGAGGATGCCGCCGAGCGACGACGTGAGGACGACCGGCGGGTAGTCGCCGATCGACAGGCCGCGCGGCGTGAGGATGCGCTCGAGATCGAGCCCGGTGATGCCGGCCTGCGCGTGAACGAGCAGCGAGTGCTCGTCGAGCTGGAGCACCTGGTCGAGGCGGCGCGTCGAGATGAACACGCGCGAGCGCTCGCCCTTCGGATCCTTGTCGACGCGCGACGGCCGGCCACCCGCGCCGACGGGATGGATCGCGGCACCGGCATCACCCGCGCGACGCACGACCTCGGCGACCTCGGCGGCAGAGCCGGGCGTCACGCGATAGCACGGCGGATCGGCGAAGTCGGGCAGGGGCTCGACGTTCTCCGCACCGACGGCGGCCTCGAGCTCGGGGACGAGATTCATCGCGAGCCTCCGCGCGCGAAGCCCGGCAGACCCATCTTGCCCGGGTTGAAGATGTTGTCGGGATCGAGGCTCGCCTTCGCCGCCTCGAAGATCGCCATCGCCTCGCGATGCTCGCCCGCCATGAACGGCGACTTGAGCAGGCCGACGCCGTGATGGTGGCTGATCGTGCCGCCGACACGGGTCGTCGCCTCGAGGCCGTCGCGCCAGATCGCGTCGTACACGCGCGATGCGCTGATCGCGTCGGGTGCGTGACCGGCGAACGTGAAGTAGATCGAGCAGCCGTCGGCGTACGCGTGGGAGAAGTGCGCCATCACGACGGCGTGCTGGCCGATCGCCGTGCGCACCGAGTGATAGAGGTCCATCAGGCGCTCCCAGCTCGCCGCGACCTCCATCGTGTCGACGAACGCGCCGTCGCGGAACACCGGCGACATCCGGTAGCTCACCGCGTAGCGATGCTTGAGCCACGCCCAGCCCGGATCCTCGCCCTTGTCGCGTGCGCCGACCGCTTCGAGCTCGGCGAACGTCAGCGCGGCCTCGACCTCGGTGCGAATGCGCGCGCCCTCGAGGCCGATCACGAGGCGACAGCCGCGGCGCGCGATCTTCTCGGCGACGGTGCCGAACACCTTGTTGACGAGCCCGCTCTTGTCGAGCGCGGCATTCATCGCGGTCTTGCGCAGGCCCTTGCCCCTCGCGAGCGCGAGCAGGCGATCGACGACGCCGTCGTCGCTCGGTTCCGGTGCGCCCGGCATCGCGGGCAGCGCGCCGGTCTCGATCGGCGGCTTCGGCGCGTGCGTCTCGTCGGCGACGCCCGGCTCCTCGCCGTGGTGGCCGAACGAGTTCATGAGCGTGTCGAGCTCGTCGTAGAGCCGGATCACGGCGGGGCGCAGGCCCTTCTGCATCAGGCGACGGATCGCCTCGGCGCCCGCGGCGACATCGTCGACCTCGAAGCCGCGGAACACGCGCAGCTGCGGCGCCGGTGACACGCGCAGGCGCGCGCTCGTGATGATGCCGAGCGTGCCCTCGCTGCCGAGGATCAGCTGCGTCCAGTTCGGCCCGCGCAACGCGCGGTTGGGGCCGTCGGTCTCGATCACCTCGCCGCGCCCGGTGACGACGGTGAGGCCGGCGACGCGGTCCTCGACCTTGCCGTACTTCGTCGACAGCTGACCGGCGGCGCGCGTCGCGAGCCAGCCGCCGACCGTCGAGCAGTAGATCGACGACGGGAAATGTCCGAACGTGTAGCCGCGGCGATCGAGCTCGCGCTCGAACCGCTCGCCGTTGAGGCCGGCCTCGACGTCGCACACGAGGTCGTCGGCGCGCACCGACCGCACCTGCTGCATGCGCTTGGTGTCGACGGTGATCCCGCCGAACAGCGGCACCGCGCCGCCGCACACGCCTGAGCCGCCGCCGTAGGGAACGATCGGAATGCGGAGCTCGCGCGCGAGCCGCACGACCGCGACGACCTCGCGCACGTGCTCGGGCCACACGACCGCGGTCGGGCGCTGCGCGGGCGGAATGCCGTCGCGATACGCGATCAGAAGGCGCGGCCACATGTCGCGCGCGTACGTGTCGAGATCGACTCCTCGGAACGACACTCGACGCGGTCCGAAGATCGTCTCGAGCTCGCGCTGGAGTCGATCGACGTCGACGGCTGCTTGCACGGACGAAACGTACAACAGCTCGGCTCACCTCGCTGCTTGCGAGATGCCTTCAGGTCGCCGGCGGCGAGATCCGTCCCACGAGCGTCCGAGCCGGGTACACCTTGATCCGCCCACCGCCACCTCCACCGCCGCCGCCGCCGTTGTTCGCACTCTCGCCGCTCTGGCCGCCGCTTGCCGCGACCGAGCCGTCGCCGCCGTTGCCGCCATCGAGCAGGCCCTGGCCGCCGCGCGCTCGCTGATCCCACTGCGTCGGCTCGCCGCCGTCGCCGCCGCCCGCGCTCTCGCCGCCGCCTGCGCCGTTCGCGTAGATGGTTCCGGATACGGTGATCGCCTGCGCGTCGAGACCGACGAGACCTCCGGAGCCGCCTCCACCGCCGCCGGACTTCGCCTGGCCGCGATGGCCGCGTCCGCCGTTTGCCTTCACGGTGCCGCTGATCGTGATCGTGTTGCCCGCGATCAGGTAGATCGCACCACCGCCGGCTCCCGCGGCGCCGCCGTTGCCGCCGTTGTTGCCGGTCCCGTCGCCGCCGGCACCGCCCGCGCAGCCACCGCGGATCGCGGTCAGCGCGGTGCCTTGCGCACCCGTGCCGCCGCCGACATCGCCGGCGCCACCCGTGCCGCCGCCGGTCCCGAATCCGCCGCCGCCACCGCCGCCCGCGCCTGCGTTCGCGCTGTTCGACGGATCGTTCGTGCCCTTCATCGCGCTCGCGCACGCGCCGGTGCCCGCGCCCGCGCCGAGCGAGGTATCGATCGTCGACACGTCGAGCGTGCCGGTCGCCGTCACGTCGATCGAATCGACCGCGAGCAGCACCATCGGCCGCGTCCCGCGATAGCGCACGCCGGCATCGATGATCACGCGGTTTGCCTGCTTGAGGCACAGCTCCGGGTCGCCACCGGACTGCGGGATCACGCGATCGCAGTTGCTCGCGTTGCCGGTATCGATCGTGCCGGCGGTCGGATGGTAGTCGCCGGTCGGCAGGCCCGACGGCGGGTAGCACTGGACGAGCAGACCGACGCCGAAGCAGCTCTCGCCGGGCGGCGAGTCGGGCCGCGCATCCGCGATCGGTGCATCGATATCGACGTTGGATCCATCGCCGCCGTCCCCCGTCATCGCGACATTGGTACTGCCGTGCTCGAAACCGCACGCCGTCGCGCTACCGGAGACGGCAAGCCAGAACGCGAGCGTTGCGTGCTTGCGGGCCGTCACGGCGGCCAGCATACAGCGTCAGCCGGGCGTGTTTGACGTATCTTCCGCGCGTGACGCTACCCTCCCTCGACCAAGTACGCACGATCGCGGTCATCGGCGCCGGCACCATGGGCCACGGCATCGCCCACGTCGCCGCCGTGATGGGCGCCAACGTTCACCTCTACGACGCGCTCGCCGGTGCGGCCGTCGCCGGCATCGACAAGATCTCGAAGAATCTGGCCAAGGGCGTCGAGCTGGGGAAGGTGAGCGCTGCAGATCGGGACGCGGCGCTCGCCCGCCTCTCCGCGCACGACACGCTCGAGGCGACCTGTGCCGGTGTCGACTGCGTGATCGAAGCGGTGCCCGAGCGCATCGAGCTCAAGCGGGAGATCTTCGCCGCGATCGATGACGCTGCGCCGAAGCACGCGCTGCTCGCGACGAACACGTCGTCGCTTCCGATCGCCGACATCGCAGCGGCGGTGCGCGACGGCAGCCGCCTCGTCGGCATGCACTTCTTCAACCCGGTGCACGTGATGAAGCTCGTCGAGATCGTGCGCCATTCGACGGCGAGCCCGGCGGCGGTCGCGCTCGCGGTCGCGCTCGCCGAGAAGATGGGCAAGACGCCGATCACGGTGACCGATAGCCCTGGCTTCGCGTCGAGCCGCCTCGGCCTCGTGATCGGTCTCGAGGCGATGCGCATGGTCGAGGCGGGCGTCGCGTCGGCGGCCGACATCGACACCGCGATGAAGCTCGGCTACGGCCACCCGATGGGCCCGCTCGAGCTGACGGATCTCGTCGGCCTCGACGTGCGGCTCGGCATCGCCGAGTACCTCGCGACGTCGATCGGTCCGAGCTTCACGCCGCCGCAGGTGCTGCGCGACAAGGTCGCCGAGGGCAAGCTCGGCAAGAAGTCCGGCGAGGGCTTCTATCGCTGGTCCAAGGACGGCAAGAAGCTGTAATCGTCCGGGGACGGTCTTAAGTTCGTTAAGTTACGACGCGCAACTTCGCGTGATCACTGATCCGTGAACCACCAAGTTTTACTTGCAGTCTGATTGCAAAAACAGGCCGGCCGAGCGCTGCGGGACAACAACTTAAAGTTACCGGTACGTGCTCGTGTTCTTTTGCGCGGTTACGTACCGCAACTTAATCAACTTAAGACCGTCCCCGATTTTAGACGCGTCTAGTTCAGCTGCGGCGTCGGCGACACGTTGTTCGCCGGAATGGCCTGACCGGACAGCACGCGGATCACGCCGACGCTGCCGCCGCCGGCCGCGCCACCGTTGCCGGTGTTCGTCGCCGAGCCGGCAGCTGTCGACTTGAAGCCGCCCGCGCCGCCGGCCGAGCTACCGCCGCCGCTTGCCGGTCCGCCCGCTGCAGCCATGTTGAGCACGCTCGGGTCGCTGCCGTCGGCACCGTCGGTGCCATTGCCGGCGCCACCGCCACCACCGCCACCGTTTGCGACCAGCTGGCCGCTCGCGCCGACGCGGATCGAGCCGGCGTGGATGAGGATCATGCCGCCCGAGCCGCCGCCACCGCCGCCGCCCTTGGAGCTGTTGCCACCGTTGCCGCCGGCGCCCGACGCGTCGACCACGCCGTCGACGATCAGCTCGCCGCGCGTGAGGAGATAGACGGCGCCGCCGCCGGAGCTGCCGGCCGCGCGCTCGCCGCCGTTCTGTGCGCCGTCGCCGTCGCCGCCGAAGCCGCCGGGACAGCCGCCGCGCAGCTTGTCGACGGGAATGGAGGCCGGAGGTATCGGAGTACCACCGGTGCCGGCCGCGCCAGGTGCACCCGCGCCGCCTGATGCGCCGAAGCTGCCGCCCGCGCCGCCACCGGCGCCGCCGAGGCTGTCGCTCCCCGAGAGCGTCGTCGCCGGGCCGCAATCGGTCGGGTTCGCCCCCGGGCCGTTGCCGGCGGTCCGGCCGCTCGTGACGTCGAGCGTCGATCCGGCGTTGATGCGCAGCGTGGTGACCGCGAGCAGGACGAGCGGCTTGTCGCCGCTGACACCGACCAGCGTGCTGCCGAGGGAGATGGTGTCCGCCGCGATCACGCACGCGGCGACCGGGTTCGCACCGACCATCATCGTCGTGCCCTCGCCGCTATCGCACGAGCTCGGGCCGTCGGTGTCGACGTCGTTCAGCGACTTCGTGCCCGCCGGCATCGACTGCATGCAGATCGTGAATGGCGCCCGACCGAAGCAGAGCGGATCGAACGCGTCGGGCGGCGTGTCGATGATCGAGCCGTCGGTCGCGTCGTCGGTCGGGCCGCCGTCGCGCAACGCGGCCCCATGATCGAAGCCACATCCCGCGGCCATCACCAGGAGGAGCCCATGCACCCGCACGGGCCGATTCTAAGGCATCAGGCGGCGCGGGATGCAGGCGCTTCGATGCGACCGTGACGCTTGTTACCGACTGCCAGGAGCGCCGGTACGAGGATAAGTGCGGTCAGGACGGTCGTGACCTCACCGATGAGCGACGCCGAACCGAAGCCACGGATCGCGAGGTTCTCGCTGACGAGCAGCGAGCCGTAGCCGATCATCGTCGTCAACGAGCAGACGAACACCGCGCTGCCGCTCGTGCGCAGCGTCGTGATCGGGTCGGGTACCTCCTCGCTGTCGTGGCGGTGCGCGACGTTGATCGCGTAGTCGATGCCGAGGCCGAGCGTGATCGGCAGCGCGACAAAGTCGAGGAAGTTCACGTGCAGGCCGAGCAGCGCGCACACCGCGATCATGAGCAGCGAGCCGCCGAGCGTGCCCGCCATCACCGAGACGGCGCGACGGTTCCGACCGACGAGCAGCAGCACCATGATGATGAGGCCGCCGAGCGCGACCGCCGTGACGACCGGACCATCGCGCTCGATCGAGTCGACGATGTCCGCGAAGATGACGCTCGAGCCCGACGTCGTGACGGTCTCGCCATCGGGCAGATGGAGCTCGCGCACCGCGCTCGCGAAACGCATCAGATCCTTGCCGTTCCACTCGTCGAGATCGTTCGACGGCCGGATCGCGATCATGTAGCCGATCTTCGACGGATCCTTCTCCGCGAACTTCTCGCGCATGCTCGCCGGCAAATCATTCGTCGTGTACGTACGCAGGTCGTCGGGCGGGCGCAGGTCGGCGATCTCGGCGCGATCCTCGTCGGGGAGATCGTCGATCGCTTGATCGATCAGCGCGCGGATCTCCGCGAGGATCGCGAGACGCTTGTCCTGATCGGCCGGCACGTAGACCGGCAGCGCGTCGACGAGACCGATCGTCTGCTCCTTGGCAGGCTTGCCCTTGTCGATCGTATGGAGCGCCTCGACGATCATCGGCACCTGGTCGAGGCGATCGGCGGCGATGAACGTGCGGCCCGAGATGCCGCGGCCGAAGTTCTTGTCGGACACCGCCATCCAGTTGCGCGCGGTGATCGCGTCCTTGCCCTCGGAGCGCAGGTTCCTGATGTTGTACTCGAACGGATCGGCCGCGATGTAGCGGTACGTGATCACGCCCGCGCCAAGGAACAGTAGGCACGCCGTCGCGACGACGACGGCCGAGCGGCGGAACCCGAACAGGCGGACGAGCGTGCCGCCGATGACCGGGTTGCCGTGGAAGATGCGCGTGTTGCGGCCGAAGCGCAGCATCAGCGCGGGGAGCAGCGTGTACGACGCGATCCAGCACAGCAGCATGCCGATCGCGCCGATCACTGCGAAGTCGG
The DNA here is from genome assembly GCA_013368795.1 of Kofleriaceae bacterium. Taxonomy (GTDB): domain Bacteria; phylum Myxococcota_A; class Polyangia; order Haliangiales; family Haliangiaceae; genus JABFXX01. The sequence goes on from JABFXX010000103.1 coordinate 8,899, forward strand.
CGAAGCCCTTGAAGCTCGTCGCGGCGAGCGAGCCGTACGCGATCGCGGCGCCGAGCGAGGCGACCGCGGTCGGCCGCAGGGTGCCGGTGATCGCGCTCGCGAGCGCGTCGTCGACGTCGAGCCTGCGTCGCTCCTCGAGATAGCGCGCGATCAGGAAGATGCCGTAGTTGATGCCGTTGCCGGCGATGATCGCGCCGAGGAACGCGGTCGCCGCGTTGAGGTGACCGACGGTGATCGCGGCGGCGCCGAATGCCGCGGCGGTCGCGATCGAGATCGTGCCGACGAGCATCACGAGCAGCGTCGCGCTGCGGAAGTAGAGCGCGAGCAGGAGCGCGACGAGCCCGGCGGTGACGAGGCTCGACAGCACGATGCCCTTCGTGATCGCCTTGTGCTCGGACAGCGCGGTGACGACGCCGCCCGTGAACCCGACCTTCACGCCGGGGTGATCGGCGATGACCTTCGCGCGGACGACCGACATCGTGTCGAGCAGCGCCTCGCCGCGCTTGGCGTCGGTCGATCGGAAGTTCGTCGCGACCTCGAGCTTGCCGACGAGGCCGTCGGCGGAGACGTTCGTCGGCCGATCGAGCTTGGCCTCGGCCTCCTTGCGTTTCTTGCGGAGCTCCTCGAGCTGCTCCTTGTCCTTCTTCGCGGCCTCTGCATCGTCCTCCTCGTCGCCGAGGTCGATATAGAGAGGGTTCGCCTTCAGCTTCGCATCGTCGACGCGATGCTGGAGCGCGTCGCGCGCCTTCGCTAGATCGGCGGCGTCGACGAGCAGGTGACGGTGCGCCTTGAGGAACGCGCGGCTCTCGGCATCGTCGCCCGAGACTCGCTCGATCAGCGGCGACTGCGCCGCGACGAGGCCGGCCTGCATCTGGGCGACCGCGGCCTCGCGCGCTTGCGGCGTCGGCGCATCGACGATGACGAGGACCGTGTCGCTCGTCTTGGCTCTCGCCTCGAGCTTACGAAGGTCTTGTACCGCGGGGACGTCCTGCGGGAGCAGGTACGAGAAGTCCGCGAACAGAGGCAGTCGGAACGCGATCAGATAGATCGCTCCAACCAGAACGAGCGCGCTGCCGGCAATCACCGCGAGCGCGCGCCGGCGCAGCCACGCCACGTAACGGCGGGCTACCTTGTCGGGCGAGCGGTCGTCCACGGGCGCAGACTAGCTCGCGACCCGGCTAGGTACCACCCGCTTAACTCACCGTTACCAAAGCGCGCGTTGGCGCTTCGGAGCGCCGCGCCGCTCGGGACGTCCAAGTAGCTCGCGCCGGTTCTTCCGATCCTGGAGATCTTTCGCAGAGCGCTGCAGGTCCGGCGAGAGCGCGAACGATGCGATGTGCGCGAGCTCCGGCTTCTCTCGCGCGAGCTCGGCGATCGCGAGCGCGGTGTTCGGATCGACGGGGCGACCGTCGAGGCGAACCTCGAAGTGGAGATGCGGGCCGGTCGTCCGACCCGTCGAGCCGACCTGACCGATGCGCGTGCCCGCGGTGACGGCCGCGCCGACCTTCGTCTCGATCTTACGCATGTGCGCGTAGCGCGTGATGACGCCACCGCCGTGGTCGATGAACACGACATTGCCGTAGCCGGCCCAGCGCTTCGCGAACACGACCACGCCATTGCCGGCCGCGAGCACCGGCGTGCCGGGATCGGCGCGGAAGTCAGCACCCGCATGGAAGCGCTGGCCGCGCCGCCGGACCGGGTCCTCGCGCCAACCGTAGCCGGAGCTCTCGGTGCGCTCGACCGGCTCGGTCGTCAGGACCGAGAGGTCGGGGATCGCCGTGTCGTTCCAGCTCTCGAGCTTGTCGACGACTCCGTGGATGAAGTCGCGGAACGAGAGCTGCGCCTGGACCGTCGGTGCCGACTCCGCGGATGCGGTGGCGGGAACGAGGAAGGCGACGAGAGCGAGTACCCGGAGCATGAAATTTGACCGACCACGACTCTAGGTGCGCCTACATATCCGCGGTCAATGTAGGTAAGGGAGCAAACGTACTTCTGTAAGTGCGTGCCAGTCGATCGGTTGCAGTTCAAACAACCGAAATGTATACGGCCGGCCATGAATGCTCGAACGCGGTGGCTCACGGTGGGCCTTGCACTGATCGCGGCCTGCGCGTTCGCACTCGCGGTGCAAACCGCGTGGTGGTCCGTCGCCGAGGTGACGATCGGTCCCTTCGGCTCCCGTCATTGTTTCGGCGGTGAGTGCCGCGAGACCGGCCTCGCGTGGCTCAGCGGCACCGATCTATGGATGCGCAGCGGCGTCGCGACGCGCGCGGCCGGCTACATCTCGATGTTCGTGCTGGTCGTGCTCGCCGGGTCGATCGCGGCCAAGCGCGTGCCGGCGCTGATCGCGCGCGCGTCGCTCGTCTCGATCCTCACCGCGATCGTCTCCGGCGTGTACTTCCTCGCCGCGTTCCCGGGCGTCGCCGAGGCGTCGGTCGGCGCCGGCATGTTCCTGTTCGGCGGCGCGATCATCGCCGGCGTCGCGGGTGCGATCGTCGTGCTCCGCGCGTCAGCCCGCGCCACCGCGTAGTCGCGCGGCTGCCGCGGCGCCAAGCGCGGCGTCGGCATCGTCGAGCCTCAGCGCCATCCTTGCCTGCGAGCGCAGCACGAAGAACGCGAGCAGCGTGAGGCCGATCAGCGCGGGCATCATCAGGAGCGCGATGTCGCTGCGGCCCTCGAAGTTGAGCGGCTGCTGGAGGAACGCGCAGAGATCGTAGGCGCCGTGGAACGCCACCGCGAGCAGGTAACCACCGACGAGGCCGAGGCCGCGACCGTCGAAGCGGCGCCGTGCCGCCATCGCGCCGATCATGCCGGTCCACATCGCGTGGCCGGGCACCGCGAGCACCGCGCGCAGGATCCACGTCTGCAGCTGGCCGCCGAGCGTCGCCTCCTGCAGGAGATACAGCACGTTCTCGACGAGCGCGAACCCGAGGCCCGCGCGGCTCGCGTAGACGATGCCGTCCATGCGCTCGTCGAACTCGGGGCGCCGCCAGACGACCCAGTAGACGACCATGATCTTGCACGCCTCCTCGATCGCCGCGGCGACCACGAATGCGTGAAAGCTCGCGCCCTGGTACGTCATGCGCGGCTGGACGGACTCGCCGAGCGTTCGCATCGCGAGCATCTCGAGCCCGATCGCGGGGATCACCGAGAGCATGCCGACGAACGCGACGAGGCGCCGCGTGCGCGCAGGCTCGGGACGCTTCCGATCGAGCCGATCGACGAGCCACATCGCGATCAGCGCCGGAATTGCGCCAGATAACGCGATTTGCCACTGCACGTTCGCCAGTATCTGCCAGGTGTGACCGAGGCGCACTGTAGCGAGGCTGAATTCCGGGCGGGGCGGGCGCGTCTAGTTCACACTACCTGCCATGCGTGCGCTCGCCGCTATCGCGTTCCTCGCGTTCGTCCTGTCGTCGGCTCCTCGTGCAGAGGCCGGGCGCGGCACGAACCTGCTCAAGTACCTGCCCGACGACACGTCGATCGTGATGATCGCGGACGTCGCCAAGGCGCGGCGCTCGCCGATCTTCAAGAAGGCGTTCGACCTCGCGCGCGCGAAGCACGACGTGCTCGACTCGCTCGCGCAGAACGTCGAGGTCGACAAGGCGGTCGACACGATGGTCGTCGGCGGCGGTGCGGATCACCAGCACTTCGTCGCGATCTTCGAGGGCAAGGTCGACAAGCTGCTCGCCGAGGCGAAGAAGCAGAGCACGAAGTCGGAGACGCACGGCAAGGTGACGTACTTCGTCCTTCCCGACGGCGAGGTCGCGGTCGTCGACAAGCGCCTCGTCATCACGTCGGCCGGTGACATGACCGCCACCCTCGATCGCGCGGCCGACAAGAAGGCAAAAGGTCCGGCCGCCGTACGCGCGCTGGTCGCGAAGGCGACCTCGACGTCGAACGTGTTCGGTGGTGCGGTGCTCGACGCGTCGGCGCGCAAGGACCTCTCGCACGACCTCGGCGCCGAGCCGCAGTCGGCGGTGTTCTCGATGGGCCTCGCGCAGACCCTGACGCTCGATGCCAAGCTGCTGTTTGCCGACGAGGCGGACGCCGAGAAGGCGACGCGGTCGCTGAACGACAAGATCGGCGCGAAGGGGCAGACCGGTACGATCCGCGACCAGGTCAGCGGCATGGTCGGCCAGGCGTTCGCGGACTCGATCACGATCGACCAGGACCACGCGGTCACGCGGCTCGCCGCGACGATGACCGCCGAGGAGGTCGACAAGCTCCTCACGTTCGCGAAGATGCTCCTGTAGGTGGAAACCTGATCGATGTAAGTCCGTTCCCCGACGGAGATCGGTAGCGGCGCGTCGCTTGACACGCTGAGCCAGGCAGCCGATCCTTGTAACGTGGCGCCGGAGCCCACTCCAGGCATACCTCAGAAGGTAGGCCGCTACGAGGTGCTGACCCATCTGGCGACTGGCGGCATGGCGCAGATCTATCTCGCGCGCCAGACCGGGCTCGGCGCGTTCGAGCGTCACGTCGTCTTGAAGACGATCCTGCGCGAGCGCGCGACCGATCAGCGCTTCGTCACGATGTTCCTCGACGAAGCGAAGCTCGCCGCGACGCTCAACCACCAGAACATCGCCCAGGTCTACGAGGTCGATCAGGCGGACGGCGCGTACTTCATGGCGATGGAGTACGTCCACGGCGAGAACGCGCGCGCGATCCTCGAGACGACGCTGCGCCGAGGCTGGACGATTCCGCTCGAGCTCGCGGTGATGATCGTCAGCGGCGCCGCCGCCGGCCTGCATCACGCGCACGAGCGCCGCGGCAAGAACGGCCAGCCGCTCAACATCGTCCATCGCGACGTGTCGCCGGCGAACGTCATGGTCGGCTACGACGGCAGCGTGAAGGTGCTCGACTTCGGCATCGCGAAGGCCGAGGAGCGCGCGACGAAGACCGTGGGCGGCACGATCAAGGGCAAGTACGGCTACATGTCGCCCGAGCAGTGCAAGGGCAAGCCGATCGATCGCCGCAGCGACATCTTCGCACTCGGCATCTGCCTCTACGAGATGACGACGCTGCGCCGCGCGTTCAAGGGCAACGACGACTTCGAGACGATGAAGCGCATCGTCGCGGGCGACGTGATCCTGCCGTCGGTCGCGGTGCCGGGCTATCCGCGCGAGCTCGAGGCGATCGTGCTGACCGCGATGGCGAACGATCCGAACGCGCGCTTCCAGACCGGTCAGGAGATGATCGAGGCGCTCGACGCGTTCGCGGTGCGCGCGAAGCTCACCGGCTCGAACACGGCGATGGGCCGCTTCATGGTCCAGCTGTTCGGCAGCAAGAAGGAGCCGTGGGTCGAGGCGCCGCCGGCCGGCGATCGCACGCAGGTGACCGAGCCGAGCGGCGAGGTCGACGGCGATAACGACGAGAAGACGCTGCTCATCGAGGAGCGTCAGCGGCCATCGCAGCGCATGCCGACGGCGACCGCGCCGGGCGTCGGCGACATCCAGCCTGCCTCGCAGCGCGCGCAGACGGTCCCCGAGTGGGCGCAGCACCCGCCGCAGCACCCGAGCTCGACGCTGTCCGGAACGGGAGCAATGTCTGCGATCCGTCAGCCGTACGCGCCCGCGCCGATGACTCCCGCCGGGACCGTGCCGCGCCTCGAGACGGAGCCGGGCTCGCGGCCGCTCGTCGACGACAAGATGGGCTGGCAGACCGGCGTTGGTCCGCTGCAGCATCACGTGCCGCAGATGCCGCCCGGCCACGGCGCGCGCGTCGAGTCGCAGGTGACCGGCGCGGGGGTGTCGAAGAGTCGCGGCTGGATCATCCTGATCGTGCTGATGCTCGCTGCGCTCGGCGCCGGCATCGCGATCGCGATGCAGAGTGGCTAATCCGTCTGAGTAGAATCCAGTACGCGCTCCCGCGGAGCGTGCGACCGTTCTGCCTTGGGAGTGCCCGCGATCCCGTGGCATGGTCGCGGCCATGGCGACCGCGACCCAGAGCTCCGAACAGCTGCACAGCTACAACCCGGCGACCGGCGAATCGATCGGCAGCGTGCCGATCTTCTCGGCCGCAGACGTCGACGCTGCCGTCGCGCGCGCGCGCGTCGCCGCGCAGACGTGGTCGACCCGGTCGTTCCGCGCACGCGAAGAAGAGCTGACCGCGTTCCGCAAGGCGCTCGCGGCGTCGGCCGACGAGATCGCGGAGCTGCTCCACCGCGAGAACGGCAAGCCGCTGCTCGAGGGCTACGTCGAGGTGATGATGGCGCTCAGCCACATCAAGCACGCCGCCGAGCGCGCCGAGAAGGCGCTCGCGCCGCACAAGGTCTCGTCGGGCGTGCTCGCCAACTTCCGCGCGACGATCAGCTATCACCCGCTCGGTGTCATCGGCGTGATCGGCCCGTGGAACTACCCGCTGTTCACGCCGATGGGCTCGATCGCCTACGCGCTCGCCGCCGGCAACGCCGTCGTGTGGAAGCCGAGCGAGCTGACGCCGCTCGTCGCGCTCGCGATCGAGAAGATCGCCAAGAAAGTGTTCGCGCTGCCCGACCTCCTCCAGGTCGTCACCGGTGCAGGCGCGACCGGCGCCGCGCTCGCGAAGTCAGCGGTCGACAAGATCGCGTTCACCGGCTCGGCCGCGACGGGCAAGCGCGTGATGGCCGCCGCCGCCGAGCGCCTGACGCCCGTGCTCCTCGAGCTCGGCGGCAAGGACGCGATGATCATCGACGATGATGCTGACCTCGAGAAGGCCGCGGAGGCCGCGGTCTACGGCGGCCTCACGAACGCCGGCCAGGCGTGCATCTCGGTCGAGCGCGTCTACGTGAAGGACACCGTCCACGACAAGTTCGTCGACGAGGTCATCAAGCAGGTGCGCGATCTCAAGGTCGGCGGCGACGACGGTCACCTCGGCGCGATGACGAGCCCGCAGCAGGTCTCGATCGTCAAGGATCACCTCGACGACGCGATCGCGAAGGGCGCGAAGGTCCACACCGGCGGCCCCGATGCCATCTCCGGCAGCTACATCCAGCCGACCGTCCTCACCAACGTCGATCACCGCATGAAGGTGATGACCGAGGAGACGTTCGGCCCGGTGATCCCGATCGCGAAGGTCGCGTCCGTCGACGAGGCCGTGAAGCTCGCGAACGACAGCAAGTACGGTCTCGGCTCGTCGGTGTTCGCCGGCAAGTCGGCGCGCGCGATCGCCGATCGCATCCGCGCCGGCATGACGTCGGTCAACTCGGTGATGGCGTTCGCCGGCATCCCGACGCTGCCGTTCGGTGGCATCGGCGACTCGGGCTTCGGCCGCATTCACGGCGACGAGGGCATCCGCGAGTTCACCCGCGTCAAATCGACCGCGGAGAACGTCATGTCGATTCCGCTCAACATGATGTCGTTCCGCCAGCCGAAGGATGCGACGAAACGCCTCAAGGGCATGATCAAGCAGCTCTACGGCGAGGGTGTGGTTGCCAAGGCGGGTGATTTCATGCGCAAGCTTCGCGGATGAGAGCCCTCGCACTCGTCGCTGCGTGCATCGCTGTTTCTGCGTGCGCGCCGAGGAAGCAAGACTCTGGGGTGACCGTGAAGTGCGAGCGCCGCTTGCCCGCGCTCGTCCCCCAGCTCCACGCCGGCACGTTCGTGTGGTTCGGCGAGATGCACGGCACCGAGGAGTCGCCGCGCTTCGTCGGTGACGCGGTCTGCGAGGCCGCGCGTGTCGCCAGGGTCCAGCTCGGTCTCGAGATCTGGCGCTCGGAGCAGGCGTCGATCGATGACTACCTCCGCACCGGCGACCGCAAGAAGCTGCTCGCCGGTCCGTTCTGGGCGACCAACGACGGCCGCAGCAGCACCGGCATGGTCGAGCTCCTCGATCGCGTGCGCGCGCTGCGCAAGAAGGGCGCAAAGATCGAGGTCGTCGCGTACGACGTGCCCGAGGCGAAGGACCGCGACTTCGAGATGGCGAAGGCCGTGATCCAGGCGCGCGACGCGCTCGCGATCTATGTCGGCCTCTCGGGCAACATCCACTCGCGCCGCACGAAGGGCACGCCGTGGAACCCGGACCTCGTGCCGATGGTCGCGCACATCGCCGAGGCGGGCCCTCGCGTCGTCACGTACGACGTGTCGGCGAGCGGCGGCGAGATGTGGGCGTGCATGGCGACGCCCGATCACGAGCCGGAGTGCGGCGTGCATCCCAATAGCGACACCGCGAAGGGCGCGAGGCCGTGGACGCTCGGCCCGGCGAAGGACGCGTCGCATGACGGCGTCTACTACGTCGGCGTCACCAAGGCTGCGCCACCGGCGAAGCAGTAAAGCGTACTCGTAGTCGTCGTCGTGGACCTTGACGGCGACGATTACGTTACCGACACGCGGTGTCGCCGGCCGGGCACTTGAAGCGCACGTGCAGGTGGTCGGCGTGGTTCGGCTCGTGGCGGACCATGCCGTCGTTCGTGCCGCGGCCGTGCGTGTACTGGAACAGCTTGTCGAGGTGATCCTCGTCGATGTCGTTCGCGCGCGCCCACTCGACGATCAACCCCTGCAGCTTGTAGTCGAGGAACATCATCTGCACGCGGCCGGTCTTCGCGGCCTCGTCGATCAGCGCGTACGTCGCCTCGCAGTCGAGGGTGTCCTCGTTCGCGACGACGAAGCTCTCGGGATAGCCCGCGGGCTTCTTGTAGTAGATGAGGCCGATGTCGATGTCGCGACCCGACTGGTGCGAGCTGTGGTCGGTGATGCGGCCGCCGCGCTCGGCCGAGATGTCGCCGACCGCGAGCACGTGCATGTCGGGGAAGTGTTCGCGGACCCGGCCGATGATGTGATAGACGGCTTCGACGGTCGACTTGGTGCCGAACGAGCGCCACGGCCGGCGGATGAAGTAGCCCTCGCCGTCGGGGAGCTGCGTCGCGTCGCGCAGGCGGCCGGCCCACGGTGCGCCGAGGCTCTGGCCGTGCACCGGGCCGCGGAATTCGAACTCGCGCTCGCGGGCGGCGTGCGCGATGCGCTTGCCCTTGCCGCGCTTGGATGACTTGTCGCGCTTGTCGCCGCGGCGGCGGTCGCGATCGTCGTCGCGGTCACGCGAGGCGAGCTTCGTCGACTTCTTCGACTTGGTCGACTTGGTCGCCTTGGCGGTCTTGGTCGCGGTCGGTTTCTTCGGCTTCGCATCGGCGGCAGAGGCGAATGCGAGCAGACCGAGAGCCACGACGAGGGACCGCATCGAGTCGAATCGTGGACACTCTTGAATTAGCGATCCAGTTTTTTCGCGCGCGTGCATCGCTCTCCTAGCAGCTTGCCGATTGCCGTGAGGTCGTCCTGCAGAGGCTTGTCGAAGTCGCTGCGCTTCAGCGTCTTCGCGGCCTCGACGAGCGAGCGCAGATCGCCGCACGCGCGGTGGGCGAGGAGGAGCGGCGTGGCGCCGCCGTTGTAGACGCGCACTTCTGTAAGCGACGCGTTGTTGGGGCGCTTGCGCAGGCTCAGATCGGTGACGAGCTCGTCGATGATCTTGGCCTTCTGGGCGAGCTTCTGCTCGCGCGTCTGGTGCGAGTCGTAGACGGTCTTGAGCGACTTGTATGCCGCGAGCAGGCGCGCGACGCGCGGCAGGTGGAGGGCCTGACCGAGTGTCCAGGCCACGTCCTCGGGCGAGCCGGGGCCGAAGCGCTGGGTGATCCAGTAGTCGGTGAGCGCGTCGGCGACGTACGAGGCGAGGCTCTCGTTGAAGAACGGCTCGTCGTTGATGAGGACGGTCGCGTGGACCGACTCGTGGAGGATGACGTTGGCGAGCTCGGGCAGCGCGTCGTCGCCGCCGCCGAGCATCGTCGAGAGGACGGGGTCGGGGAACCAGCCGCCGGTCGAGTAGGCGGAGGCCGGGCGGACGAGCGCGTCGTAGCCCTGGGCCTCGAGCGCGAGCTTGAACCGGACCGCATCGTCCTCGTCGAACCAGCCGAGGCCGGCGAAGCAGCCGACGATCGGGAAGCACCACTTGCGAGGCGTGAACGAGACCGGGTCGGCGGCGCCCGTGAACCAGACGGCGGCGGGGCGGCCGAGCGAGCTGTAGCGCTCGTAGTTCTTGCGGATCTTGAGGCCGTAGCTGCGGCCGTAGTCCTTGATCTCGGGGATCTCGGCGAGCAGCATCGCGGTGCGCGTCGGCGTGTCGGGGTCGTTGACGACCTCGTCGATCGGCCGCGACTTGCCGAGCAACTCGAACTGGCCGTGCGCGGCCTGGGCGACGTACTCGGTGTAGAGACAACCGCTGCTTGCCAGCGAGGCGACGGAGGCGAGGAGCGCGAGCGCCGCCTTCACAGCTTGCTCGCGATCGCCTTTGCGAGGTCCGCGCCGTTATCGAGCTTCGTCGCGTTCCAGTCGATGCCGAGGCCGGTGCCGTCCTCGTACTTCGGGATGATGTGGAAGTGGACGTGGAACACCGCCTGGTGCGCGAGCGGCGTGTTGTTCTGCAGCACGTTGAACGCCGGCGCGCCGGTCACCGCGAGCACCGCGCGGGCGAGGCGCGGCAGGACGCGACCGATCGCCGCCGAGGACTCGTCGGAGAGCTGGTCGAGCGTCTCGGCCGATTCCTTCGGGATCACGAGCACGTGCCCGCGCGAGATCGGGTTGACGTCGAGGAACGCGAGGACCTTGTCGTCCTCGTAGATGCGGTGACACGGAATCTCGCCGCGAACGATCTTTCCGAACACGGTGTCGGCCATGACACCGAGCCTAACGGGAAACGCCGCCACCATGGATAGGTGACGGCTCTGATCCGCGAGGCGACGCGGCGGATGACAGCGCTACAGCGACGCGCGATCGCCGGCGGTCGTCACCGCGGGAGCCGCGGTACGCATCGGCACGTTGTCCCGGGAGCGTGCGGCGGCGCCGACGTTCAACGTGAGCGTCGTCGACTGGCCGCCCGCGTTGGCCTGGACCGACACGGTGCCCGACGTCTTCTGCGTCGACACCGAGATGCAGTTGCGGGTCAGCGCGTCGTTGCCATGCGTGATCGTCTCGCCGTCGACGAGGAACGACCACGACAGGCCCGCGATGTAGCGGCCGCTGGTCGTCGCCTGGAAGCACAGCGACGTCGAGCCGGTGTTCGAGGGCGGCACCGTCGTCATCGGCGAGATCGCGGCGAGCGCATCGGCGTGGTCGACGACGATGAAGTCGAGCGTCGCGGTCGGCTTGTCACCCGCGGTGACCGCGAGAGGGTAGGTGCCGACCTGCGCGTTGACCTCGAGCGTGTCCCACGCGGTGCGCTCGGCGCCCTGGAGCGCGAGCACCATCGACGTGTCGACGAGCCGCTCCGGCGTCGGGCCGCCCGAGTGCTGGACGTCGCCGTAGAGCGCGACGCCGACCTTTCGAGGGCCGGCGGCGAACGCGAGCTGGGCGCCTGCGGGGACCGACTCGAAGTCAGTGGTGACGAGCTCGATCGACTCGAGCGCGGCGCCGGTCAGCTCCTTGCGATCCATGAGCAGGCCGTCCTCGTCGAGGATCCGCAGGTAGTTGCTGCGGCTCCCGGCGCCGCGGATCGTCACCTGCGAGCCGCTGGTCGAGTCCACCCTGATGCCGTTGCCGCCGTCGTCGTCGGCGGTGAACGGCATGTCGAGCGCGACGTCGATGCCGTCGCCGCGATCGTACTCGAGCGCGACCTGCTGCGTGCCACCGATGGCCGTCGCGCGCGGGCCCGACAGCAGGATGTCGTCGACGAGGTGGTTGCCGACGAAGTCGAGGCCGCCCGGGGTCAGATCCGAGCAGGTCTCGCCGGCGGGGCACTCGCCGGTGTTGCGGCGCTCGCCGCCGTAGCAGCCGACCATCGTGACGAGGGGAAGTCCCAGCAAAGCTAGTGAGAGGCGCATGGCCCCGCTTGGAGCACCCTGCGTGCCACTGGTTCGACCATGGGATCTCGCGGCGTTGGCTGCGCGGAGAGCACGGTTTGCCACATCCGCCGGACACCGATGTCGTGACTTCTCCCCTCGGCGTCAGGGATCGAAGCGATAGCCCGAGCCGCGCACGGTGATGAAGTGCCGCGGTTGTTCGGGGTCTGCCTCGAAGCGCTTGCGCAGCTGACCGACGAAGTTGTCGACCGTACGGACCGAGCCCGCCGACTGGCCCCAGACCAGGCTGAACAGCTGATTGCGCGAGAACACCTGGTTCGGGTGCCGCGTGAAGAACACGAGCAGCTCGAACTCGAGGTGGGTCAGCTTGACCTCGACGCCGGCGCGCGTGACCACCCGCTGCGCGAGATCGATCTTCACGTCCTCGAAGTCGAGGTTCGCGTCGGCGGTCTTCGCGATCGGGGTCGCCGTGACCTGCGAGGTCCGGCGCAGCACGGCGTCGATGCGCGCGAGCAGCTCGGCGAGCGCGAAGGGCTTGGTGACGTAGTCATCCGCGCCGAGCCGGAGTGCGGCGACCTTGTCGAACTCGCCGTCGCGCGCCGACAGCACGATCACCGGGACGAGGTTGTCGGTCTGGCGCAACGCCGACAGGACCTCGAGGCCGTTGCGCTTGGGCAGGTTGATATCGAGCAGGACCAGCGTGAAGTCCTCGGCCGTCGCCTGGCGGAGCGCGTCGTCACCGTCGCGTGCGATCGACGTGCCGCGGCCCGCGAGCTTGAGGTTGAGCGCGAGGCCGGTGGCGATCGCGTCGTCGTCTTCGACAATGAGGATTCGTTCGGTCATGACGTCGCACGCTCCGGGAGGCGGGCTGGCGCGGACTTGGGCTCCTTCGCGCGCTTCAGGCGAATGCGGAACATCGTCGTGCCGGGCTTCGACTCGAAGTCGAGCTTGCCCTTCTGGCCGCGGACGATCGTACGGACGAATGCCAGGCCGAGGCCGACGCCCTGCGCACCGGTCTCGTGCGCGGCGCGGCCGCGGCGGAACTGCTCGTAGATCGCGTGCTGCTCGTCCTTCTCGATGCCGGGACCGTTATCGATGACGAGGATCTCGATCCACCGCCCGGCGAGGCGGCTCTCGATCTCGATCTGCTTGTCCTCGCCCGTGTACTTCCACGCGTTCGTGAGGAGGTTCAGGAGCGCGCGCACGAGCGTCGGCCGGTCGCCGATCGCGACGAGGCCAGGCAGCAGGCGACGATTGATCGGCGTTGGATTCTGGAGCGTGCACGCGTCGAATGCCGCGATCGCTTCCTCGACCAGGTCCTCGATGTCGACGCGATCGCGCGCGAACACGTGGCCGGACTCGAGGCGCGACAGCTCGAGCACCTTCGTGACGAGCTCCTCGAGCCGCGTCGTCTCGCGACCGAGAAGGCTGAGCACCTCGGTGCGATCGTCTGGCTCGAGGCGGTTGTCGCGCAGCGACTCGATGAGCAGGCGCAGCGAGGTCACCGGCGTGCGCAGCTCGTGCGAGACCGCCGACACGAAGTCGTTCTGGACGCGCGCGAGCGACGCGCCCTTACCGAGGAAGATCGACGCGAGGATGTAGCCGGTGATGCCCGACGTGCAGAACGTCGTGACGAGCACACCCATGACGAGCGTCGTCGTCGACTCGTGGCCGACGATGATCAGCAGGATGCCGACCGCGATCATGCAGACCGTCGGCACCAGCGTGACGAGCATCAGGATCAGCTGAGCTCGACGAAGCTGGATGTTGGCCGGCGGAAACCGCACGATTCGACTATGCCACGTCGGCCACGGGCGGCTCTGCTGCTTCTTCGGGCAGTGCCTTGGCCTTGATGTGGTCGGGAATGCCGTGGAGGTCCCAGACGAGGCCAACGGCGGCGAACGCACGCAGTACGTAATACGTGCAATCGATCTCCCACCAGAAGAAGCCCTGACGCGCGGCGACTTGATAGTGGTGATGGTTGTTGTGCCAGCCCTCGCCCATCGTGATGAGCGCGAGCACGAGGTTGTTGCGAGAGTCGTCCTCGGTCGCGAAGCGGCGGCCGCCCCACAGGTGCGAGAGCGAGTTGATCGTGAACGTGCCGTGCCAGCACAGGACCTGCGGCACCGCGAACGCCCAGACGAGGCCGAAGAAGCCGCCGATGAGGAACGCGATCACGCCGGCGGCGACCGGCGGGACCATCCAGAAGCGATCGAGCCAGCGCAGCTCGGGATACTTCGAGAAGTCCTTGATGCGCGACATGTCCGTGCCCTCGAGATCGCGGGCGAGGATCCAGCCCATGTGCGACCACCAGAATCCGGACTGCTTCACGGAGTGGAGGTCGCCCGGCATGTCGCTGAGCTTGTGGTGCACGCGGTGATGCGCGGCCCACCACAGCGGGCCCTTCTGCGCCGTGAACGTCGCGCCGAGCGCGAGCAGGAACTGGAACCACCGCGACGTCTTGTAGCTGCGATGCGAGAAGTAGCGATGGTACGCGCCGGTGACGAAGAACATGCGCGGCGCGTAGAGCGCGGCGGTGAGCGCGAGGCCGAGCCACGAGAAGCCGGTGATCGCGATGCCGACGATCGCGAGGATGTGCACGCCCCAGAACGGGAGCGTGAGCGCGTTGAAGTAGACGTGCCGCCAACCCCTGGCCTGTGCTGCTTCAACGGCGGTCATCGACGACATTTTTGGGACCTGGATACTGCCAGATTAGGGAGCCCCCCACCTCGTGACGGTCATGATTCGGTCAGAGTAGGCTCGACGCCTCATGAAATACCGCAATCTTGGCGCATCCGGCGTGAAGGTCTCGAGCCTCTGCCTCGGCGCGATGACGTTCGGCGAGGCTGACGAGAAGTCGTTCATGCACAAGGCCGGCGCGGACGAGCAAACCTCGCATGCCGTCCTCGATCGCGCGCTCGCAGCGGGCGTCAACTTCATCGACACCGCCGATGTCTACGGTCAGGACGGTCTGTCGGAGCGCGTGCTCGGCAACTGGATCACGGCGCGCGGCAATCGCGACAAGATCGTGCTCGCGACGAAGTTCCGCTTCACGATGGGAGACGGTCCGAACAAGAGTGGCGCGTCGCGTTACCGGATCGTGAAGTGCTGCGAGGACTCGCTGCGCCGGCTCAAGACCGATCGCATCGACCTCTACCAGATCCACATGCAGGACATCACGACGCCCGAGGAGGAGACGCTGCGCGCGCTCGACGACCTCGTCAGCGCCGGCAAGATCCTCTACATCGGCGCGTCGAACTACGCGGCGTATCGTCTGATGGAGAGCCTGTGGCTCGCGAAGACGAACAGCTGGGCGAAGTTCGTCACGCTGCAGGCGCAGTACAGCCTGCTCGTCCGCGACCTCGAGCGCGAGCACGTCCCGGTGTGTCGCGAGAAGGGCCTCGGCATCCTGCCGTGGTCGCCGCTCGCAGGCGGCTTCCTCACCGGCAAGTTCGAGCGCGGCAAGTCGCCCGACGGGGGCGCGCGCCTCGGCCAGAAGGATCGGATGAGCCGCTACGACACCGAGCGCAACTGGAAGATCCTCGACGCGGTCCGCGCGGTCGCCGCCGAGACGAAGTCGACGCCGTCGGCGGTCAGCCTCGCGTGGCTACTCACGAAGCCGCAGGTGACGAGCGTCATCTTCGGCGCGCGCACCGTCGAGCAGCTCGAGGCGAACCTCGCGGGCGCCGAGCTCGAGCTATCCGCGCAGCATGTCGACACGCTCGACAAGGCGAGCGCGTTCGACCTCGGCTATCCGTATCAGTTCATCGCGCAGACGCAGACGACGTGGTGATCACGCGTTCCGGATCGCGATCGGTCCGATGTAGTCCATCTTGCCGAGCGCGATGCCGAGGTGGCGCATGATCGAGTACGCGGTCACGACGTGGAAATAGAAGTTCGGTAGCGCGAACTGCACGACGTAGTCGGCCGCGGTCATGTGCTGGCCCTTCTGCATCCACGGCAGCACGATCTGGCGCTCGTGTGCGCCCTCGAAGTCCGCCGGCTGATACGTCGCGAGATAGCTCTTCACCGACGCGATGCGCGCGCGCAGCTGCTCGAGCGTCGTCTCGGTATCGGGATGGCTCGGCCATTCTTTGCCGGCGAGGCGCCCGGGGACGAACTTCGCGTTGTCGGTCGCGACCTGGACCTGGCGCACGAGCGCGAACTGATCGGGCGCGAGTCGCGAGCCGAGCAGCGTGTCCTCGGGCATTCCCTTGGCGGCGGCGTGCTCGCCGGCCTTCGTCAGCCAGCGATCGAGGTTCGTCAGCGTGTGTGCGAGCTGGGGGACCGTAACGTCGTAGAGGTGCATGCGCCGGGCAGCGTAGCGCAGTGATATCGTGGCGGGGTGAGGTGGACGGTCTTGCTCGTGACGCTCGTGCTCGGCGGCTGCGACAAGCTGTTCGGCCTCGAGCCGGTGTCGGCGCGCGATGGCGGCGGCGTCGATGTTCCACGACTGGCCGAGGATGGCCGCGCCACCGACGATGCGGGGGCGTGTATCCCCGGAGTGTTCGACGAGGACGGCGACGGCATCGCGGATAACTGCGATGGCTGTCCCACCGTCCCGAGCAACGACGACGACGAGGATGTCGATGGCCTGCCCGACGCATGCGATCCGAACGTCGCCTTCGGTGCGCGCGATCGCATCCTGTTTGCCGCGATGTTCGGCGATCCGGCGGAGCTGACGAGGGGATTCGTGTCCGCGAACGCGGTCCACGACCCGACCAACAACGGCCGGATCTCGCTCGGCACGCAAGGAGTGCTCCGCACGATCTCGACGTATGAACCGACGAAGATCGAGATCCGCCTCGCCGGCATCGGCGGCGTGAACGTGACCTCGACGACGTCGCTGGCAGTCGGCGGCGTCGCCTGCAAGGTCGCCGCAGCGGGCTGCGCGGGCGCGCTCTCGGCGACGTGCATCACCGCTGCGCCCGGCGGGGCCGCGGGCGAGTATCCGGGCGCGCCGGCAACGATCCGCCTGCTGGAGCTGATCCAGGGCGAAAACCTTCCGGACTGTCAGGTCGGCAACGGTACCGAGTTCGCGTCGGCGGAACCGACGATGACCGTGATGACTGGATCGCTCGACCTGCTGACGAGCTCGACCGGCACGGCGCTCGTCGAGAGCATCGTGATCTACGGCGCCGCCCAGCCGTAGCCAGGGAGCGGCCTCGCAACCCGGCCTACGGCTCCAGCTGCGCGAGCGCGGCCGCGGCGATCGATGCGTCCCCAGCGACGAACACGGTGAGCTCGTCGAGCTGGCGACCGTCGACGAGGCCTGCGGCCATCGCGGGCAGGCCCTTCGGCTCGTCGACGATCGTCGCGAGCTTCTGGAGCTCCTCGTCGAGCTCGACCGATGCGAGCGCGTTGACGTGCGTGCCGCGGCGCAGCTGCGATGCGGCGAGCGGCATTGCCACGTGGATGCACACGATGTCGGCGGTCAGCGCCTCGGCGAGCGGGACGAACCGGCCGCCGACCATCGCCGCGACCGACCCCGACGTGCAGCGGATGTCCGTCGGGTTGAACCACGTGCGATGCGCGACGAGCGAGTGGACGGCATCCTCGCCGCCGACGAGCGCGATGCTGCGCGGCGTGCCGACCGCGAGATAGTGCGAGGCGACCGCGCCGGCCGCGGCGAGCGCACGCGGCGACGACGGTGCCGACGGCAGTGTCGCGCCGCCAGTCGCTACCGCGACATACGCGCGCTCGGCGGCGTGGACCCACTCCGCCATCAGAATTCCGCTTGCCGCGGCGCGCGCGGGAACGGGATGACGTCGCGGATGTTCTCGATGCCCGTCGCGTAGAGGATCGCGCGCTCGAAGCCGAGGCCGAAGCCGGCGTGCGGCACCGTGCCGTAGCGACGGAGATCGCGATACCACCAGTAGTCGGCCGCGTTCAGGCCCATCTCGGCGATGCGCTGGTCGAGGATCTCGAGGCGCTCCTCGCGCTGGCTGCCGCCGATGATCTCGCCGATGCCGGGCGCGAGCACGTCCATCGCGGCGACGGTCTTTCCGTCGTCGTTCATGCGCATGTAGAACGACTTGATGTCCTTCGGATAGTTCACGACCGCGACCGGGCCCTTCACGACGACCTCGGTCAGGTACTTCTCGTGCTCGCTCTGCAGGTCGACGCCCCACTTCACGGGGAACTCGAACTTCTGCTTGCTCGACTCGAGCTCCTTGATCGCGTCCGTGTACTCCATGCGCGCGAACTTCGACTCGACCATCGCAGACAGGCGATTCACCGCGTCCTTGTCGACGAACTTCTCGAAGAACGCCATGTCGTCTTTGCGCTCGTCGAGCAGCGCGCGGAAGATGTACTTGAGGAAATCCTCGGCGAGCTGGGCGTCGTCGGAGAGATCCGCGAACGCGATCTCCGGCTCGATCATCCAGAACTCGGCGAGGTGGCGACGCGTGTTCGAGTTCTCGGCGCGGAACGTCGGGCCGAACGTGTACACGCGGCTCATCGCCATGCAGTACGTCTCGACGCTGAGCTGACCCGACACGGTCAGCCGCGCCTCGCGGCCGAAGAAGTCCTTGTCGAAGTCGATCTTGCCGTCGGGCGTGCGCGGCAGGTTCGCGAAGTCGAGCGTCGAGACCTTGAACATCTGGCCCGCGCCCTCTGCATCCGACGCCGTGATCACCGGCGTGTGGATCCAGAAGAAGCCGCGCTCGTGGAAGAAGCGGTGGACCGCCTGCGCGAGCGTGTTGCGGACGCGCGTGACCGCGCCGATGACGTTCGTGCGCACGCGGAGGTGCGCGACCTCGCGCAGGTACTCCATCGTGTGCCGCTT
The DNA here is from genome assembly GCA_013368795.1 of Kofleriaceae bacterium. Taxonomy (GTDB): domain Bacteria; phylum Myxococcota_A; class Polyangia; order Haliangiales; family Haliangiaceae; genus JABFXX01. The sequence continues at coordinate 27,444 of JABFXX010000103.1, forward strand.
CGGCTGCATCGGATACGTGTCCGGATCGTCGACCCAGCCGACGACCTCGACGCTATCGGCGCGCACCTCGACGGTCTGGCCTTTGCCTTGCGACGCGACGATCTCGCCGACGACGCGCACGGCGCAGCCGGTCGTGATGCGAACGATGTCGCTTTGATAGTTCGGGAGCTCGGCGGGGGCGACGACCTGCAGCGGCTCGAAGCAGCTGCCGTCATGGACCGCGAGGATAGACAGACCCGCCTTGGAATCGCGACGCGTGCGTATCCAACCTTCCACCGTGACCTTGCTGCCGACCGCGACCTGCCCCCCGAGGACGAGAGCAATGCGTGTGCTGGTCATGTGAGTCTCAGCGTTCGGCGTCTTTGCTGCCGACGACCGTCAGGTTCATTCCGATCTGCACGGACACGGCCTTGCCGTCGACGGTGACGACGGTCTTGCCGTTCATGTACCAGCCGAAGCTGCCCGTCGAGAACTGCTTCACCTCTGCGAGCATCTCCTGCCCATTGATCGAGACCTTGAGGGGCTCGGCCTTCTCCAGGAACTGCGTAAGCGAAACGGGACAAGAAGTCTTGGGCGGCATGACCGGCGCAGCTTACTGCGTTTTTGCACCGTTGGCGCGTCAGGGCACCCGCATGTCAGCCAGCTGGAACGCGAGGTGACCGAACGCCGCGACGACGAGCGCGTGGTCGATCGTGCCGTTGTGGAGTAGCTCCCTCACGTTGCGCAGCGGCACCGTCTGGACCTCGACGATCTCGCTGCCCTCGAGGCTCTGCTCGTGCGTCTTCTCCGCGTCGAGCGCGAGGAAGCTGTGGAGGTAGTTGTTCATGATCGCCGGATTCGGCGCGACGACGCCGAGCTTCTGCCACCGGCGCGCCGTGTACCCCGTCTCCTCGACGAGCTCCCGCGCGGCGGCGGTCTGAGCGTCCTCGCCCGGGTCGACCATGCCGCCGGGAATCTCGAGGCAGATCTTCTCGATGCCGACGCGATACTGCCGGATGAGGACGACGTGCTCGTCGGGCGTGACCGCGATGACGTTCACCCAGTCGACCGCCTCGATGACGCTGAAGCGCTTGGTGAGCCCGCGCGGATGGGTGCCGTCGACGAAGCTCGTCTTGAACACGCGGTAGTCCTGGCCGGGGTGACGCTGCCCGAGCTTCCACGCGAGATCGTCGTCGCTCATACGGGCACGATAGCCGAAATAGAAAAACGCCGGCGGAACCTGGTGGCGCCGCCGGCGTTGGAGACACGAACGCTACGAGCTACGGGTGGCTGTTCGCGTTCGCCGGATCCTTGCCGCGGAACACCTCGTCCCAGTCCGCGAAGCCGTCGTCGTCGCGATCGATCGCGACGCGCTGGCCCGAGCCGAGCGGCACGCAGGTGAACGTCGTCGGCGGCAACAGGCCGATCGCGACGAGGCCACGGACCGCCTGGTCGGAGATCGGCGGCAGCGCCGCCGAGGCCGGCTGCCAGTCGGTGCCGTTGTAGAGCAGGCCGCCGTTGGCGCCGAGGATGCTCGTCGACTTCGCGACGAGGTCACACTCGCCGGCCGCGGCGCGCTGCTCGAGGAGATCTAGGCGAGGACCCGCGGTCGCCGCGTTCGTCCTGGTCAGCGTGATCTGCTGACCGACGACCGGGGCCTCGTTGCTGTCGAATGCCATCTTGAATGCGACGATCGCCTTGCGGAGCGCGAAGCCGCCGTCCTCGACGAACACCACGTTGCCCGTGTTGAGCAGCGCGTTGAGGTCGACGAACGGGATGCCGAACGGGTTGGGCGGAACGACCGTGCCGTCGGGCAGCGTGATGTTGGTGGTCGCCTTGATGAAGACCTGACCGGTGAAGAAGTGCTCGAGCGTGCCGAGCACACCGTCGTGGTTGAAGCCGAAGCCGCGGATCTGATCGGTCGCCGGACCCTGCTGGAGCACGATCGTGCCGGGCTGCAGCGTATCGGGCGAGCTGCCGAACATGCCGATCTTCGTGTACATGTTCCGCAGGTGCGGGACCTTGAAGACCTGGGTCTCGAACTCGAACGAGAGCTTGCCGTCGGTGCCGAAGAAGCCCGGCTTGGACGTCAGGCCGGCGTTGCCGTTCAGATCGAGCGTGTGACAGCCGTTGCAGTTGTGGAAGCGGTCCGACGGTAGCTGGACCTCGCCCTGCGGCGTGTTCAGATGGTTGAAGTAGAACGTGCGGCCGCGCGCCTGCTCCTCGGTGAGCGTGTTGTCGAGGTTGCGGACGGGGTTCGGCGGATAGGTCGCCTGCAGGATGAAGTCGGTGAACTCCTGCATGTCGTCCGCGCTCAGCTCTGCAGCGTTGCCGAGGAGACCGGGGAACGCGACGTTGAACGAGTTGAACGCCTTGTTCTCGTCGAACAGGCCCGAGTCGGGCTGCTTCGACACGACAGGGGCATTGGTTGCCGGGTCGATGAACGGCGCGCCCGTCTGCTGGACGGCGCCGTTGCGGTCACCGCGCCAGTGCATCGCGCCGTGGTTCGCCATGCCGCGCAGCGACTGGGTCGTCATCGGACCCTTGACCGGCATGTTGAAGTTGAAGATCGGCGCGAACGCGGGCAGCAGGGCCGAGACGACGGCGGGGTCGATCGTGAAGATGTCGAGGATGCCGTTCTGGCCGAGCTTGGTGATCGAGAGCGGGATGCCGCCGGGGTTACCGAGATCCCACGCGAGCTCGTCCTTGTCGCCGCCGATGTGGCAGCTCGCGCACGCGGTCGTGCCGTGCTGCGACGTGAGGTTCGCGTCGTAGAGGTACTTGCGACCCTTCACGACGCTCGCGGGCTCGGGGTTGAACATGCGGACCTTCGAGACCTCGACCTTGTGCGTGGTGTCGACGATCGCGATGCTGTTGTCGAAGCGCGTGAGCACGTAGGCGCGGTTCGCGCTCTCGTCGAGCACGACGCCCGTCGGGCCACCGCCGGAGAGCTTCACCTGATCGGTGAGGCGCGGCGTGATCGTGCCGCCGTCGACGTCTGCGGTGTTGTAGACGGCGAGCTTGCCCGAGCCCTGGGCAACGACGTAGAGCTTGCTGCCGTTGCTCGAGAACGCCATGTCCTGCGGGAACGCGAGCGACAGCGCCTTCTCCGCGGGATTGCCGTCCTGCGTGAAGTCGACGTGCGGGTTGAGGTCGCGTGGCGTCACCGAGCCCGTCGCCGGATCGATGATCGTGATGCGGCTATCCGCGATGCGGCCACGCACGGTCGTGAAGCCCGGCGTGTGGCCCTCGAAGCGGATGTCGTTGTGCGCCTCGGTGTTGGAGACGAACACCTTCCCGTTGGCCGGGTTGACCGCCATGTTGAACAGCGTCGTGCCGACGTGCTGGTAGATGCCCGTCGCGACCGCGGTCGGCGGGTTCGCGTTCGCGTCGATCGCGAACACGTCGTTGTCGGGCAGCTTCACCTTCACGAACGGGTCGAACGCAGTGCCGTACGCGTCGAACCAGTGACCGTTCTTGAACTTGACGATGAGGCCCGTCGGCGGCTGCGGGATGACCAGGTTGCCGAGCGTGATCGTCTTCGGACCCGGCATGCCGCCCGGGTACAGCGTCTCGACCGCGTAGGGCGAGACCGCCGTCGTCTGGTTGCCCGAGGCGAACGCCGCGGCGTAGACCTTCGAGCCATCCTTCGACACCGCGAGCGCGCGCGGCGTGTCGGCGAAGAACGTCAGCTTGGTGAGGCGCTGACCGCCGGCGGCATCGCCCAGGTTGTTCGCGTCGTACACCCAGACGTCCGCGCGGCCGACGCTCGGCGTTTGCAGGTCGTACGCATCGCCGGTGTTCTGACCGCGGTGAGCGGTCGTGATGAACGCGCGGCTCTTGTTCGTGCCGGCGAACACGATGTCGCGCGGCTCGTCGCCGACGAGCAGGGTGCGCGTCACCGTCGCGACCGCGGCGCTATCGAGCTTCACGATGCTCACCGAGTCGGAGAGGTGGTTGACGACCCAGACCTCGTCGTTCGTGCGCGCCGCAACGGCGACCGGCTCGAGGCCGACCGCGACCGACCCGACGGAGGTCAGCTTGCCGTTGTTGACGCGGAAGATCTCGAGGCGGTTGTCGGGCGTGTTCGCCGCGAACAACAGCTTGCCGTTCGGTGAGAGCGCGAGCGGCCTCACCTGAAGGCTCTCGAAGAGCGTGTACGGATTTCCGCTTGCGGGTAGCTGGGAGACCTCCGCGGCGGCGGTGGACTCATCCGTTGCCTCGTCCGCGCAACCAGCCACTGCAAACGCGAGACAGAGCCAAGCCGTTCTCTGCATTGCAACCCCTCGTGAGTCGGGACGACGCCCGACCGTAAGCTCACCGTAAGTGAGCGGAGATGTAGGCATGAAGCAGTAAGGTTTGTGGGGTACGGCCCAGTAAATTCGGCCCGCATTCCTCGACGAGGAATCGACGAGGAATCGTCATCGAACGCGTTTTCTCGACGAGAAACAGCAGCGCTCGTGCGTTCGCGACGGATCTCGTTCGCAAGCGAGGCCACTGTTTTGACGTCCGCTTTCGATGTGGGTGGTGGTGATTCCTGTACGATTTGCGCGTGCTCCTCGCGACCAGCGAGAACCGGCTCGGCGCGTCTTCGGTACGTTCGTGTCTGCTGTTCGAGCGCGCGGTTCGCGGCACGCTCGTCCGACGAGAAGAGCTCGCGTTCGACACGCGATTTGCCGCTGCAGCGTCGGGAAAGCCGGAGCCGGTCGGCCACCTGTTCTTGATGCTCGACGGTCACTACGTCTCCGATCGCGGTGAACACCTCGCTGGACCGTTTGGCCTCATGCTCGCCGACGACGAATGGGAGCGACGAGGAAACCATTCGCGGACGTTTCGCACCGACGGTCCGCGCGTCGACGTCGTGCAGCTGCGCATCGCGAAGGAGCACCTGCGCGCGCCGATCGGTCTCGATGCGGGACCTCTGCGCGTTCCGAGCGCGTGCTTTGACGCGACGCGCGCGCTGCTCGACGCACCCGATGCCACGGCACTGGCGAGGCTCGTCGACGAGCTGGCGCGCGCCGGCATCGTCGCGAGCTCGGTGACGAGCACCGTGATCGACGAGGAGCCCGAGCGTTTTCGCCGGCTGTGGTCGGCGCTCGAGCCGCTGTATCGCGAGTACGGCGCGACGGCGTCGCTCAAGCAGCTCGCATCGAGCCTCGACATGTCGATGCGTCAGGTCGGCCGTGACGCGAAGGAGCTATCGGCGGCGTTCGGCATCGGCGGCGGCTATCGCGACGCGCTGCTCGTGCTGCGCCTGCGCATGGCGGTGCTGATGCTCGCCGCAAAGGGCGCGGCGGTCGCCGATGTCGCGAAGCTCGTCGGCTACGGCAGTCCGATCGCGATGGCGCGCGCGTTCCGCGACGCGAAGCTGCCGTCGCCGAGCGTCATCCAGGGCGAGCTGGCTGCCGAATAAGATCTGCCAAGCCCGCGATGGTGATGGACGCATCGGCGGCGGCGCGTTACCTCCGTGACCGTGGCTGTGCTTCGCTCCCTCGCGCTCGTTGCAGTGCTCGCGTCCTCCGCACACGCCGGCGGTTTCGGCATCCCGGAGATCGGCGTGCGGCGCACCGCGATGGGCGCGGTGATCGGGCGCCCCGACGAGCTGTCGTCGCTCTATCACAACCCCGCGGGCCTCGTGCTCGCCGACGAGTGGCGCATCTACATCTCGGGCGGCGTGTCGCTGCTCGGCACCGAGTTCGAGCTCGCGCCGTGGGATCGCAGCGACGAGTTCCTCGGCACGATGCCGGAGTCGAACGGCTACTACGCACCGGTCAAGCCGAGCCGCGCGATGGGCGTCATCCCGATGCTCGCGGCCGGCGGTCACGTCTGGGACAAGCTGTACGCGGGTGCGGCGGTGTTCGTCGGCAACGCGACGGGCGCGGCGTTCGAGGAAGGCGCGGTCACGCACTATCACCTGATCGACGGCTACATCGTCGCGCCGCAGGCGACGGTCGCGGCCGCGTACAAGCTGCGCGACGACCTCGCGATCGCGGCGAGCGCGGGCGTCATCTACATGAAGGTTCACGGCAAGCGCTACGTGTTCCCGGTCATCGACGGCAACGACATCAGCTCGCTCGCGGGCACGAAGCCCGAGCTCGTCCTCGACGGCAGCGGCCTCGCGCCGACGTACTCGATCTCGGCGTTCGGCCGGCCGCACCCGCGCGTGACGTGGGGCGCGAACTTCATCGGCCGCGTCGACGCCACGCTCGAGGGCCCGGTGAAGATCACGTACAGCGACGACGCCGCGTCGCCGAACGACGTGCTCACCGGCCGGCAGAAGACGACGCAGATGCTGCCGTGGACGCTGCAGGCGGGCGTGAACGTCGACGTCACGCCCAACATCGAGGTCGGCGCCGAGATGCGCTACTGGCTGTATCGCCAGTACAAGCGGCAGCACACCGACAACGTCGGCATCTTCCTCGTCCGCGAGCTCGACACCGAGAAGAACTACAACGACTCGTGGGAGACGACCGGCGGCGTGCGCGTGCACGACCTGCCGGGTGCGCAGGGCCTCGACGTGATGCTCGGCGTGCAATACGACAAGTCGCCGGCGCCGGCGAAGACGGTCACGCTCGACCAGCCATCGTTCTCGCACTGGGGCCTGCACACGGGCGCGCGCTACGAGGTCGGTCGCTACCGCTTCGGCGCGAGCTACATCCACTACTGGTACGACGTCCCGACGATCACGGACTCGATCACGCTGCCGCCGTCGAACATCCGAGGCCACGGCGCGAACAACATCTTCACCGTCTCGATGGAGGCACGGCTGTGAACATTCCAGCGAAGGGCAGGGCGCCCGACGACATTCTCACCGAGCTTCGCGGCAAGTCCGCCGGCGACACGAAGTGGCGCGAGGGCCGCGTGTTCTCGCTCGTCTATCACGCGGGCGAGCAGCACGAGCAGCTGCTGCAGAAGGCGCACGCGCTGTACGCGAGCGCAAATCTTTTGAACCCGATGGCGTTCGGCAGCCTCAAGCAGATGGAGCGCGAGATCGTCGAGATGGCCGGCGATCTGTTCCACGGCCCGTCGAGCGTCGTCGGTACGGTGACGAGCGGCGGCACCGAGTCGATCCTGTGCGCGGTCGCCGCGTATCGCGATCGCGCGCGCCGGAGGAAGCCGTGGATCCTGCGGCCCGAGCTCGTCGTGCCGACGACGATCCACCCGGCGTTCGACAAGGCGGCGCACTACTTCGGCGTGAAGCTCGTCAAGGTTCCCGTCGGTCCCGACTTCCGCGCCGACGTGCGCGCGATGGCGAAGGCGATCTCGTGGAAGACGATCGGCCTCGTCGGTTCGGCGCCGCAGTACGCGCACGGCGTCGTCGATCCGATCGCCGAGCTCGGCGCGCTCGCACAGAAGAAGGGGCTGCCGCTGCACGTCGACGCGTGCGTCGGTGGGTTCCTGTTGCCATGGCTCGAGCAGATCGGCCGGCCCGTCCCGGTGTGGGACTTCCGCGTCGCGGGCGTCACGTCGATCAGCGCAGACCTCCACAAGTTCGCGTACGCCGGCAAGGGCGCGTCGGTGCTCGCGTGGCGCTCGCTCGACGACATGCGCCACCAGATCTTCGTCGCGACCGACTTCCCCGGCGGCATCTACGCATCGCCGACGATGATCGGCACGCGGCCGGGCGGCCCGATCGCGGCCGCATGGGCGACGCTGCAGAGCTTCGGCGCGGACGGCTACCGCGAGCTCGCCGGCAAGGCCGCGGATGCTGCCGATCGAATGCGCGCGGGCATCGCGAAGATTCCGGGGCTGACGCTGCTCGGCAAGAGCGACTCGACGATCGTCAGCTACGCGGCGCTCGGCGCGGACGTCTACGCGCTCGCCGATCGCATGGAGGCGCGCGGCTGGACCGTCGATCGCCAGCAGCGACCCGCGTCGATCCACCTGACGGTGACCGCGAACCACGCCGCGATCGTCGACGACTACCTCGCCGATCTGCGCGCGGCGCTCGCCGAGGTCAAGGCCGATCCGTCGCTCGCGAAGAGCGGCACCGCGCCGATGTACGGGATGGCCGCGAAGATGCCGGTGCGCCGGCTCGTCGCGGCGAACGTACGCAAGGTGATCGCGAACATGTACGCGCCTGGTGGGCAACCGTGAAGCGCATCGCCTACGCGCGTATCGCGCAGGAGAGCAACTCGCTCTCTCCCGTCGCGACGACGCTGAGCGACTTCGAGGGCAGCCACTACCTCGAAGGGGATGCGCTGCTCGCCGCGACGACCGAAGGCCCCGAGGTCGCCGGCTTCTTCAAGAAGGCCGAGCTCGCCGGGTTCATCGCCGCCGCACGCGCACGCAAGAGCGAGGTCGAGCCGGTACCGATCCTGAGTGCGTGGGCGTCGTCGGGCGGGCCGCTCGCGAAGGACTGCTTCGAGGAGCTCGAGTCGCGCCTCGTCGAGCAGCTGCGCGCCGCCGGCAACATCGACGGCATGTACCTGTGCCTGCACGGCGCGATGGGCGTGCTCGGCATCTCCGATCCGGAGACGCGGCTCATCCGCTCGGTGCGCCAGGTGCTCGGCGGTGCGCCGCTCGTCGTCTCGCACGACCTGCACGGCAACGTCACGCAGGCGCGCGTCGATGCGGTCGACGCGCTCGTCGCGTACCAGACGAACCCGCATCGCGATCACGCGCGCATCGGCAAGAAGGCCGGCGCGATCGCGATCGGCACGGTGCTCGGCGAGGTCAAGCCGACGATGGGCTGGCGATCGCTGCCGATGATCCTCGGCGGCGGCAAGACGATCGACTTCCTCCAGCCGATGCGCGCGGTGTTCAGGCGCATGCGCCAGGTGGAGCGCGCGGGCGATGCGCTCGCGGCGTCGACGTTCATGGTCCACCCGTGGAACGACAGCCCGTCGCTCGGCTGGTCGACGCTCGTCGTCACCGACAACGACGCGGCCGCCGCGGATCGCCTCGCCGACGAGCTCGCCGAGATGTGCTGGGAGCGCCGCCACGAGCAGCCGCCGAAGTTCCCCGGTGCGAGCGAGGCGATCGCGACCGCGCGCGCCGCGAAGATCCGGCGCAAGCTCGGCTGCGTGACGATGGCCGACGCGTCGGATGTCGTCACCGCCGGCGCGCCCGGCGACTCGACGCACCTGCTGCGCGCGCTGATCGAGGAGGGCAAGGGGATGAAGTCGTTCGCGGCCGTCCGCGATCCGCAGGCGATCGCGACGCTGTGGCCGCGCGAGCCCGGCGACATCGTCGCGCTGACGATCGGCGGCACGCTCGATCCGACGAGCTCGACGCCGCTGCCGGTGCGCGGCGCGATCGTCAGCAAGCACGAGCGTCACGGGTTCGGCCGGACCGTCGTCCTGCTCGTCGAGGACGTGCGGATCGTGATCACCGAGGGGCCGTCGATGGTGATGCGGCCGTCGTTCTACACCGAGGTCGGGCTCGATCCGTTCCGCGCCGACATCGTGATGGTGAAGAACTTCTTCCCGTTCCTGATGTTCTTCGCCGCGTACAACCGCAAGACGATCTTCGTGCGCACGCGCGGCGCGACCGACTTCGATGCCGCGTTCCAGCTCCCGTTCGACGGTCCGATGCACCCGAGGGATCCGGTCGACGACTGGCGCGCCCGGGACCGCGTGCGGCGCGGTGTGACCTGATTTCCGTCGTTGCGCGCGCCCCGGCGGACCGCCCATAGTCGAGGCATGAGGACGTGTCTCGTCGCAGCGGTGGTCGTGGTCGTCAGTGCGTCGGCGAGGGCGGAGGTCGTCGAGGTCGGCGGCGCCGCGGGGATGGTGACGTCGACGATGAAGCAGACGTTCCCCGACTGCAGCGACCAGCCGGACTGCATCGAGAGCGCGGAGGCGCACGCGCCCCGGCGTGGCATCGCCAGTGGCCTGTTCGTGCGTTACCCGATCGTGCGCGCGCTGCTGGTCCAGGCCGAGCTCGCGTACGTCCAGAAGGGGTTCGAGACGACCTTGCCGTCGCTGCGCGTCGACTATCTCGAGGTGCCGGTGCTCCTGCGGATCGATCCCCTGCGCCATCGGCTCCCGGTGCGGTTCGCGTTCCTCGGCGGTCTCGCACCAGCGGTGCGCGCACGCTGCCGGCAGTCGGGCAGCTTCTTCATGAACGGCGCGGGCGTCCCGTACGATGACCGCTGCGAGGATGCGCCGCGCGTCGACGACATGCGGGCGTACCCGGCGCGTTTCGATCTCGGCCTCGTCGTCGGCGCGACGCTCGCGGTCGAGTCACCGATCGGCGTGTTCGAGGTCGAGGCGCGGTCGGAGCGCGGGCTCGTCGACAACGGCGCGTGGGGGCCCGGTGGACGAACCGCGTTCGAGTCGTACGGCGTGCGGTTTGGCTACGCGTACGCGGTGGGCCGCTGAGGCGCGATCCGACCTGATACCAAGATGATAGCGCCGTTCGCCGGCGACTTTCTAGCTTGTCAGGTGCGCCCCGATCGCGAATATCGCGACCATGGACCAGGGCCGTCTCGAGGTCACGACCGACAAGGGCGAGCGCACGTACGTGATCGGCGCACGTACGCAGGCCGATGCCACGCCGCCGATCCTCGACTGGCGCACGTCGCCGCTTGCCGAGGCATTCTTCCGCGCCGGCCCGGGCGAGCCGTACGAGCTCGAGACCGGGCAGGGCGGCACCGTGCGCGAGCGCTGGCTCGTTCATGGCGACGAGCTGATCGGTGACACGCTGATTCGTCGCGCCGACGGTCGCGAGGAGACCCGGCCGCGCCCCGCGCCGAAGGCAGGGCCGCCGATCGATCGCAGCGCGCTGCCGGTGCTCGATCCCGAGCAGCAGCGCGCCGTCGATCTGCCCGCCGACACGTCGCTCGTCGTCGACGGCGAGGCCGGCGTCGGCAAGACGCTCGTCGCGCTCTACCGCGTCGCCTCGCTCACGCGTCGCGCGGAGGCCAAGAGCAGGCGGTTCCGCGCGCTCGTGCTCGTGCCGACGGAGGGTCTGCGCCGGCTGACGCGAATCATCGCGGATCGCCTCGGCCTGCCCGCGCTCGAGATCGCGGTCGTCGACTCGTGGCTCGTCGAGCGCGCGCACCGGGCGTTCCCGGGGCTGCCGAAGCGGCTCTCCGAGGGCGCGACCGCGCAGGTGATCGCGCTCAAGCGACATCCCGCCGTGCGCGTGGTCTTGGGCGACTTCATCGGCTGGAAGCCGCCGAAGGACGACGAGAAGCTGGCGCGGTCGCGCGCGCGGCTGCTGCATCTGTTCGGCGATCGCGATCGGCTCGAGCGCGTGATCGCGGCAGCGAACGGCGAGCTGCCCGAGCGCGCGATCGTCGCCGTGCAGAAGCACACACGCATCCAGTTCGAGACGACGACCGAGAAGCAGATGAAGCACGTCGACGCGGACCGGCTCATCGCGCTCGACGGCCGCAAGCTCGACGCCGGCACGCCGACCGAGGACGCGAACACGTTCGACGCGGAGGACGTGCCCGTGCTGTTCGAGCTCGTCCGTCGCGGCGCGCTGCCCGAGCAGAAGCTGCCGTACTACGACCACATCGTGATCGACGAGGGCCAGCTTCGCTCGCCGCTCGAGCTCGCCGCGATCGGCGACGCGCTCGCGAAGGGCGGCACGGTCACGCTCGCCGGCGATCACCGGCAGGCGACCGACGAGACCGCGTACTTCAGCGGCTGGATCGGCGCGAAGCGCGAGCTGCGTGCCCAGCGCTGGGCGGAGATCACGCTCGCGATCACGTACCGCTCCGTGCCGACGATCGGCGCGTTTGCACGCTCGGTCAGCGAGCGGCACGCCCAGGTGCCCGCCGAGCCGCCGCCGGATCCGGCGGTGTGGGCGACCGCGTGCGACGGCGCGCTCGCGCAGGCCGCTGCGATGTGCTGGCACCTCGACGCGCTGCAGACGCGCGACCCGTGGCGCCAGATCGCGGTGATCGCGCGCACGCCCGAGCACGCGCGGCGCCTTCACGCCGAGCTGTCGCGGGGGCTCGATCCGGCGCTCGTCCTCGACGGTGACTTCCGGTTCGAGCCCGGCGTGATCGTGACGACCGCGGCCGCGATCTCCGGCCTCGAGTTCGACTCCGTCGTGATCCCGGACCTGACGCCCGCGTTTTTCCCGATCGTGCCGGAGCTCACCAGGGCCCTGTACGTTGCGGCAACTCGCGCCAGAGACTGGCTGTGGCTGCTCACGCCGGAGGCGTGGTCGCCGCTCGTCGCGCTACACTGAGGCATGCTGCGCGCGCTCGCGATCGTCGGTGTCCTCGCCGGAACGGCCTCGGCTGACCCGGCGTACACCGACACGCGCTGCCCGACGCCACCGAGCATCAAGGCGAAGGGCTTTCGCCACAAGCGCGTGAAGCTCTACGCGAAGACGATGTCGCCGCTGCACCGCGGGCTCGATCTCGTCGCGAGCGAGGACGACAAGACGCAGCTCCTCGAGGGCAAGCTCGCCTACGGCAAGGTCGACAAGGACGCCGAGGACGAGGATGCCGAGGTGTTCGCGTGTCTCGACGGCGCGTGGAAGTCGATGGGCGTCGCGCGGACCGACCACGACGGCCGGTTCACGATCGGCACGCACGAGCGGCTTCCCGTCGGCATGCGCGACATGTACGTCGCGGCGCTCGGCGATGGCGCCGGCGCGTACTTCATCGCGTACGTCGCACCGCGCGGGACGAGCATCGCGGTCACCGACATCGACGGGACGATCTCGTGGTCGGAGAACGCGATCATCAAGACGGTGATCGACCGCGCGCACGACGTCGCGCACCGGCCCGATGCCCCCGAGGCTCTCAAGGCGCTGCCGTACCCGGTCGTCTACACGACCGCGCGCGGCGACGTGCTGTCGGGGGTGACGCGCGCGTGGCTCGACCGGCACGGGTTCCCGCGCGGCCCGCTGCGCCTGGCGAAGGGCCTGTTCGCGAAGCCCGGCTCGTCGGCGATCGCGTACAAGACGTCGACGCTCAAGGCGCTGACGGTGCCGATCGCGATCGGCATCGGCAACCGCAAGAGCGACATCACCGCGTACTCCTCGATCGGGCTCGCCGCGAAGAAGATCCTCATCCACCTGCCCGAGTACGCGGAGGAGCTGAAGGCCGACCTCGACGCGGGCAAGGCGATCGGCTTCGCCGAGTACGCGAAGCTGAAGGACCTCGTGACCCCTTAGAGAGAGAGCCCGGAGCGGACCGCGAGGATCGTGCCGGCGAGCAGCAGCACGACCCACACGACCCGTTCGAACTTCGCGGCGTCGAGCTTGTGATGGACACGCTCGCCGATCGCGAGCCCCGGGAAGATCGCGAGCGCGATCGCGCCACTGGCCTCCGCGACGGGCCGGCCGTAGAGGCCGCTCGATGCGTAGTTCGCGAGCAGCGCGAAATTGAGCACGATCCAGAGCACCGCGAGCGTCGAGCGGAACGCGCGCTTGTCGGGCAGGCGGCGGCGAACGACGTAGACGATCATCGGGCCGCCGGTCCCGAACAGGCCGTGCGCGACGCCGCCGATCGCGAGCAGAACCAGCTGGAGCGGCCGCGCGAGCGGGCGGTCGGCGGGGCGCGCGAGCTGGAGCAGCGCGAGGCCGACGACGAACACGCCGAACACGAGCGCGAACAGCGTCTTCGCCGGCAGGTGGAACAGCGCGAGCCCGATCGCCATGCCGACGCCGACCGCGGGCGCGACCTCGGTGGCGAGCATCCGCCAGGCGACGACCTTCGCGCCGCGGCCGAGCAGGTAGCTCGACATCGCGATGTTGAGGGGGACGAACGCCGGCAGCAGCACCGTCGTGAGCGGGATGGTCGACGCAAGGGCCGCACCGCCGATACTGGCGGCGAGGACCGTTCCGCCGAAGCCGATGGCGCCCTCGGTGGCAAAAGCACTGAGCGCCACCACAGAGAGGATGACGAGGGCGCCAGGATCGAGTAGGAATCCGCTCATGTCCGACGCAGTACGGCTCGAGAAGCAGTTGTATCGCACCGTCAAGGAGGCGTGCGAGACCTACGAGCTTCTGCGTCCAGATGATCGCATCATGGTCGCGATGTCGGGCGGCAAGGACAGCTACACGCTGTTCCACCTCCTGACGAAGCTCGTGCCGCGCCTGCCGTTCAAGGTCGAGCTCGTCGCGGTCCACCTCGACCAGGTGCAGCCGGGCTACAACGGCGATGGCCTGCGCGCGTGGCTCGAGAAGACGGGCTGGCCGTTCGAGATCCTGCGCGAGGACACCTACTCGGTCGTCACCGAGCACCTCGACAACAAGTCGACGTACTGCTCGCTGTGCTCGCGCCTGCGCCGCGGCATCCTCTATACGGCCGCGGAGCGCCTCGGCTGCAACAAGCTCGCGCTCGGCCACCACCGCGACGACTCGCTCGAGACGTTCCTCTTGAACCTGTTCTACAGCGGCAAGCTGCAGGCGATGCCGGCGAGCTACCGCACCGACGACGGGCGGTTCGAGGTGATCCGGCCGCTGATCGATTGCGCCGAGAAGGACATCGCCGCGCTCGCCCCCGAGCTCGGCTTCCCGATCATCCCGTGCAACCTGTGCGGGTCGCAGGACGGCCTCAAGCGCGACGCGATGACCGCGCTGATCGGCGAGCTCGAGAAGCAGAACCCGTACGTCCGCTCGGTGATGGCGACCGCGCTCAAGAACGTGCGGCCGTCGCACCTGCTCGATCGCGACGTCGCGCGTGCGTGGGCCGAGCGCGCGCCGGAGATCCGGCCGATGGCCGAGGTCGCGCCGCGCAAGGAGCACGCCGCGGCCCAGCCGGTGTTCTCCGGCGGCAAGCTCCGCGTCGTCGAGTAGCCTACTGGCAGAAGCGCGTCGAGAACGCCGCGACCTCGTTCTGCGGGTTCTGATTGGGGCAGGTCGTCGCCGGCGACGAGCTGTTCGTCGACGCGATCGACGCGGACAGCGTGCACGCGCCAGACGCCGACTCGCAGTTGTTGGCCCACGCGCACATGCAGTCGGCTGGATCGTTCGTGCCGTTCAGACCGACGCCCCAGCCGACCGTACCGATCACGAGGTCCTGGGTGTAGGACACGTTCGGCTCGTCGGAGATCCAGCCGACGTCGTTTTTCACGAGGTCGCCGCAGTCGTGCTCGTTCGTCGCGAAGCTGTAGGTCGTGCCGACGATCGTGCGATCGCCGCCGAACACGACCATGACGTACGGTCCGGAGGCCGGACGTTGCGTGACGACTTCGATCGGCAGGGTCGAGAGGCGCGACTTCACGCCGGCGACGATCGTCGCGATGTCGCTCGCGCGTGTGCCGGAGCCCTGATGCCACGGCGGCACGTTCGCGGTCGAATTCGACATCCACGACACCTTGTTCTGCGTCGAGTCGCTCGGCGTCGCGCGCGTCAGCGTCACACCGTCGAAGTTCAGATAGAGCTTGCGGCCGTTCGCGCACGCCGATGCCGTCCCGGCGTCGGGCTGCATGCCGCTGCCGCTTCCGTTGCCGCTACCGCTGCCGTTTCCGCCGCCACCGCCGCCACCACCACCGCCGCCACTGTCGCCCGCGTCGACGACGGTGGCTCCGATCGGATCGTCGCCGAGCGTTGCCGAGCAACCGACCAGCGCGAGTGCGAGCACGCCAACTCTCCACATGACGAGAGTGAGCCTATCGCTCGTAACTACGCGTAGCGACTGGGAAGAAACTCCGCAGCTGGGGCCTTCCGCCCCGGGGCGACGAGCGCCGAGGCGAATCGTCAGCCGGCGCACCAACGGCTTGCACAATCGCCGGCCGGCGATCGCTACGGGGAGAACGTCGCGCGCAGCTTGTCGAGCGTCGTGTTCACCGCGGCCGCGTCGGCATTCGGTGTGGACTTCATGACTTGGCCGACGAAGAAGCCGCGGAGGCCGTCCTTACCGGCGCGGTACTGGTTCCACTTGTCGACGTTGCCGCGGATGACGGCCTCGATCTTCGACTCGAGCTCGGCAGGACTGATTGCCTGTCCAGCAGAGGCGGCCGCCCCCACCTCCGACGCCTTCTTGCCGGTCGCGACCATCTCGGCGAGCACCGTCTTGGCCGCCGAGCCGGTCAGCTTGCCATCTGCGACGAGCGCGATGAACTCGGCAAACCGAGGCGCATCGAGCTTGGCGTCGGCGAGCTCCTTGCCACCGAGCGCACGCGGGAGCTCGTTGATCATCCACTTCGCGACGAGCTCGGCATTGCCGGCCTTCGCGGTCTCGGTGAACAGGCTCGCGGTCTCGCGATCGCCGGTCAGCAGATCGGCATGATCCGCCGAGAGCCCGAGCGACTGCGCGTTCGCGTACGCTGCAGCGAGCTCGGCATCGCGGGCACGCGCCTCGGCGCGGTACTCCTGCGGCGACTTGCTCTTCGGCCGGGTCTTCGCCTTGACGTTCTCCTTCTTCTCCGTCGCCGCCGCGGCCACCGCGATGCGCTCGTCGCGCAGCGTGATGATGCGGTTCAGTACGAGCGAGCCGGGCTTCGTGTCCTCGTCGACGATGAAGTAGCCGACACGCTCGAGCTGCCAGCGCGAGCCGACCGGTGCGCTCGCGAGCGACTTCTCGAGGCGCGCCGTCGTGACGACCTCGAGCGAGTGCGGATCGAGATGCTCGAGGAAATCGCCGCCGCCCTCCTCGGGCTTGGGCACCTTGAACAGGCGCTCGTAGAGCCGGACCTCGGCGGGCACGCTCGTCGCGGCGTCGACCCAGTGGATCACGCCGGCGCCCTTGGCAGCCTCGACGACGTGCGCGCGCAGCTTCGTCACGTTGCCGTCGTGATCGCGCGCCACCACCTCGTCGGCGGTGATGCAGTAGCCGTGGCGCAGCCGGACCGTGCGGCCGAGCGCGAGGCGCTTCCAGTCCGCGGGCGGGTTATCGCTCCAGTCGTCGCGATCGATGAAGATGCGCGCGCCGACGGCAAGCTTGCGCGAGCCCGGCTTGCCGACGTCGGGCGGGAAGTACGGTGCGTCGACCTCGGATGCGCCGACGTCGCCGGTCACCTCGACCTCGACGGGACGCAGCACGCCGAGCGCGCGCGGCGCGTTCTGGTTGAGATCGTCGCGCACGCAGTACTCGAGCTTCCCGATGTCGACCATCGAGTTCGCCTTCGCGACGCCGATCATGTCGCAGAACGTGCGGATCGCCTCGGGGCTGTAGCCGCGGCGGCGCAGTGCTGCGAGCGTCGGCATGCGCGGGTCGTCCCAGCCGCGCACGTGGCCGTCCTCGACGAGCTGGCGCAGCTTGCGCTTGCTCATCACGGTGTACTCGAGCGCGAGGCGCGCGAACTCGTACTGGCGCGGGCGCGGGCTCCACGGCCCGGTGTTCTCGATCACCCAGTCGTACAGCTCGCGATTGTTCTCGAACTCGAGCGTGCAGATCGAGTGCGTGATGCCCTCGATCGCGTCCTCGAGCGGATGCGCGTAGTCGTACATCGGGTAGATGACCCACTGATCGCCGGTGCGATGGTGGTGCGCGTGGCGGATCCGGTAGAGCAGCGGATCGCGCATCTTCATGTTCGGGCTCGCGAGATCGATCTTCGCGCGCAGCACGCACGCGCCGTCGGGAAACTCGCCGGCCTTCATCTTGCGCAGCAGCGCCAGGTTCTCGTCGACCGAGCGATCGCGGAACGGGCTCGGCTTGCCGGGCTCGGAGAGCGTCCCGCGGTACTCGCGGATCTGCTCGTCGCTGAGATCGTCGACGTACGCCTTGCCCTCGCGGACCAGCCGCTCGGCGAGCTCGTACATCTTCGGGAAGTAGTCGGCGGAGAACAGCACCGCGCTCGGCTCGAAGCCGAGCCAGCGGACGTCGCGCTCGATCGACTCGACGTACTCGACGTCTTCCTTCGTCGGGTTCGTGTCGTCGTAGCGGAGGTTGCAGGTTCCCTGGTAGTCGCGCGCGACCCCGAAGTCGACGCAGATCGCCTTCGCGTGGCCGATGTGGAGATAGCCGTTCGGCTCCGGCGGGAACCGCGTCGCCACCCGGGTGTGGCGTTTCGTACGGAGATCCTCGTCGATGATGTCGCGGATGAAGTCGTTGCGCTCGGCCGCCATGGAACAGCGCACTCTACCCCATAATGCTCGTGCGTCATGAGACGGGCCTCCCTCGTACTTGTACTGGCTTCATGCGCGAAGCCCCCTCCGCCAAAGCCTCCACCGGCCCAGCTGGCCGCCGATGCCGTCGCCGACCTGGCCGGACGGTGGGTCGCCAACGACGAGCTGGACTGGGGCTACTCCATGACGATCGAGCCGACCGGCGAGATCGATGTTCTGATCGACCGCGGCAAGATGGGACGGTGCGAGCAGAAGGGCACGATGGTCGCGCAGGGGAAGCGGACGTTTCGCGTGACGTATTCGCGCGGCGAGTGCAACCCGGAGGTGGTCGGCGTCCCGCTCTCGCTGACGGTGGCCTCGTTCACCGGCGAGTACCTCACGGTGGTTGTTGCGGATCAATCGCGTACCTACCAGCGCACCGACGACGAGCCACACGGCCGGCTGCCCTCGATCCAGCTGCAGTGACGGGCCTGCACGGTGGGGCAGGGCCGCTCGCTCTCCTCCAGGCCCGGCGTGTGCACGAAGAAGCCGCATGTCTGGCCCCGATGTCGTGCTCTGCCTCGCCCACCGTCGCTGGAGCTGTTACTACGACCGTTCGCAGCACCTCATGAGCGAGTGTGCGCGCCAGCGCCGCACGATCTTCGTCGAGGAGCCCGAGCTCGATACCGTCGCGCCCGACGTCGAGCTCTCCGAGACGCGCACCGGCGTGATCACGCTGATCCCGCACCTGCCGCCGGGGCTGACGCTCCAGCAATCGGAGCGCGCACAACGTCGCGCGGTCGACTTCGTGCTCGCGCACTACGGCTGCTTTCACCCCGTGCTCTGGTACTACACGCCGAAGGCGATCGGGTTCACCGATCACATCGACGCATCGGCGATCGTCTACGACTGGCTCGAGGAGCCGCCGGCGTTCGCGAACGATGGCGCGAGCCGCGTCGGTCACCGCGAGCAACATCTCCTCGATCGCGCTCACGTCGTGTTCACCGACATCGTCGACAACGATGGATTCCCCGACCATCGCCCGCTGCTCCATCACAACATCCACGCGTTCTCCGGCGAACCGTCGTGGTCAGAGACGTGGCGACAGATGTGGAGTCACGTCGAATCGGCGATCGAGATGCGGCACGAGCAGGGCAACGTCGTCGGTAGCTTCTCGTAGCGACCCGAGGAGGTTTGACATGTCATTCAAGTCAGCAGTGAGTGCGGCTTTGCTCGCGATTGCCATGTTCGGCGCGGGATGTCGGCGCGACGACTCGAAGAAGATCGTGCGGCAAGAGCCACCGGGCCAGCTGACGAAGGCGACGCGCTAGCGCAGCGTCAGCGGAACGCGACGTCGCCGACGACGCCCAGGCAGATCAGCAAGAGGAACGCGACGCCGAACACCGCCACGAGGCGCGTTGCGGCGAACGACTCGCGTAGCTCCATGAAGATCGTCGCGACGATGCCTACCTTGATCGTCGCGATCGTGAGCGCGACGACGAGACCGAGCGCACCGCCCAGCGGCGCGAAGTGCATCCCGAACGTCAAGCCGGTGAGCAAGAGCAGCGCGACGAGCGCGAGCACGTACGGCCGGCCCGATGCTGCCTCGTGGCCCTCGTGGGGAGGTGCTTGTTCATCAGCCATGACTCAACCTGCCAGGTAGAACATCGGCCACAAGAAGATCCAGATGCTGTCGACGAGGTGCCAGTAGAGCGCGCCCATCTCGAGATGGAGGTGGCGCTCGCGATTGATCTTGTGCTTGACCACGTGCGCGGTCAGCCAGCCGACCACGATGAGGCCCACGATCATGTGGATCGCGTGCAGGCCGGTCATGAAGAAGTACAGGGTGAAGAACAGCCGCGCGCCGAACTGCGGCAGCTCTTCGAAGCGATAGTGCTGGCCTGGATAGATTCCTTCGGCGAAGTGCTGGCCGTACTCGATCCCCTTGAAGACGAGGAACAGGACGCCGCAGAACAGCGTGATCGCGAGCGCCCAAAGTGCCGCACGACGGCGGCCGTGACGCACCATGTGGATCGACCACGCGATCGTGAAGCTCGAGACGATCAGGATCACCGTGTTGAGCGAGCCGAGGATGAGATTGTTGTGATGGAACGCCAGCCGGAACTCGGCGCTGTGCTGCGTGCGGTACGCCGTGTAGAGCGCGAACAGACCTGCGAACAGGAGCAGCTCGCTCGCGAGGAACAACCACATCGCGACGCGAGACGCATGGTCCTGCTTCGCGAGGTTCTCGAACTGGACCGCGACGGCGCCGGCCTCTGGATGAGTGTCGTGTGCGGTGCTCATTCGGGCACGTCGTAGTCGTAGGGACCACGCTTGATCTCGAGCGGAGCCTCGAAGTTGTGGAGCGGCGGTGGCGACGGCGCGAGCCACTCGAAGCTCCGCGAGCCCCACGGATTGCGCGGCGCGGGTGGTCCGTAGAAGATCGACCACACCAGATAGCCGAGCGTGACGACGAGGCCAGCGCCGAGGATCGAGGCACCGGCCGTCGACATCACGTTGAGCCACTGGTACTCGGCGGGGTACGTGAAGTAGCGGCGAGGCATGCCCGCGTTGCCGAGCAAGAACTGCGGCATGAACGTGAAGAAGAAGCCGAGGATGACGGCGGTCGCTCCGATCAGGCCCCAGCGCTCGGGGTACATGCGGCCGAACATCTTCGGGAACCAGTAGTGGCACGCCGCGAGGAACATCGAGATCGTGCCGCCGACCATGATGAAGTGGAAGTGCGCGACCACGAAGTACGTGTCGTGCCAGTGCACGTCGAGCGACGACGTCGCGACGGCGACGCCGGTCATCCCGCCGAACACGAACAGGAACATGAAGCCGAAGAAGTAGAGCATCGGCGTGTTGAAGCGGACGCGGCCGTGGCGCAACGTCGCCGTCCACGCGAACACCTTGATGGCCGAGAAGATCGCGACGAACATCGACAGCGCGCCGAACGCGCCGACATCGAACAGCGACATGCCGGCGACGAACATGTGGTGTCCCCAGCCGAGGAACCCGATGAACGCGATGCCGAGCGACGACAGCGCGATCGCCATGTACGACGACGGCCGGTTGTGGCTGAACGTGCACACGACCTCGCTCACCACGCCCATCGCCGGCAGGATCATGATGTAGACGGCCGGGTGCGAATAGAACCAGAACAGGTGCTGGAACAGCACCGGGTCGCCGCCGACGTTCGGATCGAAGATGCCGAGCTCCCAGCCCTGGTCGATGCCGACGAGCAGCAAGGACATCCCGAGTACGGGCGTCGCGAGCACCTGGATGATCGAGGTCGCGTAGATAGCCCACGCGAACAGCGGCATGCGCCGCCACGGGAGGTTCTTGGCCCGCAGCGTGTGGATCGTGACGATGAAGTTGAGGCCGGTCACGATCGACGACCAGCCGACGACGAACACCCCGAACGCGCCGAGGACAACGGCGGTCGGCGTCGTGGTGCTGTACGGCGTGTAGAACGTCCAGCCCGTATCGATGCCGCCGAACCACAACGACGCGAGCACGATGATCGCGCCGGCGACGTACAGATAGAACGAGAGCAAGTTCAGCCGCGGGAACGCGACATCGGGCGCGCCTATCATCATCGGCAGGAAGAAGTTGCCGAACACCGTCGGGATCGACGGCACCATGAACAGGAACACCATGACGATGCCGTGCGACGTGAACAGCCGGTTGTAGGTGAGCCCCGTCATGAACGACGGTCCCGGCGTGAGGAGCTCGAGCCGGAGCAGCAGTGCGAACACGCCGCCGAGCAGGAGGGCGGTCGTCACCGCGATCAGGAACATGATCCCGATCCGCTTGTGGTCCTTCGTGAGGAGCCACGACCTGAGGCCGCGCGTCTCGTGGAGATAGTCGGTCACGGCTGTGCTCCTGGCGGCTGTTG
>JABFXX010000109.1 GCA_013368795.1 Kofleriaceae bacterium
GGCCGCGACCGGCGCGACGTGCTGCGCCAGGTGACGGTGCAGGCGTGGCACCTCGGCAAGCTCCTGCCGACGAGCCCTCGCAAGTAGGATCGCGCGTCATCGCGGACGCGAGCCTGCGTGACGTGCAACTGCGGCGTCCAACCTGTCCTTCAATTGATCCGCGTTGGCACGCACACCGAAGTCATGTCCGTCTCCAGCGCCGAGGCTGATATGGCGGGCGAAGTCGGCGCCCTCGGGAACGTAGTCATCTTCTCTAACTTCTAGCGGGGCACCGTGAGGGAGCCGCTTGCGTGTCAGCGGAATGCCCAGCCAGGTTCGAGAGAACACGAAGCCCTCCGCATCGACCACGACTGCCCATCCCACGCCCGCCGCGACAAACAGCGACACGGCGAGCCACCCGAGGATGCCCCACAGGTTGCTTCCCGCGAGCCAGATGCTGAAGGGAAGCGTCACCACACCGTGCGACAGAGTGATCGCGCCATACATCCAGTCCCAACCGCGAAGCACGGTCTCGTGCTCGTGCTCGCGTACCCACCAGCCATAGGGTGGCAACCAGCTCATCAGTCCGGCAGCAACGGATCGTCTTTGTCGCGGAACAGGCGCATGCGCACGCGCTCGTGCTGGCGCGCCTTGTACGCCTCGTGGCTCGACGCGCCGGACTCGTTGCGGATCGAGGTCTGCTTGTCGCAAACCTGGAACTCGGTGAGCACGAACACGACGTGCGAGAGCTCGGGCAGCGACTCGCCCTTGGGCAGCAGGCGCTCGAGGCGGAGCGGCAGATCGGCGACGAAGTTGATGATGCGGTACTCGGGACCCGAGAACTCGTTGAACGGGATCTCGCGGGCCGCGGCGCTGCCGGTCGCGTCGGGGCCGAGCACGTCGCGCAGCTCGACGAGCTGGTTCACGCTCTCGCCCGGGACGATGTAGTTGAACGGGATCAGCTGGCGCGCGAGGGTCGCGAGCATCGGCACGATGTCGGCGTACTGCGGGACGATCAGGCGGAAGCGCAGCTTGTCGTAGATGCTGGCGGCGAGCGTCGACTTCTTCGCGAGGAGCTTGGTGATCTGCGAGTCGCGCGGCTTGCGGCTCCACTCGAACTCGGTGAGCGGGGCGCCCGCAGCGCGCAGCTGCTCGACGACCTGCAGGACCTTCATCTCGATCTCGCGGAAGATGATCTCGTCCGAGACCGAGACTTTGAGGAGGGCCTGGCGGCCGTTGATGTGATGGATGATGTGCATCACCTTGAGCACGACGCACGCCCACTTCTGGTGGGGGCCGGTGCTCGAGGCGACGAGGAAGAGGTCGCGGGCGGGCAGGTCGGCGGCGACCTCGTCCGGGATCGCCATCGCGAACGCGCGCGCGAGGTAGTCGACCGCGTCGGCGCGGATGTCCTCGAACCGCTCCATCTCGGAGTCGGACTCGGGGTCGAACTCGTTGAGGCGGAGGAAGCGATCGACCTCGGCGTGGTCCGCGAACGAGAGACGGTGCCAGTCGATGACCGAGTCGCCGCGCAGCATGAGGCGCACGAAGTCTCGATCCGCGAGCGTCAGCTCGTCGGCGGCGGGCGGGCGCGCGACGCGCGGGATGACGGTGGCCACCACCGTTCAAGTTCTACTACTTGGCGGGGCGGGTCAACCGTAGCGTGGCCGTGAACAAGCTGACGACTCCGAGTCCGGCGATCACGTTACCGATGACGGCGAGCATGGGAAAAAAATCGTCGCGTGCCCTGCGGGGCGAGTCCAAAAAACGGCAGTCAAACCTGCGGCCCACTACTCCCGGGCCCGACATGTCGCGTGAATTCGCCCTCGCCGTGGCCTATGCTTCGGTCTCTTTCCGGGTATGAGTACCACGTTCGCTTGTCAGAACTGCGGTGCGAGCCTCGCGTTCGATGGCGTGCGCACCGCGACCTGCCCCTACTGCGCGAGCCCGAACTTCGTCGAGAGGCCGGCGGCGACCGAGCAGCCGGACCCTCAGTTCGTGGTCACGTTCATCGGCGATGCCGAGGTGGCGCGCCGCGCGCTCGAGCGCTGGCTGGGAAGCCGGACGATGTTCGCGGACTCGCGGCTGCGGCGGGCGAAGGTCGAGGACATCAAGGGGATCTACGCGCCGAGCTATCTGTACAGCGCCGTCGCGAACACCGACTACACGGCACAGATCGGCGAGAACTACACCGAGACCGAGACCTACACCGAAACGGATTCGCAGGGACGCACGCAGACGCGGACCCGGACCGTGACGCGCACCGAGTACCGGCCGCTCGCGGGGCGACACGTGTCGTACGTGACCGACGTCGTGGTCAGCGCGTCGGCGGGGCTCTCGAATGCCGAGCTCGAGAGGGTCGAGCCATTTGACCTCAAACAGATGAGGCGGTACAGCCCGGCGCTGATCTCGGGCTGGATCGCCGAGGAGTTCGCGCGCCCGGCGACCGAGTGCGAGCAGACGAGCCGGCGCGAGGCCGTCGACCAGATCGGCGGCAAGCTGCGTCGGTTCATGCCCGGCGACAGCTACAGCGACCTCGCGTGGAAGACCCACGTGAGCTGGGAGTCGATGGACCCGATCTTCGTCCCGGTGTGGGTGTTCGCGGTCCGCTACCGTGAGGACAAGCCCCCGCTGCGGGTCATCATCAACGGCCAGACCGGCAAGATCCACGGCAAGGTCCCGCTGTCGCCGCTGAAGATCATCGCCGCGATCCTGGTTGTCGTCGCCGCGATCGTCGCGATCGTGCTCGCCGCGAGGGCGCAGTCGTGAGCGTCGCCGCTGCGGCGCGGAAGGGCTGCTCTCGCTGCGAGTCGCCGCTCGAGGAGGGCGACCTTCGCTGCTCCGTGTGCGCGCTGCCGGTGCCGGTCGCGGCCCACAGCGTCGAGAAGGTGCGGGTCCAGATCCTGCGCTGCACCGAGTGCGGCGCGGCGATCGCGTTCGACGCGAACAAGCAGGCACCGGCATGCGGCTTCTGCGGCGCCGTGATGAAGGTCGAGCAGCCGGCCGATCCCGTCGAGGCGGCGACGCTGCGGTTGCCGTTCGCCGTCGACCGCGAGCTCGCGACGTCCGCGCTGCGCGGCTGGCTCGGCAAGCGCGGATTCTTCGCGCCCAAGACGCTGCGCGACGAGGCCGTGTTCGAGTCGCTGCAGCCGCTGTGCTGGGCCGCGTGGATCGTCAACGCGAACGCGCAGGTGTCGTGGACCGCGGACTCCGACGCCGACTCGCATCGCTCGGCGTGGGCGCCGCACTCCGGCACGCTCGGCCTCCAGTTCGGCAACATCGCGATCCCCGCATCGCGCGGCCTGACCGCGGCGGAGTGCTCGCTGCTCGTGCCGTACTACGATCTGGGTAGGGTGGTCGGTATCGGCGAGACGATCGCCGGCGAGACGCCCGCGCAGATCGAGGGCTTCGATGCCCAGCGCTCGGCCGCGCGCCTGCAGGTCGCACGCGCGATCGAGGCGGTCGCGAAGGAGAGGGTCGAGGAGCACATCCCCGGCCGCCGCACGCGCAACGTCAACGTGTCGTGCCAGGTCGAGTCGCAGACGACCGATCGCGTCGCGCTGCCCGCGTGGATCCTCGCGTATCGCTATCGCGGCTCGCCGTATCGCGCGATCGTCCACGGCCAGCGGCCCGAGGTCGTGTTCGGCACGTCGCCGACGGACTGGGCGAAGGTCGCGATGGTCGTGATCCTGTCGGTCGCCGGCGTGCTCGCGATCATCGCGCTGATCGCGCTGCTGTCGCGCTAGCGGCGATCACATACGACGCCGCGTAGTGGCTGTCGCCCTCGTCGGCGAGTAGCGAGAACGTCGCGACGTAGGGACGCGCGGTATCGATCTGCCACGCCGGGTCGTAGCCGGGCAGGTCCGTCG
>JABFXX010000232.1 GCA_013368795.1 Kofleriaceae bacterium
GTCTCGTCGCCGAGGTGCGAGAGGACGAAGTTGATGAAGATCTGGAACGCGGTGAACTCGAGGAACAGGTTCAGTCCCTCGGGGAAGCCGAAGCGGATCACGCGGCGGAGCTCGCGAAGCGAGAGCGCGAGCTTGTCGGCGCGCGGCGCGCCACCCCAGCCGCGCCAGCGGGCGAGGAGGAGGAACGAGAAGCCGAGCCAGCTGCCGATCACCGCGGCCCATGCAGCGCCCGACACACCGAGCGCGGGTGCGCCGAGGTTGCCGTCGATGAGCAGCCAGTTGCAGAACACGGCCGCGACCATCGTGATGATGCCCGCGATCATCTGCATCCACGTGTTGCCGAGCCCGCCGTACCACGCGCCGAGCGCTTCGATGCCGACGACCGCCGCGATCGATAAAAAGCGGATCGTCATGTAATCGGACATGTCGGCGCGGACGGCCGGCGAGTAGCTCGTGAGGCCGAGGAACGGATCGATGAGCGGAATCGCGGCGAGGCCGACGAGGCCTGCGGCCGCGGCGAGCATGAGCCCGTAGATCGCGAATCGCGGTGTCTCGGCGCGCTGGCCGCTGCCCTGGAGCTGCGCGACGAAACTCTGGACGATGAACACGATGCCCTGCGGCAGGATGACGAAGCCGAGGACGTTGAGGCCGCCCGTCGCGGTCGCCGCGAGCGCGCCACTGCCGAGGTGCTCGACCTGCATCGCGTCCGCGAACGTGATCACGGACTGGGTGATGCGCGCGAGCACCATCGGGAACGCGAGCGCCAGAAGAGTCGACAACCGCGACCGCATGGGGCGCTGAACCATGCGGGACAACCGCCAGACGTGCAAGGATTCGCGCATGGCGAAAGCCGCGAAGGAGACGCTCGAGCTCGGCGGTATCGAGGTCGTCCTGTCGAACCCCGAGAAGATCTACTTCCCGAAGGCAGGGATCACGAAGAAGGAGCTCGTCGAGTACTACCTCGCTGTCGAGCAGGGCGTGCTGCGCGCACTGGCGCGCCGGCCGATGATCCTCAAGCGCTACGTGAATGGCGCAGAGGCCGAGCCGTTCTACCAGAAGCGCGCACCGCCGAAGCGACCGCCATGGCTCGACATCGCGACGTTCAAGTTCCCGTCGGGCCGCAGCGCCGACGAGATCGTCGTCAATCACGCTGCGTCGCTCGTGTACGTCGTGAACCTCGGGTGCATCGAGCTGCATCCGCATGCAGTGCGCAGCGAGGACATGGATCGACCCGACGAGCTGCGCATCGATCTCGATCCCGTACCGGGAGTCGGCTGGGCGCAGATCGTCGACGTCGCGAAGGTCGCGCGCGAGGTGCTCGCCGAGGTCGGGCTCGTCGGCTGGCCCAAGACGAGCGGCTCGCGCGGCGCGCACCTGTGGGTGCGAATCGAGCAGAAGTGGCCGTTCACGGTCGTGCGCAGGGCCGCGCTCGCGTTCGCGCGCGAGGTCGAGCGCAGGGCGCCGCAGATCGCGACCGCGAAGTGGTGGAAGGAGGAGCGCAAGGGCGTGTTCCTCGACTACAACCAGAACGCGCGCGATCGCACGACGTGCTGTGCGTACTCGGTGCGCGCGCGCGACGACGCGAGAGTGTCGATGCCGCTGTCGTGGGACGACTTCCTCGTCGCCGATCCGGCGGAGTTCACGCTGCGCACCGTGCCCGCGATCTACAAGTCGCGCGGCGACGCGCACGCGGCGATCGACGACACCCCGGGGACGCTCGACGCGCTGCTCGAGCTCGCCGATCGCCAAGAAGCGGAGGGCGAGGTCGATGCGCCGTGGCCACCGCACTTCCCGAAGGGCGACGGCGAGGCGCCGCGCGTGCAGCCGTCGCGAGCAAAGGGCCCGCGTACGCCGCGCAAGCCGAAGTTCCCGGTGATCACGATCGCGCAGGCGAAGCACAAGCCCGACGCGCTCGCCGGCCTCGAGCGCTGGAAGGCGAAGTATCCCGACGTCACCGCGAAGCTCGCCCCCGAGGACGTGCTCGTCGACACCAACCGCGGCCGCGCGACCGCCTGGTACCGGATCCGCATCAATCTCAAGAACGTGCCCGAGGCCGAGCGGCCGCCGCAGGAGGAGCTGGATCCGAACTACGATCCGCGCGAGGAGTACGCGGGCATGACGTGGGACAACGACAAGGCCGAGTGACGGCGCTACTTGCCGAAGATGTCCTTGATCTCCTGCGGAGGAGACACTTCGAGCTGATCGTAGCGGCAGTCGCTCGGCGGCTTGTCGGGGCGCCACCGCTTGAAGTGCGTCCCGTGGCGAAAGCGCGTGCCCTGCATGTGATCGAACGAGACCTCGGCGACGAGCTCGATGCGAAGCGGCTCCCATGACAGGTCCTTGCCGCGGTTCCACCGGCTCGTCGCGCCCGGTAGGCGACGGCCGTTCTCCGTCTCCTGATCCTGCCACTCGGCCCAGTCCTTCCACGGATGGCTCTCGCGCGCACCCTCGCGCAGCGGCTTGAGCAGCTCGGCGAGCTTCGCCCGATCGGCCTGCTTGAACGAGCCGGCGATGCCGACGTAGTGGAGGACGCCGGCGGCGTCGTAGAGCCCGAGCATCATCGAGCCGAGCAGCGTGTCCTTGCCGCCCTTGTACCAGCGGAAGCCCGCGACGACGCAGTCGGCGGTGCGCGCGTGCTTGACCTTGATCATCGCGCGCTTGCCGGCGGCGAACAGCAGGTCCTGCGGCTTGGCCATCACGCCGTCGAGGCCCGCGCCCTCGAAGCGCCGGAACCAGTCCTCGGCGACCGCGCGATCGCGCGTCGCGGGCGAGACGTGCACGGGCGTCTTCGCGCTGGCGAGCGCTTCTTCGAGTCGCTTGCGGCGCTCCTCTTGTGGCAGGCCGCGCAGGTCCTCGTCGCCGAGCGCGAGCAGGTCCCACGCGACGTACGAGGACGGCTTCTCCGCGGCGAGCATCGCGACGCGCGACGCGGCCGGATGAATGCGCAGGAGCAGCGCCTCGAAGTCGAGGCGGCCGTCGGTCGCGATCACGATCTCGCCGTCGAGGATGCAGCGATCGGGCAGGTTGTCGCGCAGCGGCTGCTCGAGCTCGGGGAAGTAGCGACCGAGCGGCTTCAGGTCGCGGCTCTGGATGTAGACGTCGTTGCCCGACTTGAACACCATCGCGCGAAACCCGTCCCACTTCGGTTCGTAGATCCAGTGGTCGCCCTCTGGGATCTCGTTTGCCAGCTTCGCGAGCATCGGCTCGACGGGCGGCAGAAAGGGTAGGGCCAGCTTCACGACGAGAAGCTACACTGATCCCATGCTTCGCGCCGTCGC
Organism: Kofleriaceae bacterium; assembly: GCA_013368795.1. GTDB lineage: Bacteria > Myxococcota_A > Polyangia > Haliangiales > Haliangiaceae > JABFXX01. The sequence goes on from JABFXX010000232.1 coordinate 3,279, forward strand.
TGTGGTCGCGATCCTCGCATCGTCCGCGCATGCGGGGCGCGAGATGTGCGCACGCGACGCCAAGCACCACGGTGCGGCGATCGACCTCGACGTGAAGAGTGCCGATATCCACGACGTGTTCCGGCTGCTCGCCGATGCCGGCAACGTCAACATCGTGATCCCCGACGACGTGCAGGGCAAGGTCACGCTGAAGCTGAAGCGCGTCGCGTGGGACCTCGCCGTCTGCACGATCGCGGCCGTGCACAAGCTCGACGTCACCGCGAACGGCAACGTCATCCTCGTGAAGCGTCGCTAAGCGCTCGGCTGCAGAAGGCCGATCCAGCCACCCTGCGTGTCCTCGAGCACCGCGATGCGGCCGACGCCTTCGACGTCCATGCCCGGGACGTGGACCTTCGCGCCGAGCTTCTTCGCTTTCTCGACGGTCTGGTCGGCATTCGCGACCTGGACGTACGGCAGCCACGCCTGCGGCATCGGCATCTCCGGCTTCATCATGCCGGCGCGGTCTTTCCCGTCGAAGCTGAACACGTGGTACTTGCCCGGGCCGAAGTCCATCGACTTCTCGGTGAAG
>JABFXX010000088.1 GCA_013368795.1 Kofleriaceae bacterium
GCCAGCGCGGCTCGGGCGCGACGTCGGCCCCTGCCATCACCTCGGCGGCGAGCACGCGGCGGCGCTCCTCGTCGAGCCGTGGTGCGCGCATCCTACGTGCGGCGCTGAGCAGCTCCTGCTGCTCGGCGAGCAGTGCCCCGCAGCGCGCGCAGTCGGCGGCGTGCGCGATCGCGAGCTCGTCCTCGCCCGACGCGGCGGCGGCGAGCCGGCCCAGGCTCGGGCAGCTCACGATCCACCTCCGGCGAGCTTGCGCAGCATCTGGCGCGCGTTGAACAGCCGCCGCCACAGCGTGCCCTCGGGGACGCCGAGCGCGCTCGCCGCATCGCAGCCGCGCTCGCCCTCGAGATCGACGAGCACGAACGCAGCGCGCAGCTCGTGCGGCAGCTGCTCGACGAGCGCGGGCAACAGCGCGAGCAGGTGCGCGTCGCGTGCCTCGGTCGCGCGCGGCAGCTCGTCGGCGACGACGCTGAGCGCTTTCTTGCGTCGGATCTCGCTGCGTGCGTGCTCGCGGACGACGTTCGCCGCGATTCCGAACAGCCACGCTCGCGCGCTCGTGCCCTTGAACCGCGCTGCGCCCTGGAACGCGCGGATGAACGTCGCCTGGACCAGGTCGTCGACCGCATCGGCGTCACTGCCGCGCATCCGGGAGACGAAGCGATGGATGACGTCGACGTGGCGCTCGAACAGCAACGCACGCGCCGTGCGATCCGCTGCGGCACACGCCGCGACGAGGCCGGCGTCCGACATCTCGTCGACGCTCGGCGCGGGCCGGAGCTGGATCAGCTGGCCCCTCTTCGTCACAGCCGATACCGGAGTCCCATGTAGCCCATCACCTCGACGGTCTGGCGCGACACCGTCATCGCCGGCGTCGGCTCCCAGGTCATCTGCACCGAGTGCGCATCGAACACCTGGTCGTAGATCGTCAGGACCGGGCCGCCGGTGATCGCCCAGCTCTTGCCGAGCTCGATCCCGAGGAGCAGCGACGCGTCGGCGACGCTGAACACGTCGTCTCCCTCGATGATGTCCGACGACGCGCCGACCGCGTAGCTCGTCATCAGACCCCCTGCCTCGCTGTAGACGAGGCCGAGACCCGCCGACGCGCGCAGCTGGAAGCGCCCGTACTGCATGTTGCGCGTGACCGTCGCGGTCAGCTTCTTGTCGCTGGTCATGAGCTCGCCGCCAGAGCCGTTGGCGTAGACCCACGTACGCGCGTTCGACACGGAGCCGGCGAGGCCAAACGACCACTTGCCGCGCGTGAAGATATCGAGCTCGAGGCGTGCGCCGCCGCTGGCGCCGCTGTCGCCGACCAGGGCGCCGACCGAAATCCACTTCGAGATCCGTTTTGGCAGCGATGGCGCCGGCGGCCCATCGACCGGGCCGCCGAGTGCACCCGGCGCCATCGACGGTCCCATCATGCTCGGGGCCATCGGCGCGGGCGGCGCCACGGCGGGCGCTGCGGGTGGCGCCTCGGGCGGTGGCGCCGGTGCGATCGCCGGCTCGGGCGCAGGCGCAGGCGTCACGGGCGGCGCGACGATCACGTCGTCGGCGGCCCAGCTCGCGATCAGCACGCCCGCGCTCTGGGCATCGGGAACGATCCGCTCGCGCACCCGTCCGTGCTCGTCGCGCGCGAGCAGGTAGAGCCCGCCCTCGGTCGGCACGATCCGGACCTCGAGCGCGGTGCTGCACGATGGCTCGGCGGCGATCCATGCGTCGACCACGATCCGGACGTCGTCGGGAGCGCGGGCGATCGTCACCGCACACGGGCGGGTCACCGGTTGTGCTGCCACTGGGGTCGACGCGAGCACGATTGCGAGAGCGAGAGCGTTGCGCATGGGCCTCCTGGCGTCCGACCAACGACTGCACCGAAGACCGCACGTTTGTACATCGGTGCAGCCGTCGTCGGTTCTGCTCTCTTGGTTGCCGGACCTCGCCGGTTTCATCGCAGCTCGCGCGTGAAAATCGCGTGAACTGGTCGGACCATCGGTCGCCGTGCGCTAGACCGTCGACATGGAGACGATCGTGTTCGTCGTGATCGGCCTCGTCGTCGCCGTCGTCGCGATCGATGCGATCGGCCGGCTCGACGAGCGGCGGCCTCGCCCGAGCGCCAAGCCGCGCAAGATCACCGTCGATCTGACGAAGCGCTGACCGGACATGACAGGTAGTAGCCGCGGCCGGGCGCGACCGCGAGGATCTCGTCGACCCCGATCTCGCCGAGCGCGCCACGCAACCTGCGCACGACCTGCCGCACGTTCTCCTCGTTCGCGTACTTCGACTGGAACGGCAAATCGCGCGCGAGCTGCTTGGTCTGCACGCAGCCGCGCACGGTCGATGGAGAGCTCGCCTCCTCGGACGCACGCGTGCACAGCGCGCGGAGCAGCTGGAACTCGAGCGGCGGCAAGCTGCGCTCGGACCACGCCTCGCTGCCCTGGGAGCGCGACAGCAGCGCGCCGCCGGCGTCCGTATCCGTCGTGCCGACGAGACACAGCTCGATCGGCCCGGGCAGCAGGCTGAATCGCAACAGGCCGCCGCCGACGCTCGCCGTCGCGATCGACGGTGGCGAGACCGGCTCGTGCACGACGTCGGCGAGGAACCACAGCGCGACATCGCCGATCTTCACGATCGAGCGCTCGCCGAGCATGACGCGGCCCTGTGCTCGCGCGCCATCGACGAACGTGCCGTTGCGGCTGCTGAGGTCGCGAATCTGCCAGCCGCCGTCGGTCTTGCGCAGCTCCGCGTGCTCGCGCGAGACCGAGCTCGCGAGGATGACGAGCTGGCCGTCGTGGCTGCGGCCGATCGCGTTCTTCGTCCCGACCGCGTGCGCCATCCCGAAGCCATCGACGAGCCACGCCTCGGCATCGTCGACCGTCGAGCGCACGTGATCGGGAATGAGGCCATCGCAAGGCGCGACCTCGTGTGCGCAGGCTCGACACAGCGACCCCACCTCGACTCCGCTACGGCAGCAGAGACAGCCCATCTCCGGCGATGGTTTCATCTTCGCCGGTAGCCGACAAGTACCCGGTGTGCGCTAGGCCTTCTGCCAGATCGCGGTGTAGCGCCAGCCGAGGTGGCGACGGATCGCGACGCCGGGCAAGACCTCGCGAAGCGTCGACTTGATCGTCCGCAAGGTCTGGATCCGATCGTGCTGCGAGTGCGCTGCCCACGCCTTCACGGTCTCGAGGTCGTCGGTGCGCGACGGGCGAAACGCCCACGACAGCGCGTTGTACGGTAGCGCGCCGAAGCCGCGCGCGTCGAACAGATCCGCGATCAGCACGCGGCCGCCGGGCACGACCGCATCGGCCATCCGCTGGGCCATCTCGGCGAGCGGCAGGTGATGGAGCGTGTTGACGGTGACGACCGCGTCGAAGCCGCGCGGCGACAGCGCCATGATGTCGGCGACGCGGTACTCGATGCCGAGCGTCTCGTTCGTGCGCACGCGCGCGACGTCGATCATCCGCGGCGACAGATCGATCGCGGTGACCTTCGCGCCGCGCTTGGCGGCAAGCTCGCGTGCGAGTGCGCCGGTGCCGCAGCCGATCTCGAGGACGCGCCCGCGAAACGGCGCCTCGGCGAGAAGCCTCTGCGCGGTCGGTTCGAGCAGGTCGGCGGAGCACGACGCGATCCGATCGAAATCGGCGCGAATCACGTCGGAGGAGGACGGCATCTTGTCAGGGCAACGCCCCGGCCGGCCTCGCTATTTCTCGGTGAACACGTACTCGTGCTGCGGGTCCCGAATGACCAGCGTGCGCTTACCCGACGCCGACCCGACGACGAGCTCCATGTCGCTGATGCCCGGCGCGGTCGTCAGGAACGAGATCGATCCGTCGGGGTTCTTGCGCGACGCAACCTCGCTCTTCCACTCACCAAAATCGAACACGGTCGCCTGCCCCGCCTTGCTGACCTTGATCTCGCCGAGCGACTCGTTGGAATACGCCGGCGCGAGCTTCGCGGCCTCGGCGGCATCGGCCGGGACCGTCATCAGCTTGCGGTTCGCCGCCAGCGAGTCGAACCACGTCTTCGCCGCGGCGGAGACGTCTGCATCGGCCTCCGGCTTGCCGTCGAACAGCACCTCGAGGAGCTTGCGGCGGAACACGCCGCGGATGATCCAGCCCGGATCCGCGTTCGTCAGGATCACGGCGCCGACGTTGTGTTCGGGCAGCCAGATCATGTCGCTGTGAAAGCCGATCATGTCGCCGCCGTGGTGCACGACGGTGACGCCGTACTTCGTGTCGACCATGAGGCCCATGCCGTACGTCGCTCCCTCGCCGACTGCGACCTGCGGCGCGCGCCGCGCGAGCAGCGCCTCCTTCGAGACGTACTGCTTGCCGCTGGGCAGCTTGCCCTCGTCGAGCTCCATCTGCACGTACTTCAGCATGTCGCGCACGGTGCTCCACGCCGCGCCCGCGGGACGAAGCGGGATGATCGAGTAGTTGATCGCGTGGGTCGCGAGCGCGGGCTTGCCGTCGATATCGGGCGCGTGCGCCGATGCGGCGTTGCCCGCCTCGGCCTTCTTGTAGTCGAACGTCGTCGACGTCATGCCGAGCGGCGCGAACACGCGCGTGCGCATCGCCTCGTCGTACGCCTTGCCGAGCTCGAGCTTGGGGAACGCGACGTGGCCGCCGATGAAGCCCGCCGCCGCGGCGAGCGGGTTCGAGTACTGGAACAGCTCGCCGAACTTGCTCGTCGGCTGCATCGTCCCGAGCGTCGCGAGCGCGCCCTCCGGCGTGAGGTTCTTGTACTCGAACAGCCACTCCATGTCCTGGCGAGGCATGCCGGTGCACGCGCAGATCAGGTGCTTCACGAGCACCTTCGACGTCGTGTCCGCGTCGCCGAGCTTGAACTGGGGCAGAAGGCTGGTCGCCGTCGAGTCCCACGTCAGCTTCTTCTCGTCGACGAGCTTCGCGAGCATCAGCGTCGTCATCGCCTTCGTGTTCGACGCGACCATGAACTTCGTGTCGCCATCGACCTTCGCGGGCTTGCCGAGCTTGCGCACGCCGTAGCCGCCGGCGAACACGACCTTGCCGTCCTGGACGATGCCGACCGCCACGCCCGGGACGCCGAGCAGCTTCTCGGAGGTCTCGACGAACTTGCCGAGCTCGGCGATCCGCGCGGCATCGAGCTTGTTCGCCTTCTTGCCGGCGAACGACTCGCGGTCGTAGCCCTTCGGCAGCAGCTTGCCGAACACGACGCCGAGCTGGCTGCCGCGCTTCTCGGCGACACCGAGCGCCATGTCGATGACGATCACGTGCCAGCCGCCGTTCGCGTACATCGCCTGCGCGCCGATCACGCGCCGCTCGTTCGGCGAGACCTGGTACTCGTAGCTGCGGATCTCCGACCAGCCGTCGTGATCGGCCTCCGGCGTCGACACCTTGAGGGCGTACTTCTTGTCGGGGTTGTACGCCTGCCAGGCGAGCGCCACCGCGTGGTCGGCGTCCTTCGCCTGGACGTCGACGAGCGCGATCGTCGAGCCACCCTCCGGCGGTGTCACGAGCGTCGCTTGCCCGCGAACCGTCATCGACCAGCCGGCGGGAAGGATGAAGCGATTGCCGGCGACCGTCGTCTTCGGCGTGTCGACATCGACCTTCTCGGTGACCGGCGCCGGCGCACTTACCTCTTCCTTGGGCTTCAGCTCAGCTGCGGCGGGCGCGGGTTGATCGATCGAGGACGTCGGCGCCGCCGGCACCGTCATCTTCGGTTGCGACGAACAAGCGGCGACGAGAGCAACACCTGCAAGGGCTCGCATGGTCGCGACGTTAACGCAGTATGGTCCGGACATGATCGCGATCGTCCGCGAGGTTCCGACGAGCTTTTCGAATGCGTTGAGTGCGACCAGGCCCGCGACACCGATCGATGTCGCACTCGCGCGCCAGCAACACGCTGCATATCGCGCGGCGCTCGCCGCTGCGAAGATCACCGTGCGCGTGCTGCCCGCCGAGGAGGACTTGCCGGATTGCTGCTTCGTCGAGGACACCGCGGTCGTCGCGGGAGACATCGCGCTGATCGCGCGGCCGGGGGCGCCGTCACGTCAGGGCGAGCCGTCGGCGGTTGCCGCCGTTCTCGACGAGCATCTCGGCGTCACGACGATGGCCCCGCCGGCCACGCTCGACGGTGGCGATTGCATGGTGCTCGGCGGCAAGATCTTCGTCGGCCGCTCGGCGCGCACGAACGCCGCGGGCATCGCACGTCTCACCGAGGTGTTCGAGCCGCACGGTTACGAGATCGTGCCGATCGAGCTGCCGCGCGACGTCCTCCACCTCAAGTGCGTGTGCGCGCCGCTGCCGGATGGCCGCATGACACTCGCGGACGCCACGATCCCCGCCGAGGCATTCGGCGACGTCGACATCGTCCGGATCCCGGCGAGCGAGTCGTATGCCGCGAACGTACTGTCGCTCGGTAGCCGCGTGCTCGTCGCCGCTGGCTTCCCGCGCACGCTCGACGTCCTCGCGAAGGCGGGCTTCTCGCCGCAGCCGATCGCGACGACCGAGTTCCGCAAGGCCGATGGCGCGCTCACCTGTCTGTCGGTGCTCGTCGACACCGACTCGATCGCGTTCCTGAAGGACGCGACAAAGAAGTGGCTGGAGAGCGACGTATAACGCGCGGCGCCACAGGCGGTGGCCGATCTGTGCCAGGTTGGCAAGCCCCTAAGAGCGGTCGTGACCGAATACTGACGTAGAACGGTCGCGCCGCGACCGGGTACTCAGCGATGGTGTCCAAAATGGCTGTAGACCTGGGTTCACTACGCGCCGAGCTGCGCATTGCCGGCGTGTTCACGCCCCGGGAGGGGCGGAGCTGGCTCGAGCTCGCCGCGCTTGGGACCGGCGTTGCCGGGTGTCTCGTCGGCCTCGCGCTGACCGGATGGATCGGCGCGGCGATCTTCATCCCGCTCGCCGGGATGCTGTCGACGACGATCGCGATGTACGGCCACGAGGGCAGCCATCGCAGCTTCTCGAGCTCGCCGACGCGCAACGCCCTGCTCTGCTATCTCGCGTTCCCGTTGTTCTCGGGGCTCGGTGCCCTCTACTGGCGCAACAAGCACGACCGGCTTCATCACGGCCATCCCAATGTCGAGGGCGTCGATCCCGACATCCAGCCGTTCCCGTTCTCGTCATCGCGTGGCGATCACGACAAGTGCGGTGCGAAGACGCGCTGGTTCCAGCGCAACTTCCAGAAGTGGCTGTTCTGGCCGATGTCGACGCTCATGGCGCTCGGCATGCGGCGCTCGTCGCTCCTCTACCTCGCTCGCTACAAGAACAAGCGCGAGCGCGCGTGGTGGATCGAGGTCGCGTGCCTCACGGCCCACTACACGTGCTGGATCGCGATCCCGTCGATCGTGTGGGGACCGCTCGTCGGCTTCGGCGTGTACGCGGGGGTCTGGGCGGTGTCCGGGATCTGCCTCGCGCTCGTGTTTGCTCCGGCTCACATGGGCCTGCCGATCGTCAACGAGCAGAACCACGACTGGATCCACCAGCTCGAGACGACGCGGAACCTCGAGCTTCCGCGCGTGATGTCGTTCTTCTTCGTCGGCCTCGATCACCAGGTCGAGCACCACCTGTTCCCCAAGATTCCGCACGCGAACCTCGCGCGCGCCGCCGCCATCACGTCTGCGTGGTGCAAACGGCACGACATCACCTACATCTCGGAGCCCTACCTCGCGGCACTCGCCGACGCGATGCAGTTCATGTCGGATGCCTGGAACAAAGAGGCGTCTGCGCCCGACGTTGTGCGCCTGGCAAGCTGATTTCGTCGGCACGCTCACGATCTTCTAGATCGTTGATGAATTCCTCCGCTTTCGCATGATGGAGGATGTGGAGCTCGCGCGAGGAACGGTCACGGACAGACCGTGGGCACTGACGCTAGCAACCCTGGCTCGCCGCGCCGCGACCGGACAGCTGACGCTTCTTTCTGAGCAGAAGCGTTACTCGATCGCGTTCGATCGCGGTGTCGTCGTCGCCGCGCGCTCGCCGATGACGGCCGACAGCGTCGCGCGCGTCGCGCTCACGAGCCATCTCGTCTCGTCGTCTCACGTGAGCGAGCTGCAGCGCCGGATCACGGCGAGCCCGAACGCCGACGAGGTCGACCTGATCGGCGACGTCGCGAAGCTCTCGGAGGCCCAGCTCGAGAAGCTGCGCATCGAGGTCATCACGCGCCGCGCGGCGCGCTCGTTCGCTCCCGAGCAAGGCGAGTTCGTCCTCGAGGACAAGATCTGCCTGCCGACGCGCGCCTGCGAGGTCGATATCCGCGCCGTCATCTATCACGGCGTTCGCATGCACATGTCCGACGTGCGCCTGTCGAACGAGCTGCGCATGCTCGGCGGCAACTACTTCGTACTCGAGCAGGACGCGTCGGCCGAGCTCCACAAGTTCGGCTTCTGCGACGGCGAGTGGCCGCTGCTTGCCGCTCTGCGCGACGGCATCAGCATGCCGGAGCTCGAAGCGCTCCATCGCGACATCGACCCTCGCACGATGCAGGCCGCGATCTACGCGCTCGTCGTCTGCGGCTCGGCCCACGCCTCCGCGCCTCCGCGCACGACCACCGGCTCGGGCTGGGAGACGAAGACGCCGCCTCCGCTGCCGCGCACGCCGACGCCGCGGACGCATACGCCGAGCACGTCGCCGGTCGTCGCGCGCACCAAGACGCCGGGCTCGGTGTCGTATCCGGTCCTGCCGCGCACGCAGACCCCGAGCAGCCCGCCGGTGATGCTGGCGGCGAGCGAGGAGCGCCGCTCCCAGACGCCGAGCACGTCGCCGGTCGTATCGCGCACGCAAAGCTCGCCGTCGATCCCGCGGACGCACACGCCGAGCACGTCGCCGGTCGTGCCGCGCGCGCCGACGCCGCGCCGCTCACCGTCGGATCCGCCGTTCGAGCTGCCGCGCGGTACGCGTGACTCGGTCCCGAACGTCGGGCGCACGAAGACGAACCCCGAGCTCGCCGCCGAGGCTGCCGAGCGGGCGAACCGCGCGCTCGCGAGCGACAAGCCCGAGGCCGCCGTGCTCGAGCTGAAGAAGGCCGTCGAGCTCGTGCCGAACGACGTCGACTACAACGCCCTGCTCGGCTGGGCCCTGTTCTGCGCCGCCGACGACAAGGTCGCGATCGCGGCCGAGTCGCGCAAGCTGCTCGAGAAGGCCGTCTACAAGTCGCAGCAGCCCGAGGTCGCGAGGTTCTATCTCGGCCGCGTCGAGCGCATCCTCGGCCGTGACAAGGAGGCGCTGCGGCACTTCCACGCGGTGCTCGACGTCCAGCCGAACAACCGCGACGCCTCCGCCGAGGTGCGCGTGATCGAGGCGCGCCTCAAGCGCCTCGGCGGCGCGAACTAGCTCTTGCGGCAGTCGGGCTGCGCGCGGCCGGTCTTCGTCATCACGATCTGGTAGAGCTGGCCGTCGCGCGAGCGAGACGCGCCTGCCGCCGCGAGCAGGTAGAACTTCCACATCAGGTAGAACTTCCGATCGTAGCGGTGCGCGATCTCGCTGTACGTGCGATCGAAGTTCTCCCACCACGCCATGAGCGTCGGGTCGTAGTCGGGGCCGATGTTGTGGAGATCCTCGAGGACGAACAGCCCCTCCATCGCGCGGCCGATCTGCGCGATCGAAGGCGCGACCGCATTCGGGAAGATGTACTTCTCGATGAACGGCGTGCCGTGGCGCAGGCTGCGGTTGTTCGCGATCGTGTGGATCAGCGCGACGCCCTCGGGCTTCAGGCACCGATCGATCGTCTCGAGCATCGCCCGGTGATTCTTCGGGCCGACGTGCTCCATCATGCCGATCGACACGACGCGATCGAACGTGCCCTGGACGTCGCGGTAGTCGCAGAGCCGTAGCTCGACCGGCAGGTGCTTCCACTTCTCGCTACCGAGCGAGACCTGATCCTTCGACAGCGTCACGCCGAGCACGGTGCAGCCGTACTTCTCGGCCGCCCAGCTCGCGAGCCCGCCCCAGCCGCAGCCGAGGTCGAGCACGCGCATGCCGGGCTCGAGGCCGACCTTGCGACACACGAGGTCGAGTTTCGCTTCCTGCGCCTCGGTGAGGGTCTTGGCGTTCTTCCAGTAGGCGCAGGTGTAGACCATGCGCTCGTCGAGCATGCGCGTGTAGAGGTCGTTGCCGATGTCGTAGTGCGCCTCGACGTTGGCACCGGACCGCGTCTTCGCCTGGAGATTCAGCATGACCGCCTTCACGGTCAGCGCCCGCATGCGCCAGCTGCCCTGGATCTTCTGCTTGAGGTTCGCGCGCATGATCTTGTCGATCGTGACGTCGAGCGCGTCGGTCTCCCACCACTCCTCCATGTACGACTCGCCGAACCCGACCGATGCGTCGCGGATCACGCGCTCGTAAAACCGCGGGTCGTGCACGCGGATGTCACCGCGCGCAGTGCCGCCGATCTCGATCCCTGCGAGGCCGAATAGCTCGCGCACGATCGACTCTGCATCCGACGAGCGCGTGAGATTGGCGACCTGCAGAGGCGCCATGAACCGCTCGAGCAACGACCTACCAGACTGATGCGTCTCCATCACGCGTGGATCCCACGCGGCGGGCGCAGGTACAAGGCAAAACTAGGCCGCGTTCGTCGCGACGGCCCGTTCGAGCTCGACCAGCGCCTCGCCGCAGAACACCGCGAGGTGCTGGAGGCTCGGCAGCGTGTCGCGGCAACCGGTGAAACCGAAGCACATGTGCCCCGCGTAGCTGTTGCACGTGATGTTGAGCGCCTGGCCGTGCAGCGGAATCGACATCGGATAGCTCGCCTCCAGGCGCGCGCCGCGGAAGTACAGCGGTTGCTCGGGGCCGGGCACGTTCGAGATCACGACGTTGAACGTCGGCCGCACGTGGCCGGCGGTCTGCGGGATCATCTGCAACATCGACGGCGCGATGAGCAGCGCGCTGTACTGGATGATCGCGGCCTTCGACATGCCCTCGAGCTGCTTCTTCGCGTTGCGCGTCGACTCGATGATCTCGGCGAGCCGCTCGTACGGATCTTCGATGTCGGTGGCGAGGTTCGCGAGGATCGCGCCGATCGAGTTACCGCCGCCGTCCTCGTCCTTCGCGCGGACCGCGACCGGCACCATCGCGATCAGCGGCTCCGGCGGCAGCGCGTTCTGCTCGACGAGGTACTTGCGCAGGCTGCCCGCACACAGCGCGAGCACGACGTCGTTGAGCGTGCCGTTCGCGGCCTTCGCGATCGCCTTGAGGCGCGAGGTCTCGAGCCGCTGCGTCGCGAACCGGCGGCTCTGGCTGATCCGCGCGTTCAGGATCGACTTCGGCGCCTGGCGCGGCGACACGAGCTCGTGCGCACCGGAGCGCGCGCTGTCGAAGACTCGCTTGAGCGCACGGCCCGCGACCTTGGCCGCGCCGTACTGTTCGCGCACCGCGGACATCACCGCGGCGTAGTGCACGCCCTCCTGCTCCTCGCGCGGCGCGCGGCTCTTCGGCGGGATCGAGAAGAACAGCGGACGGCCGCGCTCGTCGGGATCCGTGGTCAGCGCGTTCGCGAGGATGCGCATCGCGGTGAAGCCGTCGACGAGCGAGTGGTGGACCTTCACGAACAGCGCGAACCGGCCGCCCTCGAGGCCCTCGATCAGGTGCACCTCCCAGGGCGGACGGTGGAAGTCGATGTGATAGCCGTGCAGGCGCGAGACCAGGATGCCGAGCTCGCGCTCGTCACCGGGCGACGGCAGCGCCGAGCGACGCAGGTGGTACTCGAGGTCGATGTTCGGCTCCTCGATCCACGACTGCAGCGGGTGATAGAGGAAGTCCGGGTGCTTGAGCTTGAGGTTCCACGGCCGGTAGACGTTCACGCCGGCGCGCACCTCGTCCATCAGCTCGCGCAGGTGATCGGGCGACGCATCCGGTGGCGGCGTGAACGGCATCATCGCCGCGACGTGAAACATCTGCTCGCGCGATTCACCGTAGAGAAACATCGCGTCGCTGGGCGAGAGGCGCTTCACGAGCCGATCCTATCAGCGGTACGGACCGTGTGATGGTCCCTTGTCACCGGGTTCGATCGGTTCCGGCCGCAGGCGGCGGGCGATGATCGCCGCCTCGTGGCGGTTGGCGTCGGTCCAGCCCTCGCGGCTGACGACGATCTCCATGCCGAGCGCCCGCGCCCAGTCCTCGAGCTCGCCGCGCTCGACGAGATGAGGTCGACTCGGGCTGGCGTGGCGTTCGAGGTTCGTCACCGTCGGCTGGAGCGCGACGAGGAGGCCCTCGCCCGCCAGCAGCGAGGCATACGAGTCACGCCGCGCACGGTTCAGGTAGTTGAACACGAGCACGAGATCATAGAGCGGCGCGAGCGGGAGCTCGGTGTCGAGATCGACGTGCAGCGTCCTGAGTCGCTTCGCGATGCCGAGCCCGGCCGCGCGGCGATCCGCCTTCTCGAGCGCGACATCGGAGATATCGACGAGCGTGACGTCGAGCCCGCGGCGGGCGAGCCAGATCGCATTGCGCCCTGCCCCGCCAGCGACATCGAGCGCCTTGCCCCGCGCGGGCAAGAGGTGCGCGTGCTCGGCGAGAAATGGCGACTCGTCCTCGAGCTCGCCCGCGCGCTCGCGCCACTTCGCGTTCCAGCGCTCGCGGTCGCCCTCCATCTAGGCGCCGGGCTTGTGCGGCAGCGTCGCGCCGCTCGGCGACGGCAGAAGGCCGCGCCGCATCTCGACGACCGAGTGGGTCGCCGCGCGCAGCGAGGTGCCGAGCAGCTCGAACGCGGCGTACGGATCGACCGTATCGCCGCACGTAAAAAGATCGACCGCCGCGAACCCGTACTCCGGCCACGTGTGAATCGCGAAGTGGGACTCGGCGATCACGACGATTCCAGTCACTCCGTGCGGGGTGAACGAATGCACGAAGTCATGGATCGGTGTGGCCCCGGAACGAGTCACGGCGGCGAGCAGCTCCGCTCGTATCCGCTCGGAATGATCGAGGATCTCTCGATCACACCCGTGATACTCGCAGAGCAGATGCCTGCCCAGTGACGTCATCCCCATCGCGTTATCGTCGGCGATGAGGGCACGCTGTGTCCAGGCGGCTCACCGGCGATAGAAGTAACCACCTCCGCCGAGGAGCAGCGCCAGCAGAACGAGAACAACAATCCATGCAGTCGTGGACATAGTTTTGAACCTCCGTACGCTAGGTACAGCAAGCGATGTGCCCGCCAGCGCACGCTTCGGGATCGCCGTCATGAGCAAAGCTTTTACGAAAGAGGATGAAGGAACCCCGCCGCCGCCACTGCGCAAGCGCGGCATCCCTGTTCCCGATCCAAACTACGTCACGCCCGATGGCGCGCGAGCGGCTCGCGCCGAGCTCGACCAGCTCGCCAAGTCCGGCGGCGACGAGGACCGGATCCGCGAGCTGACCGAGCACCTGAAGGCCGCACTCGTGGTCGAGCCCGAGGACAGGACTGTCGTCGGTCTCGGCGCCAGCGTCACGGTCGAGGACGAGGACGGCAAGCGCACGACCTACCGGATCGTCGGCGCGATCGAGACGGATACGAAGCGCGGCTTCGTGTCGTGGCAGACGCCGATCGCGAACGCGCTGTGGGGCGCGAAGGTCGGCGACACCGTCGCGCTGCCGCGCGGCGACGTCGAGATCGTCGCGATCGACTATCCGGCTACATGAAGTTGCGCGTGTGCAGGGCCGACAGCGAGGCCGCGGCATCGGCGTCGAATCCCAGTCGCGCGAGCCGCTGGCGGCGGCCCTTGTCCATCTCGCCGACGAGCTCGACGACCGCGCGATGACCGGCGCGGAGCTGCGCCGGTGACCAGCCGCCTGCGGCGAGCAGCACGAGCGCGTCGAACACCTCGGCGTTGAGGCCGGCGGTGCTCTGCAGCGCGGTGTGACGGCGCTCGATCGCGGCGGCGAGCCGGCCACGCAGCGTTGGATCCTCGCCGACGTGACGAGACAGGTGCGCGAGGCCGAACGCGACGTGGCGCGCCTCGTCCTGCGCGGCGAGCCGGGCGACCTCGCGCGTACAGACATCGGGCGCGTGATCGCGGAGGAACCAGAGCAGCGACAGAAAGCTGCCCTCGCCGAGCACGCTGAGGAGGAAGCTCGCGATCGCGAAGTCCGGCTCGTCGAATAGCGTCGCGAGCGAGGCCTGGCCACCTGCCGTCGACAGACCGAGCTCGGTGCGCCGCAGCCGGGCGCGCCGCGTGAACACCTCGATGTGTCGCGCCTCGTCGGCGGTCTGGATCGCGAGCAGCTGCATGACCTCGCGGTAGTGAGGGTGAAGCCTGCCGAGGAACCGCGCGGGCACGAGCAGCGCGGCGGTCTCGTTCTCGATCAGGTACGTCATCACCTGGACGACCGCGTCCTCGACCTCGTCGGGGTGATCGATCGGCGCGTCCCACGGGATCGCGGTCGCCGGATCCCACTGCGCGGCGACCGCCTGCGCGTAGAGCCGCGCCGCCTCGTCGGCCCAGATGTCGGCGCGCACGGCGAGCGGCAGGTCGAGCTCGGGTGCACCGGCCTCGACGAGCGCGCCGCGTGCGGCCAGCCCCCAGCGCGCAGGTGCGTGCGCGACGACGCCGTCGACGGTCCCCGCCCGCTCGGCGCCGCGCCACCGGTCGTGCGGGCCTCGCGCGATCGCGAAGCCGTCGGTGATGCGCTCGATCGCGTGGCCCTGCGCGCGGCACCACGCGGGCAGATCGGTCGCGAGCGCGGCGGCACGACCGCGGACGGTCACCTGCGGCTCCGCGGCGAGCGCGCGCTTGATCAGGAGGTGGCCACCCTCGTCGAGACCGAGATCGTCGAGGTCGACGATCATCGCGCGGCGAGCCACGCGTCGAGCGTGCCGAACCGATCGCACGCGCGCTCGAGCAGCGCGTAGCCCGACGTGCGGCCGGGCTGCCAGACCTTCAGGCCCTCCATGTCGAGGAGCGGCCGGACCTCGGGGTCGTCGTACGACATCGCCAGCAGGAGCTCGCGGAATCGCGCAACCTCGGGCAGCGGTGCGCCGTCGAGGATCGTCATGTTGCAGTGATCGTACGCACCGGTCGTCGCGACGACGCGCGTGCCGCCGAGACCCTCGCGCGCGAACGCGAGCCGGTTGCCGTCGATCACGCACGCGGCGTCGACCTTGCCCGCGAGCAGCGCCTTGACCGCGTCGCGCTCGCCGCCGATGTGATCGCCGTGCTTGCCGAGCAGCACGTCGTGGCGAACGACGTCAACCTCGACGCCGGCCTCGGCGAACGCGAGCAGCGGGATCAGCGTCGCCTGTGGCGAGTCGGCCGCGCCGACGCCGACCTTCCTGCCGCGCAGGTCGGCGAGGCTCTTCACCGGACTGTCCTCGCGAACGAGCACGACGCTCGTCAGATCGCGATCGGTGTCGCGCATCGCGATCGCCTGCGCATCGCGGCCGTGCTTGCGCGCGAGCCGCTGTGCCTGGATCCACGCGAGCGGTGAGTTCCACGCGACGTGAAAGTCGCCGCGGAGGTGGGCTTCGACCTGGCGCTCGTAGTTCGAGTACAGGACGTAGTCGAACGCGAAGCCGCGCCTGGCGAACCACGCGAGAAAACCGTCCCAGATCGGGACGACCTTGGCGTCGTACGCGACGGCGCCGAGAACGAGGGTGTTGCTCATGGTCTCCTCAGAACAGCGGGAGGCCGCAAACGGCCTTGCCGATGAAGTCGTAGAGAGCGTCCGTCGTCGGGGCCATCACGACCGCCGCACGCGCGTCGCGGAACACTCGCTCGACGCCGACGTCCTTGCGGAACGCCGCGCCGCCGCACACGCGCATCGCGAGGTCACCGACCTCGGTCGCCGCCTCGCCGGCCGCCGCCTTGCTCTCGAGCACGCGCAGCGTCGCGTCGGCACGGCCCGCGCCGATCGCCGCGAGCGTGTCGGCATTGAGCGCCTTGGTCTGATCGGTCTTGATCCGCATCCGCGCGAGGAACGCGCGCAC
>JABFXX010000559.1 GCA_013368795.1 Kofleriaceae bacterium
TCGACGTCGACGTCGACACGATCGCGAACGCCGCCGACAACTGTCCGTTCGCTGCGTTCCAGTCGCAGACCGACGCCGACGGCGACGGCCTCGGCGACGCATGCGATACGGCAGACGGGCTCGACGTCGACGGCGATGGCGTCGCGAACACGAGCGACAACTGTCCGTTCGACGCCAACGCGAACCAGAGCGACGGCGACAGCGACGGCCTCGGCGACGCGTGCGATCCGTCGAACAACGCCGACGTCGACGACGATGGCATCGCGAACGCGATGGACAACTGTGCGTTCGCGGCGAACGCCGATCAGGCCGACATCGACGGCGATGGGCTCGGCGATGCCTGCGACGCGACGGACGGCAACGACGTCGATGATGACGGTGTCGCGAACACCGCCGACAACTGCCCGTTCCAGGCGAATGCGGATCAGTCGGACATCGATAACGACGGTCTGGGCAACGAATGCGACCCCAAGAACGACCTCTCCGAAGAAGGAGGGTGCTGTTCGGCGGGAAGGGATCCCTCAACTCCGGCCGTGCTTTCGATGATTTGCATGGTATTCGTGCTGCGCCGGCGGGTGCATCACCGTCGTGCTTGACAGAAGGGCGCGGATCCATAAGATTTCGCGCTCGCTTTAGACCGCCCAGGATCCGGAATGCCCACGATCAATCAGCTCGTCCGCCGAGGCCGCGAAAAGGTTCGCACGAAGAGTGCGTCGCCGGCCCTCAAGCAGTGCCCGCAGAAGCGCGGCGTCTGCACCCGCGTCTACACCACCACGCCGAAGAAGCCGAACTCAGCGCTCCGCAAGGTCGCTCGCGTTCGCCTGACGAACGGCATGGAAGTGACGTCGTACATCCCGGGCGAGGGGCACAACCTCCAGGAGCACTCGGTCGTCCTCATCCGTGGCGGCCGTGTGAAGGATCTCCCGGGCGTTCGCTATCACATCATCCGCGGCACGCTGGACACCACGGGCGTCCAGAACCGCAAGCAGTCGCGCAGCAAGTACGGCGCGAAGCGCCCGAAGTAAGGACCGGAGAGAGACATGCCTCGTAAAGGTGAAGTTCCCAAGCGCAAGGTTCTCCCGGACCCGAAGTACACCGACGCGCCGGCCGACATGCGCCGCCGTCTGACCAAGTTCGTGAACGTCGTGATGCGCGATGGCAAGAAGTCCACCGCAGAGGGCATCGTCTACGGCGCGTTCGACATGGTCGCGGAGCGCGCGAAGGACGATCCGTTGAAGGTTTGGGAGCGCGCGCTCGGCAACGTCCGCCCGCGCGTCGAGGTCAAGAGCCGCCGCGTCGGTGGTTCGACCTACCAGGTCCCCGTCGATGTTCGCCCGGACCGCTCGCTCGCCCTCGGCATGCGCTGGCTCGTCGAGTACGCCCGCGAGCGCAACGAGAAGACGATGCAGGATCGCCTCGCGAACGAGATCGTCGACGCCGCGCAGAACCGTGGCAACGCGGTCAAGAAGCGCGAAGACGTCCACAAGATGGCCGACGCCAACAAGGCGTTCGCCCACTACCGCTGGTAATCAGCACGCAGTAGTCACCCGCCATACGGTTTGGAAGGTGGGCCCTGGGCCCAAACCACCAGAACGATGTCTACGAAGAGCGACATAAGAGCGGTCCCATTGGACCGGACCCGAAACATCGGGATCATGGCTCATGTCGACGCGGGCAAGACGACGACGACGGAACGCATCCTGTTCTACACGGGCGTGACGTCGAGGATCGGCGAAGTCGACGACGGCGCCGCGTTCACCGACTGGATGACCCAGGAGCAGGAGCGCGGCATCTCGATCACCGCCGCTGCGACGACGTTTGGCTGGAAGGGCTGCGTCGTCAACCTGATCGACACGCCGGGACACGTCGACTTCACGATGGAGGTCGAGCGGTCGCTGCGCGTGCTCGACGGCGCGATCGCGGTGTTCTCCGCCGTCGAGGGCGTCGAGCCGCAGAGCGAGACGGTGTGGCGCCAGGCGGACCGCTACCGCATTCCGCGCCTGGCGTTCATCAACAAGTGCGATCGCGAAGGCGCCGATCCGGCGGCCGTGATCGAGGCGATGAAGACGCGCCTCGCCGCAAACCCGGTGCTCGTCCAGCTGCCGGTCGGCATCGGTGAGGGTTTCACCTCGGTGATCGACCTCATCACGATGCGCGCGCGCACGTGGGACCCGGACAACTTCGGCGCCTCGTTCGAAGACGGACCGATTCCGCACGCGCTCACCGATGACGCGAGCCGCGCGCGCGAGCAGATGATCGAAGCGATCGCCGAGCACGACGACGAGCTGATGGCCGCGTGGGTCTCGGGTCGCGAGCTCTCGGCCGAGCAGATCCGCAAGTCGCTCCGCCGCGTCACGCTCGCCGGCAAGGGCGTGCCGACGCTCGTCGGGGCGGCGTTCCGCAACCAGGGCATTCACAACCTGCTCGACGCGGTGCTCGATTTCCTGCCGTCGCCCGCCGACGTCGGCGAGATCCGCGGCCTCGGCACCGACAGCGATCTCCAGACGCGGACGATCACCGCCGAGGCCGCCGACGACCAGCCGCTCGCCGCGCTCGCGTTCAAGGTCCAGAGCGACGACGCCGGCGGTCAGCTGACGTTCGTCCGCGTCTACACCGGCATCCTCCGCGTCGGCGACGCGGTGCTCAACGCGACGAAGGGCAGCAACGAGCAGATCGGCCGCCTCGTCCGCATGTTCGCGAACCACCGCGAAGACATTCGCGCGATCGAGGCCGGCATGATCGGCGCGGTCGTGTCTCCGTCGGGCAGCGGCAAGCTCGCGACCGGCGACACGCTGTGCGATCCGCGCTCGCCGATCCTGCTCGACGCGATCGCGGTCCCGAACGCGGTGATGGGCGTCGTCGTCGAGCCCGAGACCGACGAGGATCACGCGAAGCTGATGGGCGCGCTCGAGCGCCTCGCGATCGAGGATCCCTCGTTCCGCGTTCGCACCGATCCCGACTCGGGACAGATCGTCATCAGCGGGATGGGCGAGCTCCACCTCGAGATCGTCGTCGATCGCCTGCGCCGCGAGTTCGGCGTCAAGGCGAACATCGGCAACCCGCAGGTTGCGTATCGCGAGACGATCGCCCGCCGCGGCGAGGGCGAGAACAAGTTCGTCCGCGTCGCCGGTGGCCCCGGTGGTCCGCGCGGCGAGTACGGCCACGTCCAGCTGGTCGTCGAGCCGACGGACCGCGGCGGTGGCTACATCTACGAAAATCGCGCCCCCGAGAGTGCGATCCCCCAGGAGCACGCCCCGGCGGTCGAAGCCGGCGTGACCGAGGCGGTGGAGCGGGGTGTTCTCGCAGGCCGGCCGATGACCGATCTCCGGGTCCAGGTCGTCGGCGGCAGCTATCACCCAGTAGATTCAAATAATTACGCGTTCAAGGTCGCCGGTTCCAAGGCGCTCGTCGCCGCCGCGACCAAGGCCGGACCGACCCTGCTCGAGCCCATCATGTCCCTCGAGGTCGTAACTCCCGAAGAATCCGTCGGAGACGTCCTCGGAGATTTGCATGCCAGACGCGGAAAAGTCGCTGGAATTACGGTGCGTGGTGGTGTACAAGCCGTCGCCTGTTTTGTCCCGATGGCCACGATGTTCGGTTACGCGACCGACCTCCGGTCTAGAACCCGCGGCCGAGCTACTCATTCGATGGAATTCGATCACTACGCTGAAGTCCCGCTCCACATTCGCCAAGACCTGACCAGAGCGCGCGCCTAAGGAGATTGTTCCCGTGTCCAAAGAGAAATTCGTCCGCAACAAGCCCCACGTCAACATCGGCACGATCGGTCACGTCGACCACGGCAAGACCACGTTGACGGCTGCGATCACGAAG
>JABFXX010000144.1 GCA_013368795.1 Kofleriaceae bacterium
AGGCGACCGCCGACTGGGAGCGCGCACACGACCTGGCGCAGACGCACGCGCCGAAGATCGCGCGAGATGCCGCGCGCACGATGCTCGAGCGCGCACCCGATCCCGCGGCCGAGCGGCGCTGGATCGACGCCGTGCTCGCGACGCGGCCACCGCCGGCCGAGCGCGCGACGCTGCTCGTGTCTCGCGCCGATGCACGGCGTCGCGAGCCCAACCCCGATCTCGCCGCGGCGATCGCCGATCTGCACGAGGCGATCGTGCTGACCGAGGACACGTCGGAGGCCACGGAGACGCGGCGCCGCGCGTACCAGCTCGAGGCCGAGATGCTCGCGACGAGCGGCGACCAGCGCGCACGCGCCCGCGCGCTGACCGCACTCGCACGCCTCGCCGACCGGCCGAGCGAGCGCGTCGAGGTCGAGACCGCTGCCGCCGCTGCGTGGCTCGCCGCCGACGAACCGGCCGCCGCCCTGCCCCACGGCGCGCGTGCGCATGCCGAGCTCGCACCGGATCTGCCGTCGGCGCTGCGCCGCGAGGTGCTGACGACGCTCGGCGAGGCCGCGTGGCGCCAGCGCGCGTGGCCCGACGTCATCCGTGCGTACAAGGGGCTCGTCGACGATCCGCAGGCCGAGGCCGCGCGCATCGGCACGTACCGCTATCGGCTCGCCGTCGCCGCCGATCGCTCCGGCGATCAGCCGCTCGCCGCCCTAGCGCTGAAGCCGCTCGTCGACTTCCTCTCGGTCGATGCCGAAGGCCCCGGCGCCGACGCCGCGCGCGCGACCTCGCCCGAGATTCGCGGCCAGGCGCTGCGCCTCTACGCCGATCTCGCCGAACGCGCGGGCGATCTCGCGGGTGCAGCGACCGCGCTCGAAGGCTTCGCCGGCGTCGCGCTCGAGTCGACCGCGAGCGCGCGCGCCGATGCGATGTATCGCGCGGGCGAGCTGTTCCGCCGCGCCTCGCTCTCCGACCAGGCAGCCGAAGGCCGAGGCCCGATGACACGGGGCCGCCCCGACGACGCCGTGCGCTGCCTCGAGGGCGCGCTGCGGCTCAACGACACGCACCTGCCCGCGCTCGACGCCCTCGAGCTCATCTGGCGCGAGCGCGGCGACCTCGAGAGGGTCAGCGTGATCCTCGGCCGCAAGGTCGCGGTCACGGGCCGCCACCCGCAGCGCCAGAAGCCGCTGCTGTCGCGCCTCGGCGACCTCCAGGATCAGCTCGGCCGCCCCGACGTCGCGCTCGCGACGCACCAGCGCGCGCTCGAGATCGATCCGACGTGGCGCCCGTCGCTGCGCTACGTGACCGCGCGCCTGCGCGACGACGGCGCGGTCGTAGCCGCCGCGGGAGGCTTCGCGCAGCTCGCGGGCGAGCTCGCCGGCGATAGCGGCGTCGACCTCGCGATCGTCGTGCGCGAGCGGCAGCTCGCCGCGCAGGCGCTCGCCCAGCTCGTCGTGACGCTCGACGAGGCGCAGGTCGACGCCGTGCGCGCGGCGTCGCAGCCTGCGCTCGAGCGCGCTGCACTCGACGCGGGCCCCGGGGCAGCGGAGGTTGCCGCGGCGCTCGCGCATCTGCGCGGCGAGAAGCTGCATCGCGACGGCGACAGCGAGGAGAACACGCCGAACGGCCGGATGAAGGACGCGCCCGCGGGGGCGCTGTCGCTGCGCGACGCCGCGAAGCGCGCGCGTGCGGCGGGCAAGCTCGACGAGACGTTCGCCGCGCTCGAGGCCGCGAACCATGTCTCGCCCGGCGATCCCGAGGTGCTCGCCGAGCTCGTCGAGCTCGCGCTCCAGCTCGGCGATCCGAAGGCCGCCGGCATGCACCTGGCGTCGCTCGCCGAGCTGCAGACCGGCCCGAAGAAGGGCGACACGCTGCACCAGCTCGCCGACGTCTACTACGACAAGCTCGACGATGCGCCCGCGGCGCGGATCGCGATGCGCGCGGCCGCCGAGGCATTCGGCCCCGGGACGCGCCGCGACGCGACGCTGCGTTTGCTCGGCTCGGAGGCCGCATCTCATCTCGCGTGGGACGTCGCGGTCGAAGCGGCGAGCGCGATCGAGCCGGCGCGCCGCACGAGCTCCGACGTCGTCCTGCTCGCGAGCGCCCTCGTCCGCGCCGGCAAGGTCGCCGACGCGATCACCGTCGTCGAGGACGCGACCGCCGCCGGCAAGTTCGAGGACGGCGGCCTGCTCCTCCGCTCGCTGCGCGGCGAGCAATCGCGCAAGGCCAAGCTCGCGAGCTCGCTCGACGAGCGCGCCGAGACCACCCGTGGCAACGACGCCGACGAGCTACGCGAGGAAGCACACGAGCTCTGGCACTCGATCGGCAGCGTGCCCGGTGCGCCGTCGATCGCGGTCCTCGGCATGGGCACCGCGCCCGCGGTCCAGCCGATCACGCTCGCCGCCGCCGAAGCGCGCGAGAAGCTCATCGCCGCGCATCGCGACAATCCCGACGACCCGGCGGCATTCGCCGCATTGCTCGAGCACTACGCCGACCGCGAGCCGGCGATGCGGCGCGCGCTGCTCGATCGCGTCGCGCAGGAAGGCAGCGGCCGCGTCCAGGCGATGGCGCACCACGAGCTCGCCCTGCTCGCACGCAGCGAACGCGATCCGGTCCGCGCCGCCGCGACGTGGTCGAAGGCGCACCGCATCGATCCGAGCTACGCGCCGGTGTGGATGCCACTCGCCGATGCGCTCGCCGCCTCCGACGAGATCGGGCTCGCCCGCGACCTCTACGAGCAGATCGCCGAATCGACCGAGTACGACGAGCATGGCCGGCGCTGGGCCGCCGAGCGCGCCGAGGCACTCGCGTACGACGGCTCGGTCGTCTCGGGCGAGATCGGAACCAGGCCTCCTCCGTCGCTCGACCTCGCGCGCGAGCTCGCCGCGTCCGAGGCGTGGGCGCCCGCGATCGCGGAGGCGGAGCGCGTCGCCGACGAGGATCCGGCCAATCGCGAGGCCCTCGAGCTACTCGAGCTGCTCTATCTCGAGACCGGCGACGTCACCGCGACGTCCGAGGCGATCGGCCGCCAGCTCATGCTCGCCGAGACGCCGGATCAGAAGGCGGTGCTGTGGCGCCGTCGCGCGAAGCTGTACCGCGACGCGCTCGGCCGCGACGCCGAGGCATATCGCTGCCTCAAGGAAGCGCACGCGTGCGCGCCCGCCGATCCCGAGATCGCGTACCAGCTGCGCACCGCGGCGATGGTCCGCGGCGAGTGGGCGCTCGTCGCGTCGCTCCTCTATCGCGAGATCGCCGCCGCACCCGATCCGCGCGAGCGCGGCGCGCTCCACCTCGAGCTCGCGCTGGTGTTCGAGGAGCGCCTCGACGACCCGGATCAGGCGCAGGTCAATTACGAGCAGGCGCTCGCGTTCGATCCATCGATCCCGGCGGCGAAGGCCCCGCTCGCGCGCCGCTACGAGGCGATCGGCCGCCACTCCGATGCCGCGCGCCTCTACAACGAGGCAGCCAACGGCGCGCGTCCCGCCGATCGCGTCGCGCTGTACCAGGCCGCCGCGCGCAACCGCTCCGCCGCCGCCGCGAACACCGGCTTCCCCGCGCTCGCCGCATCGCTCGACAAGGCAGAGCAGCTCGGCGATCGCGAGGCCGCGCTCGATCTCGCGCACCAGCTGTGGCGCGCCGAGCCCGGCCACGCCGCCGCCTATCGCGTGCTCGCGACCGAGCACCGCTCGACCGGCGACCTCGCGGCCCTCACCGAGCTGACGACGCTCCGCGCGAGCAAAGCGGTGGCGAGCGAGGAGCGCGCCGCCGCGTGGCTCGAGGTCGCGCGCCTCGCCGAGGAGCTCGGCAAGCTGACCGAGGCCGCGCGCGCGTACGACCTCGCGCTGATCGAGGATCCGTCGCACGGCGGTGCGCTCGACGCGCGTGGCTCGCTCGCGTTCCGCCTCGCCGACTGGCCGACCGCCGACCTCATCTATCGCGACCTCGCGGCGAGCGACAGCGCGCTCGGCCCCGACGACTTCGCGCTGCGCCGCTCGATCATCAGCGAGAACCTCGGCCGCCACGAGGAGGCACTCGAGCTCGCGAAGGAAGCCGCCACGAACGCGCCCGGTCGCCTCGACATCGTCCTGCGCGTCCAGCACCTCGCGACCGCCGTCGGCGAGCTGCGCACCGCGATCATCGCCGCGCGCCAGGTCCTCGAGCTCATCCCTCTCACCGACGACGATCTGACGCTGCGCACGCGCCACTCGCTCGTCGAGCTCTACCGGATCATCGGCGACTTCGACGACGCGATCGTCCAGCTCGAGCACATCGTCCGCGACCATCCCCACCACGCGCCGTCGATCGAGCTGATCGCGGAGATGTACATCTCGAAGGGCGACTGGGCGACCGCGACGCGCTACCTGTTCCAGCTCGTGCCGCTCGCGCCGACCGCCGTCGAGCGCGCCGAGCGCCTGTATCGCCTCGGCGAAGCGGTGCTCGTCCACCTCGGCGACATCGATCGCGCCGACGACGTGTTCCTCCGCGCATCGGACCTCGATCCGACGCACGTGCCGACGCTTCGCCGCCTGCTCGACGTCTACTGGCGCGCCGACGATCCGGGCTCGCTCGTCGAGGTCGCGGCCGAGCTCGCGCGCACCGGCGGGCTCAAGGCCGGCCCGGTCGCCGGGACCTCGCTCGCGCAGGCGCTGGTCGCCGCGGCGCTCGTCGGTGAGACCTCGCTCGCGCGCCAGCTGGTCGACGCGCTCGGCGATGACGCACCGCCCCGCATCGCGGCCGCGCTCGGCGAGCTCGTGCATCGCGCGGGCCGGTTCGAGCTGACGAGCGCGACTACTGCGATCGCCGAGCTGGGACGCCGCGGCGTCGTCGATATGGTGAAGCTCCGCGCGGCTGCGATCGGAACGCCCATCGAGCCCGCGCTCGTCGCTCCGTGAATCCCTCGCCGATCGGCGAGTCCTGGCTTTTCGGGTGGCCCAAACGCTCGATCTCGCTTGGCCCCGTTGACGGTCATGTAACGGTGGTTACGTTCAGGCCGTCATGAAGATCGATCAGCTCACCGTCAAGGCCCGCGAAGCCCTCGCAGCCGCGAGGGACGTGGCCATCGCCAAGCACAACGCTGAGGTCAGCGCAGAGCATCTCCTCATCGCCCTCCTCGAGCAGGAGGGCGGCGTCGTCCCGCGCATCCTGACCAAGCTCGGTGCAGACCCGCGCGTCGTTCGCGCGGATCTCGATCGCGCCATGGAGAAGCTGCCCAAGGCCCACGGCGCGGCGCTCGACGTCGATTTTGGCCGCTCCCTCAAGGAGACGTGGGAGCAGGCCGCCAAGCAAGCCGACGAGATGAAGGACGAATACATCTCGACCGAGCACTTCCTCATCGCGCTCGCCTCCGGCAAGACCGCCGCCGGCGATGCACTCCGCCGCGCCGGCGCGACCAAGGACGCGATCCTCGCCGCGCTCGTCGAGGTCCGCGGCAACCAGCGCGTGACCGACCAGGATCCCGAGGCCAAGTACGAGGCGCTCGAGCGCTACTGCCGCGACCTCACGAGGCTCGCCGAGCAGGGCAAGCTCGATCCCGTGATCGGCCGCGACGAAGAGATTCGCCGGACGATCCAGATCCTCAGTCGCCGCACCAAGAACAACCCGGTGCTCGTCGGTGAGGCCGGCGTCGGCAAGACCGCCGTCGTCGAGGGCATCGCGTCGCGCATCGCGCGCGGTGACGTGCCCGAGTCGCTACGCGACAAGAAGCTCCTTTCGCTCGATCTCGGCGCGCTGATCGCAGGCGCCAAGTATCGCGGCGAGTTCGAGGAGCGCCTGAAGGCGGTCCTCAAGGAGATCTCGTCCTCGGAGGGACGCATCATCCTGTTCATCGACGAGCTGCACACGCTCGTCGGCGCGGGCGCGGCCGAAGGTGCCGCGGACGCCGCGAATCTTCTGAAGCCCGCACTGTCGCGCGGCGAGCTGCGCTGCATCGGCGCGACGACGCTCGACGAGTACCGCAAGCACATCGAGAAGGACAAGGCGCTCGAGCGCCGGTTCCAGCCGGTGATGATCGAGGAGCCGTCGGTCGAGGACACGATCGCGATCCTCCGCGGCCTCAAGGACAAGTACGAGGTCCACCACGGAATCCGCATTCGCGACGCCGCGCTCGTCGCGGCCGCGAAGCTCTCGCATCGCTACATCCCCGCGCGCCAGCTGCCCGACAAGGCGATCGACCTCGTCGACGAGGCCGCGTCGCGCCTGAAGATGGAGATCGAGTCGACGCCGACGCCGATCGACGTGCTCGAGCGCCGCATCATGACGCTCGAGGTCGAGAAGGCCGCGCTCGAGCGCGAGGCCAAGGACGACGCGCGCGCCCGCCAGCGCCTGCCGGAGGTCGAGCGTTCGATCGCCGAGCTGCGCGAGCAGGCGTCCGGCATGAAGGCGCGCTGGCAGCACGAGCGCGACCTCATCAAGGAGCTGCGCGACAAGAAGGAGAAGCTCGATCAGCTGAAGAACGAGGCCGAGCGCCTGCAGCGCACGGGTGACTTCGCCCGCGCGTCGGAGCTGCGCTTCGGCACGATTCCTCAGCTCGAGCGCGAGATCACCGACCTCACGCAGAAGGTCGACGAGCTGCGCAAGGGCGGCAGCTTCCTCCGCGAGGAAGTGACCGAGGACGATATCGCCGCGGTCGTCGCCAAGTGGACCGGCATTCCCGTCGAGAAGATGCTCGAGGGCGAAGGCGAGCGCCTCACCAAGATGGAGGATCGCCTCCGCATGCGCGTCATCGGCCAGGACCTCGCGGTCCAGGCGGTCGCCGCAGCCGTGCGCCGCGCGCGCGCCGGCCTGAAGGATCCGAATCGGCCGATCGGTAGCTTCTTGTTCCTCGGGCCCACGGGCGTCGGCAAGACCGAGCTCGCGCGCGCACTCGCCGAGTTCTTGTTTGACGACGAGCACGCGATGATCCGCATCGACATGTCCGAGTACCAGGAGAAACACACCGTCTCCCGTCTCGTCGGCGCGCCTCCGGGCTACGTCGGCTACGACCAGGGCGGTCAGCTCACCGAGGCAGTGCGCCGTCACCCCTACTCCGTCGTGCTGTTCGACGAGATGGAGAAGGCGCACGCCGACGTGTGGAGCGTCATGCTCCAGGTGCTCGACGACGGTCGCCTGACCGATGGTCAGGGCCGCACGGTCGACTTCAAGAACACGGTCATCATCATGACGAGCAACGCCGGCAGCCAGCACCTGCTGCGCCTGTCGGACGAGAACCGCAAGGAGGTCGAGGCGGCGGTCATGCACGACCTCCAGTCGACGTTCCGCCCCGAGTTCCTGAACCGCATCGACGAGATCATCTTCTTCGAGCCACTCGGTCAGGACGAGCTCGGCCAGATCGTCCGGATCCAGGTCCAGCGGTTCGAGAAGCTGCTCGCCGAACGGCAGCTCACGCTTCACCTATCTGACCAGGCAGTCGCACTGGTTGCGGAGGCTGGCTACGATCCGATCTATGGTGCACGTCCCCTCAAGCGTGCCCTCCAGAAGCTCGTGATCGATCCACTCGCCATCGAGATCCTCGCCGGTAACTACAAGCCCGGCGATCACATCGAAGCCGATCGTGTCGGTAACGAGATCCGGTTTCACAAAGACGTAAAGGGAGCCGCAGCCTAAGCCATGCCCGCCCAGATCGATTTCGATCCGAGCGCCGACTACTACAAGGTGCTCGGCGTATCCGAGAAGGCTACCGCCGACGAGATCAAGAAGGCGTACCGCAAGCTCGCCAAGGCGAACCACCCGGACTCCACCGGTGGCGACAAGGCGAAGGAGAAGCGCTTCAAGGAGATCTCGAACGCGTACGACGTGCTCGGCGACGACAAGAAGCGCAAGCAGTACGACTCGATTCGCGCGGGCGGGTTCCGGCCCGATCTCGGCGGTGGCGGCGTCCACTACACGACGCACCAAGGCGGGCCCGGCGTGTTCGACCTGGGCGATCTGTTCAGCCAGTTCTTCGGCGGTGCGGCGGGCGGTAGCGCACGGCCGGGTGGCGGACGTGTGCGCGTGGAGCGCTTCGACGACGATGCGGTCGGTGGCGGACCGCGTCGACGACGCGCCCCGTCGGCCGAGGACGCAGAGTTCGAGAGCAAAGTCCGCGCGTCGGACGGCAGCTGGCTACGCGTCGAGGGCAGCGACGTCCACTCGGACGTCCGGATCTCGTTCGACCGTGCGATCTTGGGCACAGTCGCGACCGTGCCAACCGTCGACGGTAAGGCCGAGGTGAAGGTTCCTCCTGGCACGTCGAGTGGCAAGAAGCTCCGTCTGCGCGGGAAGGGCGTTCCCGGACGCTCCGGACAGGTCGGCGACCACTACATCACGGTGCAGATCGACGTTCCGAGAGACCTCGATGAGGAAACCAAGAAACTGCTGATTTCGCTCGTCCAGAAGCTCCGCAAACGCGAGCACAATGACTGAAGTGTCGTAGACTGCAGAGAACCTCGATGACCAAACACACCGAGACCGCCGGTCAGTACCCCGTCATCCCGCTGCGCACGGAAGTGCAGCTGCCCGGTCACGTCGGGCCGCTCGAGATCGGGCGCGAAGCTTCGGTTCGCGCGATCGAAGCCGCCACGCGCGATGACAACCTGATCGTCATCATTCCTCAGAAGAACCCCGCGGTCCGCGATCCCGGTCAGCGAGATCTGCACGAGGTCGGCGTTCGCGCCGAGATCGTCCAGGTCGTGAAGCACTCGCCGGGCCGCTTCACCTGCGTCATGCGGTTCCTCGAGCGCGTTCACATCGACGCGCTCGTCGCGACCGAGCCGTTCCTCGTCGCCTCCGTCTCGGCGCTCCAGTCGACCTCCTCGGTCAGCGCCGACACCCTCCTCCAGACGACCACGAAGGTCCGTGATTATCTGGTCGCCGTCGTCACCGACGCTCAGGCGAAGGAGCACAAGGAGAAGGAGGGCAAGGAGCCCAAGGGCGAGCTGACGCGCGCCCAGGTCCAGGCGATCGTCGATCCCGACAAGCTCGTCGATGCGGCAGTTCCGTATCTCGAGCTCGAGCGCGACGACCTGACTCAGCTCCTCGTCGAGACCGACACGATGAAGCGCCTCGAGCGCATCATCCCGTCGCTCGAGCGCCAGGCGACCGTCCTCCGCCTCAAGGCGGACATCGGTGCCGAGCTCGAGGGCGAGACCAGCCGCACCCACCGCGAGCGCGTCCTGCGCGATCGCATGCGTCAGATCCAGGAGGAGCTCGGCGAGCAGGACGACAACGCCGAGATCGACGAGCTTCGTAAGAAGATCGAAGACTCCAAGATGAGCGACGAGGTCCGCACGGTTGCCAAGAAGCAGCTGTCGCGCATGAGCCAGATGGCGTCGTCGTCGCCCGAGTACAACATCGCCCGCACGTACGTCGAGAACCTGCTCGAGATCCCGTGGAACGTGTTCACGGAGGACCGGCTCGACGTGACGGCCGCCCGCGCGATCCTCGAGGCCGAGCACTCCGGCCTCGACAAGGTGAAGCGCCGCATCCTCGAGTTCCTCGCGGTGCGCAAGCTCGCCCCGAACAAGCACGGCCCGATCCTCCTGCTCGTCGGTCCCCCGGGCGTCGGTAAGACGTCGCTCGGTCGCTCGATCGCGAGCTCGCTCGGCCGCAAGTACGTCCGCATCTCGCTCGGCGGCGTGCGCGACGAGGCCGAGGTTCGCGGTCACCGCCGCACCTATATCGGCGCCCTCCCCGGCCGCATCGTCGCGGGCCTCAAGAAGGCCGGCTCGATGAACCCGGTGTTCGTCCTCGACGAGATCGACAAGCTCGCCGCCGACATGCGGGGCGACCCGGCCGCGGCGATGCTCGAGGTCCTCGACCCCGAGCAGAACAAGGACTTCGTCGACCACTACGTCGAGGTCCCGGTCGACCTGTCGAAGGTCATGTTCATCTGCACGGCGAACCAGCTCGACACGATCAGCCAGCCGCTCCTCGATCGTATGGAGACGGTCGAGCTGTCCGGCTACACGACGGTCGAGAAGCTCGCGATTGCGAAGAACCACCTGGTTCCCAAGCAGCTCGTCGAGCACGGCATCGGCAAGGACCAGCTCGAGCTCGACGACGAGGCGCTCGAGGACGTGATCCACAGCTACACGCGCGAGGCCGGCGTTCGTAACCTCGAGCGCGAGATCGCGGCGGTCTGCCGTGGTGCCGCGGTCAAGGTCGCCGAAGGCGCGCAGAGCCTGCACGTCAACAAGGACCTGCTGAACGATCTGCTCGGTCCGCCGCGCTTCGTGTCGGATACCGCGGAGCGCAAGCCCGAGGTCGGTGTCATCACCGGTCTCGCGTGGACGCCCGTCGGCGGCGACATCATGTTCATCGAGGCGCGCCGCTATCCCGGCAAGGGCGATGTTCGCCTGACCGGCCAGATGGGCGACGTCATGAAGGAGAGCGCGACGGCAGCGGTGTCGTGGATGCGCGCCAACGCGGTCCGACTCGGCATCGACGCCGACAAGATCGCGAACAGCGACCTCCACATCCACCTGCCGCAGGGCGCGATCAAGAAGGACGGTCCGTCCGCCGGCGTCGCGCTCACCTGCGCGGTCGTCTCGGTGTTCACCGGCCGGCCGATCCGCAACGACGTCGCGATCACCGGCGAGATCGATCTCCGCGGTCACGCGCTGCCGATCGGCGGCGTGAAGGAGAAGGTCCTCGCGGCTCACCGCGCCGGCATCAAGATCGTGTTCCTCCCCGAGCGGAACAACAAGGACACGATCGACATCCCCGAGGAGATCCGGAACCAGCTCGACATTCGCTTCATGACGAAGATCGATGACGCGCTGTCGGTCGCCCTCGGCGAGGCTCCGCCTGCGAGCGAGCCCGAGCCCGCGATCCCGCCGCCCACCGCGCCGAGCCGCGGCTCGATGGGCGACCGTCTTCCGAGCTGACCGTGCGCCTCTCGATCCTTGCGGGCGCGCTCGCGCTCGCGGCCCTCGGCGGTTGCAAGAAGGACAAGCCCGTCCCTCGCGCGACCGTCGAGGAGTGCACGGCCTACCGCAACAAGATGTTCTCGTTCCTCCCCGTCGAGGAGCAGCAGGCGGCAGCCAAGATGGGCATGGACAAGCCCATGCCCCTCGAGCTGAAGCTCTGCCAGGAGCGCATGGTCTCGGACGAGATCAAGTGCGCGCTCGCCGCGACGACGCAGGACGCGGCGCTCGCCTGCAAGAGCGCCTACGACATCCGCCCGGCCGACGCGAAGCGAACACCCGAGGAGTGCACGGCGCTGACCGCGCATGTCCTCAAGCTCGCCGAGAGCAACGAGGCCGGCAACGAGGTCGGCCCACCGTTCACGCCCGCGATGTCGAAGATGTTCGTGCGCGAGTGCGAGCGCTGGATGACGAAGTCTCGCTATGACTGCGTGATGCGCGCGGAAAGCCCGATGGGCTTCACCGTCTGCAAGCCGTAGCTCAGATCAGGAGCGGACGCGCCGACACGTCTTGCTCGATCCAGTCGAGCGCTGTCGGCGTGTCGCCGTCGGACGTGAAGTCGACCGCGTACTGGAAGAACGGCCGGGACTCGACCGCCGGGACGGTGCCGTTTTCGACCTCGGTCCATGGCTCGTTCGCGCAGTCCGGCGCCAAGGCACACGTGCGGAAGTACACCTTGGCGCTCGAGCCCTGGCGCAGCTGCCAGCGGAGCGCGCCCAGCGAGACCACCTGCGGCACGGTGCGCACGCTCGATTCGTAGCGGTATGTCGCCGGGAACGGCGGCGCACCTCCGCTGTAGACGATCGTCACGGCGTTGCCGGTCAGATTGCCCACCATCGTGTCGACGGTGCTGTCGCCCGCGATCCACGTCCAGGTTGCGCCCGCATCGGCAACCGGCACGGTCTGGTAGTCGGAGTGCGGCCCCGTCCCGGTGGTCGAGCCGGCCGCGAGCTGCGTGATGTTGTCGCCGTTCGGCGGGTCGAGCACGATCGACACCTGGGCCTGGAGCGGATGGTCGATCGTGTAGTGCGTGTCGATCGAGCGCGGCGTCATGTTCGTCGGCAGGTCGAGCGTCAGCGAGCGGGACGCGGTCGCACCATCGGGGATCGCCGTCGTCGCGTAGCTGCCGGCCGAGGCGAACCGCACGCCGCGCCCGGTCACGGGCCGGATCGCCGGCACCGTCTCGCCGGTCAGCGCGGGGCCGCTCTCCACGGCGAGCGAGACGCTACCCGGCTGCGAGTTTCCGAGCTTCATCACGTCGACGACGACGTCATGCCAGCCCGCATCGAGCGTCATCGGCGTGGTCGCGACGTCGGTGTCGACGAGGCCCATCTCGTCGGCGACCTGCGTGCCGTCGATCCATGCGCGCGCGCCCTGGTGTGCGCGAAGCCGGAACGAGTACGTGCCGCCGGATTCGATCAGCATTTGTCCCGAGAACCGCACCGACCACGTCGACGCGCCGATCGCCATGCCGAACGCGTCGTCGGGGATCGCCTGGTCGAGTCCGCCGGAAACGAGCGTCGACGCGCGATGGCGGATCAGGTACGCATCCTCGAAGCCGTCGGCGACGTAGCCCTCGAGATCGTCGACGCGCGTACGCATCATCTGGCTCGTGACATCGCGCAGCGCTTGGCTGCCGCCGGGGGCGTCGTAGCGGAGGCGCATCGACATGAACATCCCAGCGTCCGAGAACGCGGCGCGGAACTTGTGCCAGCCGGGCGTCGCGACGGTGTAGTCGCCGATCGTCGGCGCGTTCACGGACGTGGTGACCGGCGAGTACCCGCCGGTTCCCGGGTCCGCGATCTCGAGAAAGCCGCGATCGTTGGCGTCGAGCTCGAATCGCCACACGCCGGTCGTCGGCAGGTCGAGCTCGCCCTCGACGAGGATCGTGATGTCATCGCCGGCGGCAAACCCGAGGCCGTCGGGGATGCTCGTCCCATAGTCGACGTTGAGATCCGAGAACGCGTGGCCGGTCGGCGGCGCGGCCGACACGACGTCCCACGCTGCGGTCGTCGGATCGGCGGGGATGCGATCGCCCTGGACACCCGTGAACCGCACGCGGCCGGTGAGATACGGCATCGGTCCGATGGCGCCGTTCGCTTCGATGATCGCGTCGGCGAGCACGGGGCCGCCCTGCGCGAAGTCCTCCGCGTTGTCATCGCGCCACGTCTCGGTCCTGAGCGGCGGCTGGCAGGTATTCGTGATGAGGTCGCACTGCTGGCCCGACGGACACGCGTGCGTGCCCTCGGCGCACGGAGCTCCGTACGGGATATCCGGCGAGTAACAGCCGAACTGCGCGATCGCTAGCGCAGCGGCGAGGACGAGCCGCATCGACTGATCATACAGCTACCCCGCGGGTACGAGCTGATAGATCGAGCCCGTTAACTCGACGACATACAGCTCTCCGTCGGGATCGGTGCCGAACGAGCTGATCTGGGTGAGCACATTCTGCACATCGATCGCGGGCTTCCAGTCCCAGTGCTCTCGCACGACGCCGCGCGTCCACACGAAGCTCCGCAGCAGGCCCGTGCAGTAGTCCGCATAGAAGTACCTACCGTCGAGCACAGGCAGCGCGGTGCCGCGATAGACGCGGCCGCCGGTGATCGAGCAACCCTGCTCGTGCGGATACTCGACGAGCGGCGGCGTGAGCCCCGTGCGATCGCAGCTCTCCTTGTTCGTCCCGCTGTCGGCGTCGAAGCAGTGCGTGCCCTCGACGATGTTCCAGCCGAAGTTCTTCTTCGCGGTGTCGCCGGCCCGGACGGCATGGACGTACTCCCACAGGTTCTGCCCGACGTCGCCGATGTAGAGGTCGCCGGTCTTGCGATCGAACGAGAACCGCCACGGGTTGCGCAGCCCCTTGTGCACGATCTCGGGCCGCGCATCGGGCGCATCGACGTCGATCCTGAGCAGCTTCGCGAGCAGCGATCGATCGTTCTGGCCGTTGCCATGCGGATCGTTCGCCGCGCCACCATCGCCCATGCCCGTGTACAGCTTGCCGTCGGGGCCGAACTCGAGGTGACCGCCGTTGTGGTTCGAGTACGGCTGGTCGATCGTGAACAGCTCGCGCCGCGTCGAGACGTCGACCACGTCGGGGTCGGTCGCGCTGACCTTGTACTCGACGACGTGCGTGTCCATGTCCTTCGACGTGTAGTTCACGTAGAGCTTGCCGTTCTTCGCGAACTCGGGATGGAACGCGAGGCCGATCAGGCCCTCCTCGTTGCCGCTCGATAGGCCCTTGATCGAGAAGAATGGCTTCTTGCTCGGCTTGCCGTTCTCGAGGATGCGGATCGCGCCGCGCTGCTCGACGACGAACAGCCGCTTCTTCGGATCGCCAGGCGCGAACGTCAGCAGCACCGGCCGCTCGAAGCCGCTGCCGATCTCCTTCAGTGTCACCTGGCTCGCGACGTCCTTCGGCGGTGCGGTCAGCCGATCGTCGCCGGGCGGCGCACCGGCAGGCGCAAGTGCCGCCACCGCGACCGCGCTTCCTTCGCTCGCGCTCGGCGGCCCCGAGCCCGGACGAGCCGAGCGTTCCGGAGCGCCCCGGCAGCCGGCCAGCATGACGAGCACAGCGATCCCCGTGATCTTCACGACGAGGAGTCGTCCCACGAGGCCGCCTCGTTAGCCAGTCCCACGAAGCTGGCCGGCAACTCGGCTAGCCACCGGCGTGCCCGTACGCCGCAAATCACCGATTTGAGGCTCCTTCCACAAGCACTTACGTAGCTCCCGGCTGGCACATCCCGTGCTCATGGCCAGGCCGTCATGCAGGTGAACGCGCATATCGCTCGCAAGAACACGGCCACGACCGCGGCCAACACCAAGGACCTGCAGCACTACTTCGAGTACTCGCACTCCGGCATCGACGTCGTCGAGGACGGCCTCAAGGAGATCACGTTCGGCGAGTTCCTCGTCGAGCAGCAGGTCCTCGACCGGTTCCAGCTGTTCCGCGCGCTGCAGATGCAGGATCGCCTGCCCGGCGTTCGCCTCGGCGAATGCGCCGCCGCGCTCGGCTACGCACCGATCAATGCGATCGAGCGCCTCTACGAGCGCTTCGCGAACATCAACGCCGTCGAAGTCGGCTGATCTGCTATCACCAGCGCGTGCCTCGCGCGCTCGCGCTCTGTCTCGTCCTCACGAGCTGCGGCGACACCAAGCCGGACACGCCCGCGCCCACCCCCGCGCCCTCGCCTCGTGCAGAGGCCGCAGAGCCGCCCGATCCGACGCCGCCGCGTCCCGCACGCCCGGCCATGGCGCGCGAGAGCTGGTTCGTCCAGCGCGTCTCCGCCGACGGCAAGAAGGTCCTCCTTCGCGACACGACGCGCGACGCGCAGGGCCGCGAGCCGCTGCGCTATCGCGTCATCCTCACCGACGCGAACACGATCGAGTCCGACGTCTCGCTCCCTGCCCTCGCCGCATTGCCGCTCGAGACGCTCCTCGATAGCGGCGGCGAGAAGCCGGGCGCCAAGCTCGACCTCAACGATCCCGCGATCTCGAGCGAGCTCATCAAGATCGGTCCGATCCTCGCGCCGTTCGCGCTCGGTCACGGCGGCCGCATCGCCGCCTCTCCCGACGGCGCGCACGTCGCGTTCAACGCGGGCGACTGGATCCTGACGGCCGAGCGCGGCGTCATCGGCGCGCGCCTGTCGACGGCGGCGTCCTACGATCCGTGGTTCACGCCCGACGGCAAGACGCTCATCTACCGCCGGATGACCGGCACGTTCGACGGCATCGAGGGCAAGTACGAGCTCTACGCGACCTCGGTCGACGGCACCGCCAAGCCTTCGCGCATCGCCGGCACCGCGGGCGCATGGGAGCCGTTCGTCGCGACCAAGGACGCGGTGCGCTTCATCGCGACCGCCGGCCCTCACGCCAAGACGTGCGTCGTCGAGGTCCCGCTCGTCGCGCCGTTCAAGGCCAAGAGGCTCGGCTGCGTCGGCGGCGGCGCGATCAGGACGTCGAGCTGCGTGCTGTCGCCGAGTGCCACCTGGGCCGCGTGCAGCACCGTCCAGGAGCTCGCCGAGGACGATCCCAACTCGACGATCACGGTCCGCGGCAAGACGCGCCACAGCAAGAAGCTCGAGTTCGCGATGACCTCGTTCGAGGTCGCGACCGGCAAGGTCGGCTTCAGCCAGGTCGGGCTCGGCAGCGTGTCGGCGATCTCCGACGACGGCAAGCTCGTCGTGCACCGCAGCCAGCAGCTGCTCCTGATCGATCCGGCCGGCGCGAGCCACGAGCTCCACCCGCAGGGCTACGTCAGCCTGTTCACCTACTTCACGGACGCGACGCACCTCATCACCGAGCAGCACGGCGACATCGTCGTCCTCGACATCACGCGGTGAAGCAGCGCGTGACCTAGCCCGCGGGTCGCGCTATCGTCCCCGTCGATGAAGGCGGCGATGGCGTTTCTCCTCCTCGCGAGCTGTGTCGAGTTCGAGCCGCAACCGGTCCCGGAGCCCGAGCCAGGGACGCGCTGCGAGATCGATGCCCAGTGCGGCGCCGGCGTGTGCGCGCGGACCGGCGAGTGCACGACCTACGACGACGTCCGCGTCGCACACGTGTTCTGGACGATCGCGAAGAAACCCGTCGACGCATCGACGTGCGCGAACGGGCCCGACATCATCATCGATCTGAAGACGCAGCCGGAAGTCGGCCAGGGCGAGGTCGCCGAGTTCGGGCCGATGGCGTGCACCCTGGGCCAGTTCACGATCGACAAGCTGCCGTCGAAGTACTGGATCGCCGGCGTGCGAAACCGCGAGGCCGGCATGGACGTGCCGTTCGACGAGAGCTGGACCGCGCGGCTCGACCTCCCGTTCTGAGCTACCGACGACCGCCGATCTCGTCGAGGTGCGCGAGGATGTCGGCGGGGTCGGCGAACACGCGGTACGCGCCGGCGCGTTCGAGCTCGCCTTCGCCGTAGCCGCCCGACAGGACGCCGATGCCGAGGCCGCGTGCGCGCTGCGCCGCGAGCATGTCCCAGACCGAGTCGCCGACGATCGTCGCGTGATGCATCGGCAGGCCGAGGCGCTCGGCGGCCGCGAGGAACAGATCCGGATCGGGCTTGGCGTGGCGCACCTGATCGCGCGTGACGATCACCATCCGGTCGAGCGGCACGCCGAGCAGCTCGAGCGACGGACGCGCGGTCTCGATGCGCCCGCTCGTCGCGATCGCCCACGGCACCCGCGCCGCGGTCAGCGCCTCGAGCAGGTCGTGCGCACCGGGCAGCGGATCGACCTCGTCGATGTGCTCGACGTAGATCTCGTGGTGGCGCCGTAGGATCCGGGCGAGCCGCGCGGGCTCCGGCTCGATGCCGGTCTCGCGGGCGAGGATGCTCGTGAACAGGCC
Source organism: Kofleriaceae bacterium (assembly GCA_013368795.1). GTDB lineage: Bacteria > Myxococcota_A > Polyangia > Haliangiales > Haliangiaceae > JABFXX01. The sequence goes on from JABFXX010000144.1 coordinate 17,229, forward strand.
GCCGCTCATCCCGATCCGTCGGTGAATCCGCCAGACCGCGAGGTGAATGTCCTCCTCTCCGAGCGCCTGGTGCCACGCGAGCACGTGCTGGTACACGCTGTCGACGAGCGTCCCGTCGAGGTCGAACAGGAATCCTTCGGGGAGCGGCTGCGGTGCGGGCATATCCGCTCCCGCTGCGCATCCAGTGCCAGGCCGATCGCCTGCGATCAAATATGACAGACAGTGGACAAGTCGCGCGCGCATCCTCGCGAACATGCGTATTTCCATGTTGGGCGTTGTTGCGATTGCTGGCTGTTCCGCGGCACCACAGAAACCGCCGGTCACCGCGCCGCTTCCCGCGAGCACGCCGGCATCCGCGAGCACGGCGGACCTGCCGACCGGTGACCTCCACGACTTCGACGAGTTCGCGGGAGGGTGGAACTTCAAGAACAAGCGCCTGAAGGCGCGCAATGTCGGCAGTACCGAGTGGGACGAGTTCCCGGCGGTGAGCTGCACCTCGCTCTTCCTCGACGGCGTATCGAACGTCGACGAGCTCTACTTCCCGACCAAGGGCTGGTCAGGCCTGACCGTGCGCGCGTTCGACGTCGCGAAGCACCAGTGGTCGATCTGGTGGATCAACAGCCGCGAGGGCGTCATGTACCCGCCCGTCGTCGGCGGGTTCTCCGGCAGCGAGGGCAACTTCTACGGCGACGACAAGGACGGCGAGACGCCGGTGAAGGTCCGCTTCCACTGGATCAAGTACAGCCGCGATCACCTGAAGTGGGAGCAGTACTTCTCCTACGACGGCGGCAAGACGTGGGAGATGAACTGGACCAACGAGCTGACGCGCGGCGACGAGGCGGCGCTGTGCGATCACGGCAGACCTCGTCGCCAGCCGGCACAGACGTAGGGCGGGTCGCCGCAAGAAGTTACTAGTCTCGGTCGTTGTAGCCGGGCGCCCTCCTTGCGACTGTCCCCCCGTGTTGTTGCGCGCGTGTGTTGCCGCGGCAGTGGTCGCGACCGGGTCGGGTTGCGGCGTCGATCGAACGCCGACCTCGGACCTGAGCATCGCCTTCGAGGCGAAGTACGACTCCGGCTTCGAAGACCTGACTGCGGATGCAACGCTGCGCGACCTGTCGAAGAACGGTTTGCTCTACGAGCTCGGGCCCGACGAGCGGCTGCACGTGACATTTCGGGGTCGATCGGTCGAGCGCATCACGCCGCTCGAGAGCGCGCCACAAGCCGACGAGACCATCACTTTCACGCTCGAGCGCGGCGGTGGCGACGACGTCTCGGTGACCGGCAGGTTTCCACCTCCGATCACGATCACCTCGCCGGCGAGCGGGAAAGCCTCCGAGGAGCTCCTCGTCACCTGGTCACCGACGTCCACGGATGCGATGAGATGGCGGGCGTACGAAAGCTGCAGGCTGGTGTCAAATGACGGGCCGATCCGCGAGGATGTCGGCTCCCTCGCATTCCCCCCGAACGTGTTTGCCGGTTGTTCCTCTCCCCTCGATCTCCTGCTGTTTCGGCAGCGTCGCTTGACGATGGACACGCGGGCTGCCACGACGACGCTGACAATGGAGCAGGTACAGCACATCGACGTGAGGCTCGAGCCATGAGCGCACGTTCCTGGGGGTTCGTCCTGGCGGCAGCAGGATGTAGTGGCCAACCAACGTCGACGCTCGAGCCTTGGATCGCGGTGTCCGGCGACGAGACGTCGCTGCGCGTGTTGGCAATCGTGGACCCCGCCGACAATGTTGACATCACCCACCCCGACGACATCGAGGTCGGTGACGCTCGCTTCACGGTAACGTTTCGTGGGGCGGACATCGACCTCAGAAGGATGTCGAACCACACCTGGTCTGGTGAGGTCCCGCTCGATACCTCGCCGATCGAGGACGAACCGGTCACCGTCGCATTCCTGCGCGACGACGGAGACGATGCGCCGGCCTCCACCGTCCGCATCCCCACTGTGTTCACAGTCGACGAGCTTCCGCTATTTGTCTCCAGGTCCCAGCCGCTCACGGTGACGTGGTCCCCAGCAAGCGAGGAGAGGATGCACTGGGAGGTCAACGATTTTTGCGGCGGCGGGTCCGGGGCAATCGAGCCCGGACTCACGACGGTTACAATTCAGGCGACCGAGTGGCATGGATCCTCTGACGAAGATGAGGGGACCTGCACGGCGAATTTCAATCTCGTTCGATCGCGGACCGGTCAGCTCGATCCGGCGTTCGGCTCCGGCACGATCTTCTTTGATTGGCAACGCCGCATCCCGATCGCACTGACGCCGTAGCGTTCACGGCTCGAAGCAGTCGTACTGCTCCTGGCGCCAGACCTTGCCGTCGCGCACCTCGATCACGCTGCAGATCTGCGCGTGCATCGCGCGGCCATCCTTCAGCGTCCCGGTCCACGCGATCTGCGCGACCGCGCGGTCTCCCTCGACGGTGAGCGCGCGCACGTCGTAGCGCTCGCTCGCCATCAGCGCCGCGCCACGCTCGCCGGCGGCGCGGATCGCCGCCTTGTCGTAGCGCGCTCCGTTGGGATTGAGCTTGTTCGGATGCTCGGTGACGACAACGTCGGGATGGAGCAGCTCGCCGACGCGGTCGAGCTCGTGCGCCTCGACGGCGCGCAGGTACGCGAGGACCAGATCCTTGGTCATGCGCGTGGGATGCAGCGGCTCAGCCGTTCTGCATGTGGCGAATCACCGCATCCGTGAACTGCGCGGTGTTGGCCTTGCCGCCGAGGTCACCCGTGCGGGTCTCGGCGTTCGCGAGCGCGGCCTTGATGCCGCGGCGCAGGCGCGTCGCGGCGTCGCGCTGCTCGATGTGATCGAGGAGGAGCGCGGCCGACAGCATGAGGCCCGTCGGGTTCGCGATGCCCTTGCCGGCGATGTCGGGCGCGGTGCCGTGGACGGCCTCGAACATCGCGACGCCACCATCGCCGATGTTCGCGGCGGGCGCGACACCGAGGCCGCCGACGAGACCGGCGGTGAGGTCGGACAGGATGTCGCCGAACAGGTTCATCGTGACGATCACATCGAACCGCTCGGGCGCGACGACGAGCTTCATCGCGGTCGCGTCGACGATCATGTCGTCGAACTGGATCTCGGGATAGCGCTTCGCGATCTCGCGGCCGGTGTCGAGGAACAGGCCGTTGCTCATCTTGAGGATGTTCGCCTTGTGGACGAGCGTGACCTTCTTGCGGCCCATGCGGCGCGCGTACTCGAACGCGTAGACAATCACGCGCTCGCTGCCGAACTTCGTGATGATCGCGATCGATTCGGCCGCCGTGCGGCGCGGATCGATGTAGTGCTCGACGCCGGCGTAGAGGTCCTCGGTGTTCTCGCGGACGATGACGAGGTCGACATTCGTGTAGCGCGACGGCACGCCGGCGAGCGTCTCGACGGGACGGACGTTTGCGTAGAGATCGAAGTGCTGGCGCAGCGTGACGTTGACGGAGCGATAGCCGCCGCCGCTCGGCGTCGCGAGCGGGCTCTTCAGCGCGAGCTGGTTCTTCTTGATCGAATCGATCGTCGCCTGCGGCAGCGGATCGCGATGCTTCTCGACGGCACCTGCACCGGCGTCGGCCTTCTCCCACGTGATCTTGCCGCCGGCGGCCTCGATCGCGCGCACGGTGGCCGCAGCGATTTCGGGGCCGATGCCATCTCCTTCGATCAACGTGACAGTACGAGTCGTGGTCATGAGGGTCCTTGCAGCGTTCTCGGAACGGGGTCGATCTCGATGTGCTCGCCTACCACGCGAACTGCATAGGTGACGAGACAGACATCCGATGCTTCGGCGTGGCGTCCCGTCGCAGTCGAGAATCGCCAGCCGTGATTGGGGCAGATGACGTGGCCGCGCGACACGATGCCGTCGGTGAGGTCGCCTCCGCGATGCACGCACTGACGCTGCATGGCGAAGTAGCGATCACCGTCGAGCCCGAGGACCATCGGAATCCCCGCGACCTCGACGGCGATGACATCACCGGGCCGGAGGTCTCCGACCTTCGCGACCTGCTTCCACTCGGACATGTTCAGGCCTTGGTCCAGACCGCGAGCTCGCAGCCGCTCGGGTCGACGAAATGAAACCGGCGGCCGCCGGGAAACTCGTGGCGCGAGACGATCGTCGCGCCGGCCGCGGTGACCGCGCGCTCGCTCGCCCCGAGATCGTCAGAGTAGATGATGACGAGCGGACCGCCGGTCGTCGGCGGCGCCTGCACGAGGCGGAGCCCGCCGGTGAGTCCGGCGCCCTGGATGTCGGCGTACTCGACGCCCCAGTCCTTGAACGTCCATCCGAAGGCCGCGCTGTAGAACGCCTTCGCGCCCGCCATGTCGAGCACCGGGATCTCGAAGAAATCGACCGCGTGGTGGCCGGGCATGGCGGCAGAATAGCGCGAAGGACGAACCGTCATTGCAGACGTGCCGAGAAACTGATGCACGGGAGCTTCTGATCAGGACTCGGCTGCTTCGCCGTCGCTGTCGAGGCCATACGTCTTCATCTTCGTGTAGATGCTCGCGCGGCTGATGCCGAGCCGCTTCGCCGCGGCCGCGGGGTTGCGATCTCGCTTGAGCGCCGCCGCGATCGCCGCACGCTCGACGGCGCGCACCGCGCGCTCGGTGACGTCCTTGAGGCTCTCGCCGTCGCCGAGGCGCTCGAGATCGATCGGCGGGACGTCGACGCGATCGACCTCGTCGTCGCTGCTCGCACCGCCGGGCTTGCCGGCGTCGAGACCGATCATCGCGAGGTCGTGGCTGCGAATCATCTCGCCGTCGCACAGGATCGCGGCGCGCGACAGCACGTTCTCGAGCTCGCGAATGTTGCCCGGCCAGCGATAGCTCATGAGCCGAGACAGCGCCTTCGCGGTGATCTGCGTCGGGTAGCGCGCCTCGTTGCCGGCGAAGCTCTTCGCGGCGCCGCGACGACGCGCGAGGATGTGCGCGGCGAGCAGCGGGATGTCCTCCTTGCGCTCGCGCAGCGGCGGCACCTGGATCGGGACGACGGCGAGGCGCCAGTAGAGGTCCTCGCGGAACTGGCCGCGCGCGACGAGCGCCTTGAGGTCCTTGTTCGTCGCGGCGACGACGCGCACGTCGATCTGCACCGGTCGATCACCGCCGACCGGCTTGATCTCGCGCTCCTGCAGCACGCGCAGCAGCTTGTTCTGCACGCTCGCGTCGATGTCGCCGATCTCGTCGAGGAAGATCGTGCCGCCACTCGCCTCGCGGAACAGCCCGCGCCGCGCGCGCATCGCGCCGGTGAACGCGCCCTTCTCGTGGCCGAACAGCTCCGCCTCGAGCAAGCTCGGTGCGAGCGCGCTGCAGTCGAACGCGACGAACGGCCCCTCGGCGCGCGGCCCGATGCGATGGATCGTGCGCGCGAGCAGCTCCTTGCCGGTGCCACTCTCCCCGACGATCAGCACCGTCGCATCGGATGCGGCGACGCGCTCGATCATCTGCAGCAGCTGGCGCATCAGCGCCGACTCGCCGATCACCTCGCCGAGGCCGCGTGCGCGCTCGACCTCGCCGCGAAGGCGGCGGACTTCTCTGGCGAGCGCGCCGTGCTGGATCGCGCGATCGACGACCGAGCGAATCTCGGGGATCGCCGCCTCCTTGTGGAGAACGTCGAGCGCACCGGAGCGCATCGCGCGGACCGTGAACTCGACGGTCGGCTTGACGCTCCAGATCACGACGACCGTATCGGGCGCGACCGTGCGAGCGCGATGGACGAGCGCGAGCGCGCCGTCGTCGTCCTCGCCGAGCGCAGGATCGAGCAGCAGGAGATCGAACGCGGCACCGGTGAGCCGTTCGAACGCGGCCGGCGGTGTCGCGACCGCGTCGACATCGAGACCTGCGAGTGCCTCGCGGGCGCGCGCGACGCCTTCGGCGCTCGCATCGGCCACGAGCACGTGACGGATCGCGCCGGCGGCGCTCGGCCCCTGTACGGTGACGTCGGCCGCTATGGGTCCACCCGTCTGAGTCACCTCCATAGTCTGTCCAGCCGTCTAGACGCTGTCCAGTGGCTTGGACGGACGTCTGGACAAATGGACGCCTAACTAGCTGCAATCACTTGTCCGGGTGGCTGGACAAACATGGCGTCGCAGTTGCGTATCGGATCATGGCGAGGAGGGTGACCGATGCAGACAGCGCAAGACCTCGACCTGGAACAGACCCGCGCGTACGTGAAGTCGGTCGCGATGAAGTACGTGCGCAACGAACAAGATGCGGATGACGTCGCGCAGGACGCGATGCTCTTGGCCCATCGCTATCGCGACTCGTTCCGTGGCGAGTCCCGCTTTTCGACCTGGCTTTACCGAGTGACCGCGACCGCGGCGCTGATGTTCCTGCGCCGCCAGCGCCGGCTGTCTCGCGAGGTTTCCGCGAGCACGGCGACCGACGAGGATGGAACGCCGTGGCTGGAGCGTCAGCCTGCAGCGACCGACACGCGCGCCGAGGTGATGGCTCGCAGCGAGCTCGATGATGTCCGTCAGGCCGTCGCCGAGCTCGGCGCGAAGTATCCCGCCGTGTTCTGGAAGCGCTACGGCGAGGGCCGCACCGAGACCGAGATCGCGCGCGAGCTCGGCATCTCTGTCGCCGCCGTGAAGACGCGCGCGTTCCGTGGCCGTCAGGCCGCGCTCCGCGCCGTCGCGCGCTGAGCGTTTATCGCGTGTCCGCCCGGCGAACGCGGGTGTGGGCGTAGGTCCACGGCCGAGGCCAACTGGCCGCATCGCCTGCGCTCTCGGCCTGGCCTGGAGGTCGCAATACCTGCGCTCATGATGCTCGCCATCCTGCCGCTGGTTGCTGCGTCGCTCGGCTCGCCCGACGACACGGTCGTGACCACGTCGCCGCGCTCGGCGCAGGTCCGGCTTGCCGATCTGCTCGCAGACGCCGACGAGATCGACGCAGTTCGCGCGCACCATCAGACATTCACGTTCGCGATCGTCCGCGGCGACGAGCCCTACTCCATCGTCGCATCGACGAATGCCGAGGGTGACGTCGTCGACGTCGTGCTGCGCGACCGCGTCGCCACCGACCGCGATCTCGGCACGCTCTCGTGGCTGTCGGACACGATGAAGCAGACCATCGCGGTGACGAACCTCGACGTCGACGAGGACGGCGCGGTCACGCTGACGACCGCCGACGGCCAGCACTACATGGCGATCCCCGGGCGCGGCTCGGGCGGACCGTCGGAGCGCGACGAGGACATGGTCCCGCGCCACGGCGGCGACGACGACGAGGACGACCTGCGTGCCGGTACGGATACCAACACCGCCGCCGAGGCGAGGTTCGCGGCGCAGGTCGCGTCGGACCCACGCGGCTAGCTCGATCGGGTCCGGCCGAACCCGACAGCGCCGACGGGTGCGAGGCAAGTGCGCGACTTGCCATCGCCGACGAGCTGGCCTCGCGGCTGCACAAGGACCGCCCCGTTCCAACGGAGGCACTCAGGTCATGAAGGCAAGCAAGTTCATCGTTCTCGTCGGCGGTATCCTCGGCATCCTTTCGTTCTTTCTCCCGCTCGTCTCGGTCGAGCGCCACGGCGCGACAGCCTCGGTGAGTGCATTCCAGGTCATCAAGGGGCTCGACGAGGTCGAGGTCGCCGTCGACCAGGCGGGCGCGCGGCGCGCGATCGATGTCGAGACCAGCGCGGGTGCGAAGAAGGACATCGGCGCGATGAAAGGCATCGTCATGGCGATCTTCGCGCCTGCCGTACTGCTCGCCCTGATCGGCGGCCTCGGCGTCGCGCGCAAGCGTTTCGGTCGCGGCGCGGGCGCGTTCTCGCTGCTGCTCGGCCTCGTCGGTCTCGGCATCGCCGCGATCCTGAAGAGCGCGGCCGAGGGCGATGGGGGCGTTGGCCTGACGCTGCTCCTCGTCACCGGCGCCGCCGGTGTCGTCGGTGGCCTCGCGGCGCTCGTCAAGCCCGAGCGCGCCCAGGCGCAGACGCCGGGCCTCGCAACGGTCCCCGCGCCGGTCCGCGCTGCCGCGTAGCTTCGGGTCGAACGGGCCACTCGCGACGGCAACTCGACCCGGTCGATCGGGCCGCCGCGATGGCAACTCGACCTCCGCGCCGAGAGACGCTCCACGTCCCTCGGCGCGTCGTCGTTTTCGGGCTAGGGTCGCGCCGTGGCGAAGGCCAAACCCGATCCGCGCACCGATCCGGATGTTCCGCAGGGAATGTCGATCGAGCTGCTCCAGGACCTGCACCTGCTCACGCGCGAAGGTCAGCTCAACGCCGACGCGCGTCGCAAGCTCAAGCAGATTCGCCACCTCGTCGGCCTGCTCCGGCCCGCGCTGGACGACGCGCTCGCGCGCAATCCCGAGCCGTCGATCGTCGACTGCGGCGCCGGCAAGAGCTACCTCGGTGCCCTGCTCTACTCGCTCGTGCTCGGCCCCGCCGGCCGCGGCAAGCTGACTGCGATCGAGGCGCGGCCCGAGCTCTCGCAACAGGCCGCCGCCCGCGCCGCGCGCTTCGGCCAGGATCGGTTCGAGGTCGCGACCGGTGCGATCGGCACGTTCATCGGCGTCGACGGCGCGAAGCGGCCGAACGTCGTCACCGCGCTGCACGCGTGCGACACCGCGACCGACGACGCGCTCGTCCTCGCGATCGCGAACAACGCCGATCACGTCGCCGTCGTGCCGTGCTGCCAGGCCGAGGTCGCGCGCCAGCTCGAGTCGTCCAAGCCAAGCGATCCGGTCAACGCCGCACTGTTCGCGCATCCGCTCCATCGCCGCGAGTTCGGCTCGCACCTCACGAACGTGATCCGCGGCCTCGTGCTCGAAGCACACGGCTACAAGGTCACCGTCACCGAGCTCGTCGGCTGGGAGCACTCCGCGAAGAACGAGCTGATCCTCGCCAGGCGCGTGAACCGTTTCGATCGCCGCGCACGCGAGACGCTGCGCGCGCTGCTCGAGCGCTATCAGGTCGAGCCCGCACTCGTGCGCGAGCTGACCGCACGCGGCCTCGATCCCCGCGCCGAGCCGACCAGCTAGCGTCACCGCGGCGTATCGACGGTCCACCACAGGATCGGCGAATCGATGTCGAGCCGCACGCTCGTCACCGATCGGATCTCCGGGCCGAGCGACCACGCGTAGATCCGGCCGCGATAGACGCCCCAGTGCCGGACGTCGAGCGTCAGCCCACCGAGCCGACACGGCACCGAGCCGGAGACCTCCCCGCCGTCGTCGTCCTCGAGCTCCACGACGACGCGATGATCGTCCTCGCCGCACTGGAGCGGATCCCACGAGGCGACCACGCGCGCCGGCGGTTCGAACGGCGGCGGCTCCATGTCGACGCACGCTCCGAACAGGAGCCAGAACGTGGCGGTCATGATCAGCGTCGAGCCAATCCAGGTGAAGAACGCGAGAACAGGATGCTGAGAGGCGTCGTGGATCTGCATGATGGCCGCGGCCCATCGCAACCGCGAGGCCAGCGCAGCGCGCGCTGAACTGCGCGAGATCATGAAGGGCCACGGCACGGGCGATGTCCGCGTCCGCCGAACGCCGGACACGTCGTCCGACGGTCGGCGTCAGGCACCGTGTCATGCGCGCACTCTTGCCGCGTCGCGATGCGGCGCCACGCTGGAGACATGCCTGAAAAGCAGACGGTCAAGCGTGCGAAGGCAGACCTCCGGCGCGGCAAGAAACCGACGACCGCGGCCGGCGAGTTCGTTCGCGAGGAGATCGAGCACATTCGCCGCGGCAAGCACGGCGCGCGCTCGACGAAGCAGGCGATCGCGATCGGCCTCTCGAAGGCTCGGCGTTCCGGCGTTCAGCTACCGCCGCGCCGCGGTAAGGGACACGATCAGGACGTCCGCGCCCTCGCCAAGGGCCGCCAGCACAAGCGGCCGTCGCGCACGCGGTCGAAGGCGACGGAGCGCGCGCTGAAGCGCGAGCCGCATCGCGCCGCCTCGAAGTCGGCGCTCTCGAAGCAGGCGAAGTCGTCCGCGCGCCGGCGCAAGCGCTCGCGTCGCTAGGACCGCGATTCGCCGGTGGTGATCGCGCCTGCGAGCGCGCGCGACAGCGTATCGGGCGAGTACGGCTTCGGGATGAAGCCGCGCGCGCCGGCGTCGAGCAGCGCCTGGACGTCCTCGTTCACGGCGTAGCCCGACATCAGGAGCACGATCACGTTCGGATCGATCTCGCGCATCGCGGCGAACGTGGCGGCGCCGTTCATGCCCGGCATGATCATGTCGAGGACGACGGCGCGGATCATCGCGCGGTGCACGCGGAACAGCCCGACCGCCTCCATGCCGCTGCCCGCTTCGTGCGTCAGGTAGCCGAGGCCGCGCAGCGTCTTGGCGACCGCGGCGCGGACGATCGGATCGTCATCGACGACGAGGATCGTGCCCGTCCCCGGCTCGATGGTCACGCCTGAGCCGGGGTTCGGCGCATCGGCTGGCTGCGTGGCGGCCGGGAAGCTCGCGCGCAGCGTCGCGCCCTCGCCGTCGAGGCCCGTGTCGATCTCGATCGTGCCGCCGTGGCTCTCGACGATACCGAACACGGTCGCGAGGCCAAGACCGGTGCCGCGGTTCGCGCCGTGCGTCTTCGTCGTGAAGTACGGCTCGAACACGCGATCGCGGATCTCCGGCGGGATGCCGGGGCCATCGTCGGACACCTCGAGAATCACCTGCGAGCCCCGCGTTCGGGTGCGCACGCAAACGCGGCCGCCCTTGTCCTTCACCGCGTCGCGCGCGTTGACGACGAGGTTCATCACGACCTGTTCGAGCTGCGACGCGTCGCCGACGACCGTCCCCCGCTCGGTTGCCGCGAGGTCGAACTCGATCTCGACGCCGGTCAGCGTGCGCGTCAGAAGCTCGCGCATCGCACCGATGACCTCGTTGAGCGCGACCGGCATCGCGCGGTGCTTGCCGCGCCGTGCGAACCCGAGCAGCGATCGCGTCAGTACCGCCGACCGCTCGGTGACATCGTCGATCATCTTCAGCGACGCGAGCTTCTGCTCGTCGGCCTCGGTCGCGGCGAGCTCGGCCGCGAGCAGTTTGATGCCAAAGATCAGGTTGTTGAAGTCGTGCGCGATGCCGCCGGCCAGCGTGCCGACCGCCTCGAGCCGCTGGGCGCGCCGCAGTCGCGCGTCCGCCTCCGCGCTCGCCTGCTCGGCCTCGATCTGCTTCGTGATGTCGAAGAACGCGATCACGACGTGCGTGATCACTCCCGCCTTGTTCATCACCGGCCGTCCGAACGCGCGGACGTGAACGGTCGTCCTGTCCGGCCGGCGGATCATGATGTCGTCGTTGACGACGACGCGCTTCTCGACGAGCGCACGCACGAACGGCAGCCGGTCTTCCGGATAAGGTCGACCGTCGCGCGTCAGGATTCCATAGGGCTCGCTGTAGGCGCCGACGTGGACGTCGTCTCGCTGCCCTTGGCCCATGATCTCCGCGAACGTGTGGTTCGTGTAGATCTCCTCGCCGTTCGGCGCGCGCGCGACCCAGATGCCGACGGGCAGATCATCCGCGAGGGCGTGGATGATGTCCTGGTCGGACGGTACCTCGTCACCTTTTGTCACGCCGCACCCTCATATCACGCGCTCAGTGACCGGTGCTGGCGTGCGCCCGACCGAGGTGACCGAGGATGTTCGCGAGGTCGTCGGCGTGCTCCTCTTCAACGGCGAGGATCTCCTCGATCATGCGGCGGGTTGTCACGTCGTCGTTACCGAGCCACCGGACGATCTCAGAATAGGTCGAGATGGCGATGCGCTCCGCGATGAGGTCCTCACGGATCATCTCCTCGAGCGTGTCCGCCTCCTCGTACTGTGCGTGGCTGCGCGTCGCGAGCCCGTCCGGGTTGTAGTTCGGACGACCGTTCAGCTCGGTGATCCGCTTCGCGACCATGTCAGCGTGACCTTGTTCCTGATTGGCGTGCTCGAGGAACTCGGCGGCCACGGCCTGGGCGTGGATGCCCTGGGCCATGTAGTAGTGGTTCTTGTAGCGAAGCGTGCAGACGATCTCCGTCGCCAGCACCTCGTTGAGGACCTCGATGACCTTTTCGCGGTCGGCGCCGTAGCTCGCCGTGACCGCACCGTCCTCCATCTTCTCGCGGGCGCGCCTGCGGATCTCCTCGATGTCAGCCTTGAAGGTGTTCATAGGATCCGCCTCGCTCCAAGATCCGCGCCTTTGGCACGCGGCCGCATTTGCGGCACAACGTTGCGAAATTCCCCCGGCTACCCCGCGCGGTACTGACACACGTGCGCCCCGGCCCGGTAGGATGCTCCGCGGTGCTGCGCTGGCCAGGAAACTTCCTCCACTTCCTGTTCCTGCTCGTCGTGGTGATCGTGGGCGGCGTCGCGTACCTGATCGCGCGGCTCGGGCTCGCGCTGTTCGTGTGGGGACCGCGACGCGGCCCCGCCGTCGGGACGCTGCGCGGCTGGATGCTCAAGCACGCGATGTCGACGCTCGGCGCGACGTTCATCAAGCTCGGCCAGGTGATGTCGACGCGGCCGGACCTGTTCGCGCCCGAGGTCATCGACCAGCTCCGCTCGCTCCAGGACCGCATCCCGCCGTTTCCGTTCCGCAAGGTCAAGGCGGTCATCGAGGCCGACTTCGGCAAGCCGCTCGACGAGCTGTTCAGCGAGCTCGACGAGAAACCGGTCGCCGCCGCCTCGGTCGCCCAGGTCCACCGCGCGCGCCTCCGCGATGGCGGCCACGAGGTCGCGGTCAAGGTCCTCCGGCCCGGCGTCCGCCGCCAGGTCGAGCGCGACCAGGTCATCCTGATCGCGTTCGCGCGCGTGATCGCGCTCCATCCCGGCTGGCGTCGCTCCGATCCGGTCGGCCACACGCGCCACTTCATCGAGGCGATCCACGACCAGACCGACCTCGGGATCGAGGCCGCGAACTACGTCCGCTTCCACGCCAACTTCAAGGGCAACGCGCGCGTCCGGTTCCCGACCGTCTACCCCGCCCTCTGCTCGGCCCGCGTCCTGACGATGGAGTTCATCCGCGGCACGAAGGTCGACGCGCTCCCGCCCGGTCACTATCCCAAGCTCGCCGAGGCCGTCCGCACGACGTTCTTCAAGATGTGCTTCGAGGATGGCTTCGTCCACGCCGACCTCCATCCCGGCAACATGGTCGTCCAGGACGGCGACACGATCGTCATCTACGACGTCGGCCTCGCGAGCCTCCTGCACGAGGACGTGCTCATCCAGTTCATCGACATGACGAAGTGCATCGCGATGGGCACGGCCGACGACATCGTCACGCACCTCAAGCGCTTCCACACGTACATCGGCGAGATCGACTGGGCCGCGCTGCGCGTCGAGGTCGAGGCGTTCGCGAAGAAGTTCCGCGCGAAGGACACCGCGAAGCTCGAGTACGGCGAGCTGATCGGCGAGATGTTCGCGATCGGCCGCAAGCACAAGGTCCGCCCCGTCACCGACATGATGCTCGTGTTCGTCGCGCTGATCACCGCGCAGGGCATCGGCAAGATGCTCGAGCCCGAGCACAACGTGTTCGGTGCGGTCGCGATGTTCCTCATCCCGATCCTGCAGAAGCGCAACGAGAAGGTGCCCGACACGGCCGAGGCCCGGGCAGCGGCGACCGCATAGCAACTTTGCGTCCGACGAGGTGTCAGCGCTACATGCGCCTGGCCGTCGTCTCGCTTGCCGTCGCCGCGTGTGCGACGAAGCCGCCACCGTCGAGGAATCCAGGCGCCGCGTACGCAGTATCGCCGGGGCCGAGCGGGCCTCCGGCCTCGAGTCGTCCGATCGTCGGCTGGACGGTGCCACCACCGCCACCACCTCCTCCTCCGAAGGGCCCGGTCGTGACGCGTCCGGCGATCGACTTCTCGATCTACACGCCGGACGTCCACGACCTCGTGCGCTGGCCGCTGTCCGCGATCGAGCACCCGAGCCTCGCGCCGAGGTTCGCGATCGCAGCTGCGCTTGCCCAGCCGGGCGTCGGCCTCGCGAAGCTGTGCAGCCTCGGCGCGCAGAACCGCCACGGCATCGATCTCGATCTCGCAGCCTATCTGCGCGGCTGGTGCAGCGCGCTCGCCGGCGATGGCGATGCCGCGTGCGAGCACCTCGCGCCGCTCCTCGGCTCGGCGACACCGGCGATCGCCACCGCGGTGAAGGTCGACCTCGCGAACATCCTCGCCGACCACGGTCGCGCCGACGACGCCGAGCACTGGCTCAACCGCCACCACATCCACAGCGTCGAGCTCCTCGATCGGCTCTCGGCGGCCTACGTCGAGGTCGGGACGAATGACGACGCGCTCGCGATCAGCCGCATCGCGCGCGCCAGCGATGACCACGCGACGCTCGCGACTCGCTGCACGCGGCTCGGTCGCGAGATCGCGCTCGGCGGCGACCCGGACGGCAGCCGGCTCGAGGAGCTCGCCGCGCTCGCCGGTCCGATCGACAAGGCCTCGATCTTCGGCGACAGCACGTGCACGCGCCTCCACTACACGCTCGCGTGCTGGACGGGGCACAGCTGCACCGCATTCCTCGCGCTCCACAACGCGACCGACGACAAGCTCGAGAGGCTGCGCGAGGCCTACGATCTGTGGCCGTCTGCGCGCAGCTTCGAGGACTGGCGCGCGATCGCGAACCGCGCGAAGTACGCCATCCCGAGCGACGGTGCGGCCGCGCTCGCGCTCGCCGCGTTCGAGAACGAGATCGCGACCGACGACGTGTGCAGCGACAACGAGAAGGAGTGGCTGCGGAGGTCAGAGCGCATGCTCCGCTCCGAGGTCGCACGCACGCCGACACTCGCGCCGCAGCTCGAGCGCCTCGAGGCGCAGTGCCGGTAAGGCACGACTACGTCGCTCCGCGTCAGTTCGACGCTGCAGTGTCAGGTTGTCGTCGACAATCCGATGACAACATCGTGACGCGACTCGATTAGACTGACTGCCGTGCGGCGGGTGTTCGTTCTCGGTTTCGCGGCGAGCGTTGCCACCTCGTGCGCCTCGTCGCCGCCTCCTCGGGATCCGCGTGCAATCGCCGCCGAGACGACCACCGACGATCCGCCGGTGGCGCCGCTGCGATCGCAGGTCGCGCTCCTCCCGCGTCCGCCGTTCGACCCGTCGGCGTACCTGCCGGACTTCCACGACGAGCTGCGCTGGCCGCTGTCTCCGACGAGCCATCCGAGCCTCGAGCCGCGCTTCGCGATCGCACAGGCACTCGCACAGCCTGGTGTCGGCTGGATCGATCTGTGCGGCCTGGGCGCGCAGAACCGCTACGGCGGTAACAAGGACGTGCTGTCGTACCTGCGCGGCTGGTGCAACGCGATCAAGGGCGACGTCGACGCCGCGTGCACGCATCTCGTTCCGCTCGTCGGCTCGACCACGCGCGGCATGACCGATGCCGTGAAGATCGACCTCTCGAACATTCTCGCGGACCAGGGCGATGCAGAGAAGGCAGAGCACTGGATCAACCGCCACCACATTCGCGACGTCGAGGTGCTCGATCGGCTCGCCGCGAACTACGTCGAGGTCGGAACGGTGAGGGATGCCGCGACGATCAACCGCCTCGCCATGGACACCGACGACCAGGCGACGATGGCGACTCGCTGCACGCGGATGACCCGACAGATCGCGCTCGCCGGCAACCCCAGCAACGTGATGATCGACGCGGTGAAGCAGCTCGCGACCTCGAAGGGCAAGATCGCCGATCCGACGTGCGAGAAGCTGGTGCACAAGCTCGAGTGCTGGACGGCGAACGGCACGCACGAGTGCGATGCGTACTGGCATGACGTCGGCATCGACACCGACGTGTCGACGATGATCTGGCTGTACCGCAGCTGGCCGCGCGCGCGGACCTACGAGGACTGGCGCAGGCTCGCCGACAGCGCGACGCTGGTGGTTCGCTTACCGGGCGCGGCCGCGTTCGCGCTCTCTGCGATGGACAACGCGATCCGCGAGGCGGGCTTCTGTAGCGAGAACATCAAGGAGTGGCTCGACTACAACGAGGTGATGTTCAGGATCAGCCGCGCCAATGCACCGGAGGTCGACGCTCACTACAAGCAACTGGTCGACCGCTGCCGCCTATAGCACCACGCCTGGCCTGCGATGCGTGCGTGGGCGCTTCTCGCGGTGTCGTGGGCCACGCGACGCGGGCGGCGCCCAGCGACACTTCGGTCCCTGCATCGCCGCCGGTTCGATTGACGAACGCTCGCCGACGGCGATGCAGAGCCTGACAATCCGTCGCCCGCCGCGAGGCTGGACGGGGATACATGCTCGGCCACTGCACCGCCGCCGGTTTCGTTTGACGAACGCTGGGCCGACGGCGATGCAGAGCCTTGCAAACCTGGGGATCGCGGCTACGGCACTTCGAGAAGGGCACAGGACAGCCGCCGCATCCGTGATTTGCGTTAACAGCAACCGATGGGCCACGCGTACCGAGCGGCCAACTCGCAGGATTCGCTCGATCCGACCGGCGCCCAGTCCGAGCGCTGGCGGCAAGTCCAGCCAGCGAACGGCAACCGGACAAGCCATGCAAACTGTCGGATACACCCGCGAATTCGTGCCGATTCCCACGCCCCCGAGGGAAGGTGTCCGGCGGTCGACCAGTATCCCGCTACTCTAGTCGAGCTTCGAGAACGTCTAGCGATGGCCGCGGTGGCGGCCGCGGCCGTTATGGACGCAGGCGTAGCCATCCCAGTGATGCGCCGGCGGACACGAGCGAACGCGGGCGCTGCTGCGAGCCGGGCGCGTGCGAACGATGCACGCCGACAGCGACGCGAGCATCACGAACAAGATCATGAGCGAGAACAGCCTCATCATCCGTCGATCGTAGGCGCACACCCGGGGGCGATGCCACCGCTCGTGTATGACGAATCGTTAAGCCGCGACGCGTGCGACTTTCCTGCAACCAAACCGCGCGCAACACCCACCGCTACGAGGGTGTGACCGCCGCCACCGTCGCGCCGACGTGCTTCTCGACGGCGCGGACCAGCTCGGTGTTCGAGAATGGCTTCGCCAAAAAGCCGTTCGCGCCGACCTCCTGCGCTTTTCGGGCGGCGTGCTCCGCCGCGGTGACGACGATGATGGGTGCGCGTGTGGTGTCGCGGTAACGCGCCTGGTATTCGGCGGCGAACTCGGCGCCCGACATCACCGGCATACGCATGTCGAGCAAGATCAGGTCGGGCATCGTTGCCGCGATGTGGTCGAGGCCATCTAACCCGTTCTCCGCGGTCTGCACGCGGTACCCGTGCATTTCCAGAACAAGCGAGACAAGAGCCCGCAGCGAGATGTCGTCCTCGATGACAAGCACCGTGCTCACGACGAGCCTCCCTGTTTTAGCTCCGGCTTGAGGATGACCTTCGTGCAGCCGTCAATCCGCTGCTCGAACATCGCATAGGCCTCGGGCGCAGCTTCGAGCGGCAGGCGGTGACTGACCAGAAAGCTCGGCTTGGCGCGGCGCGCGACGATCATATCGCGCAGCTGAGGCGCGAACCGGATCACCGGCGTTTGTCCCATCCCGAGAGACAAGCTCTTCTCCCATAGCTTGCCGAACGACAGCGAGAACTCGCCTCGCTTTGCGTGTGGGTTGATGCCTCCTGGATCGTTCGAGACGTAGAGTCCGACCGCGCCGATACGGCCGGTCGGATTGACCAGACGGATCAGGTCTTCGATCACGCGCGCAGGATTCTCGGCGTTGGGATCGGACCAATCGATCGCCTGATAGCCGACCGCTTCGATCCCACACATGACGCCGGGCATCTTTTCCTCGCCGGGGTGAAGCCTGCGACCGGCGCGGCGCGCCTCGTAGATCTGCTCGACCGGATCGCCGGCCCGGAAGTCGATCGGTGTGCAACCGATCTCCAGCGCCTTCGCCAGCCGCTCCTCGATCCAGTCGACGACGTAGATCTCGCTCGCGCTCCGCAGCACCGCGCAGTACGCCGCGAGCAGACCTACCGGTCCAGCGCCGAACACCGCCACGGTGCTACCGGCGGTGACGCCGGCGAGCTCGTTCGCGTACCAGCCCGTCGGGAACACGTCCGCGAGCAGCACGAAATCATCTTCCCAGGCATCGTGCGGCGTTCCCGGCATCACGAGACAGTTGCGGTCGCCGAACGGAACGCGCAGGTACTCGGCCTGCGCGCCTCGATAGGTGCCGAGCCCGACATATCCGTATGCGCCGCCGACTGACTTCGGATCGATCGCGAGGCATGCCGAGGTAAAGCCGCGGGCGCAGTTGAAGCACACGCCGCACGAGATGTTGAACGGCACGAGCACGCGGTCACCTTTGCGGACGGCGGTCACTGCGGAACCCGTCTCCTCGACGACACCCAGCGGCTCGTGCCCGAGCACCATGCCCTCGGCAGGCGCTGTTCGTGCGTTGTACATGTGCAAGTCGCTGCCGCAGATCGCGGCCGACGTGACACGGATGATCACATCGGTCGGTGCTTCGATGCGGGGATCGGGGACGTTCGCGACCACGACCTGCCGAAGGCCTCGCAGGACTACCGCCCGCACGAAATGCGCTCCTCGATTCGTCGGCTCACACAGCCAAACGATGCAAGCAGTGCACCGTGCGACGTGCGAGGAGTTTCGTTTTTGTTTTCCGAACGAACTGCGGGAGGTAGCCATCCCTATGGTAGTGGGCGTCGCCGCAGAGCGCTTCGAGCTCGTGCAGCTCCTTCAGTACGGCGAGGAGGTGTCGCTCAGCCGAGCTCGTCGCCTGTCCGATGGTCAGATCGTACTGCTCGAAATCCCGCACGCAGACGTCTCGCGCTCGGGGGAACGATTGCAGCACGAGCTCGAGATCGCGCGCATGCTCGATCCGGCAACCGCGCTTCACCCCGTCGAGCTGAGTACGTTCGCGCACGCGCCCGTCTTGGTGTTCGACGATTTCAGTGGAACGCCGCTCGCGGACCTGCTCGCCGCACCAATGGACGTGGAGCTCGCGCTCGAGATTGCGAGTGCGGTCGCCGCAAGCCTGGTCAGCATTCATCGCCGCGGCATCGTTCATTGCCACATCGATCCACAGCACATCCTCTTCGATCGGCAGACCCGGGAAGCAAAGCTCGCGGGGTTCGGCAATGCCACTGCGTTGCACGGCGAGCACTGGGCGCTCGTGGGTCACATCGAAGGCTCGCTCCCGTACGTGTCACCCGAACAGACGGGACATCTCGATCGCCCGGTCGATGCGCGCTCGGACCTCTACTCGCTGGGCGTGATCCTCTACGAGATGCTGATGGGTGTGCGCCCGTTCGACGCGGACGACGCCGCGGGTTGGGTGTATTGCCACGTCTCCCGCCTGCCGATGCCGCCGTCGCTGATCACGCCGCGGGTGCCCACGCTGGTCTCGGATCTGGTGATGAAGCTGCTCGCGAAGCTGCCCGAGGAGCGCTATCAGACCGCCGCCGGCCTCGCACGTGATCTGCGTCGCTGCCTCGACGATTGGCGCGCCACCTCCGCGATCCCGACGTTCGAGCTCGGCCGCAACGACGTTTCAGGCAAGCTGCAGATCCCGAAGAAGCTGTACGGCCGTCGCCGCGACACCGAGCGGCTCGGGCGCATGCTGCGAACGGTCGCGACCCGCGGCTCGTGCGGCATCGTGCTCGTGTCCGGTGCGCCGGGGCTCGGCAAGGCATCGCTCGCCCGATCGGTCGAGGATGTCGTCGTGCGCATGGGCGGCAGGTTCGGAGCGGGCTCGTTCGCCGACAACGATGCGCCAGCCCCGTACTCGGCGATCGCGCACGCGCTCGAGGAAGTCGTGTCGAACCTGCAGTGCGAACGAGCGGACCGGCGCGCCGCGTCGCGGGATCGACTCGCCGAAGCGCTCGGGCCGATCGCGCAGCTCGTCGTCGATCTGGTCCCGTCGCTCGAGACGCTCCTTGGCAAGCAGCCGCCGGTTCCTGAAATCCCGCTCGCCGAGGCACGCGACCGATTCTTCCTGGTGATCAGGCGGTTCATCGGTGGCCTGTCGGCGAAGGGGCACGCGGTCGTGCTGTTCCTCGACGACCTGCAGCGCGCCGATGCCGCGAGCCTCGAGCTCGTCGACCACCTGGTGACGCACGCGGATGGCACGTGCATGCTCGTGATCGCGGCCTACCGCGACGACGACTCGGTCACGAGCGATCATCCGGTGCGCTCGTTCGTGCGCGAGCTGGGCAAGCGGGCACAGCTCTTCGAGCACCTCGTGCTGTCACCACTCGCGCACGCCGACGTCGCCGAGCTGTGTGCAGACACATTCGGCCGGGATCCGAATGCAGAGCTCGCGCGGCTCGTCTGGCAGCGAACCGGCGGCAATCCGCTGTCGATCATGCAGCTGCTCGGCGAGCTACATCGCGACCGTCGGCTCTGGTTCGACGAGCAGCACGGCGCCTGGCAGTGGGACCTCGCAGGCGTGTCGAGTCTTCGGGACGACATCGTCGACCGCACGCTCGCGCGGATCCACACGCTGTCTCCACCGGCGCGCGAGGTGCTCGAGCTCGTTGCATACCTCGGCATGCAGTTCGACGCCGACACGCTGGCCCTGTTCACGGATGCGCCGCCCGGGCCCAGCCTCGACGAACTGCTCGACGCCGGGCTCGTCTCCTCGGTCGGCACCGGCTATCGCTTCGTTCACGCTCGCATCCGCGAGGCGATCTACACGAGCGTGCCGCCGGAGCGTCGCGCCGCGCTCCACGCCCTCATCGGGCTACGACTCCGCGATCGATTGCCCGCCGACGAGCTCGGGCACCGTGTGTTCGAGGTTGCCGGGCAGATCAATCGCGGCATCGAGGTGGTGCAAGACCGTTGCGAGCGCACGCGGGTGGCGGAGCTCGAGCTGCGCGCGGGGCGTGCAGCGGCCGCGTCGAGCGCGTTTGCCACGGCCACGACGTATCTCGCGACCGGCATCCGCCTGCTCGACGCGGCTGCGTGGGAGGATCACCACGAGCTCGCATTCGCACTTCACCTCGAGCTCGCGCGGAGCGAGCTGGCGCAATCGCACTTCGCGGAGGTCGCCCGAGCGGTCGAGCTGTTGCTCGCCCACGTCCACAGCGCCCGTGCTCGCCGGGCCGTCGAGCGCCTGCTCATCGACGACCATCTGTCGCGCAACGAAGTAGCACCGGCGCTGGACATCGCGTTCCACACGCTCGCGCAGCTCGGGATCCAGCTGAACCCACATCCATCGCTCGACGAGCTCGCAGCGGCTCGACGGGACGTGGTGGCCGAGCTGGGCGCCCGCCCGATCGAAGCGCTCGTCGACCTACCGCTCCTCACCGACCCGGATCTCGCCGACGCACTCGAGATCTTGTGTGCCGTGTCGCCGGCAGCGTACCTCCGCGATCCGGCACTTCACTGTCTTGTCTCGTCGCACGTCGTCATTCTGTCGATCCGGCACGGCGTCACCGGCGCGTCGGCGCATGGATTTGCCGCCTACGCGCACGCGCTCGCATCGACGTATCGAGTGCGCGAGGAGGCTCGTCGCTTCGCGGGGCTCGCGCGGCAACTGCTCGAGCACCACGGCTTCCTCGCGCACGCCGGCAAGACTTTGATGATGCTGGCGTTCACGGCGCCTCGCCTGTCAGGCCTCGGGGCTGCGCTCGAGCTCCAGCGCGCCGCCCACGACACTGCCCTCGAGGCCGGCGATCTCGTGTACGCCGGCTTCGCGAGCAGCGAGATCGTAGGGATGCGGATCGCGCGCGGCGATCCGCTCGACGAGGTGCGGCGCGAGATCCGCGCGCTGCTTGCCGAGACCGCGGTCCCGCTTCCCAGCGCCTGGATGCCCACGCAGCTCGGGTTCATCGCGAACCTGCGCGGCGAGACTGCGAGCACGGCGAGCTTCGCGTGCGAGGATTTCGACGAACCGAAATTGCGAGCGAGCGAGGACGCGACGTTGCCGATGATCGCGGGCTGGTATCACGTGCGCAAACTGCAGGCGGCGTGCATCCATCGCGACTATGCGACGGCCGTCGACGAAGCCGCGCGCTGTCGTCCGCATATGTGGGCACTCAAGGGCCAGCTGCGAGAGGTCGAGTATCACTTCTGTGCCGCGCTCGCGCTCGCCGGCACCGGCGCAGTGGGCGAGCTCGCGGAGCACGAGGCAGCGGTGCGCGAGTGGAGCGATGCGAGCCCGGAGAGCTTCGGGTACATGGCCATGCTCGTCGCCGCCGAACGAGCGCGCCTCGAGGATCGCACGCGCGACGCGCTCCGGCTGTTCGAGCAAGCGATCCACGCCGCGCATGACAACGGATTCGTGCACGGCGAAGCGCTCGCGTACGAACACGCCGCTTCGTACTACGCCGACCTCGGGCTAAACGACTTCGCCGACGAGTACCTCGGCAACGCACGCAGCCTCTACCTGGCATGGGGAGCGCTCGCGAAGGTGCGCGCGCTCGATCAGAAGCCGCTGCGCCTGTTGCGCGCGGTGCCGCGCACGAGTGTCGACGAGGCGGATCGCAACCTGCCACTCAAGATCGCGCAGCTGATCTCGAGCGAGATCGTGCGGCCCAAGCTTGTGACCACGCTGCTACAGGTGTTGCTCGAGCACGCAGGTGCACGGCGCGCTGTGTTCGTGTCGGTCGCCGACACCACGTGGGAGATCGAATCCGCGGCCGGCATCCAAGGCGACGTGCCTCGCCGGATCATCGACCACGTGCGCGACACGCATCAGATGGTGCTGATTCACGATGCGACACTGCCAGGTCCGTACAGTGCTTATCCGTACATCATCGTGCACCGGCCGCGCTCGCTGCTGTGCCTGCCGATCGTGCGGCGCGGCGAGCTGATCGGCATCGTCTATCTCGAGAATGATCTCGCCCCCGGCGTGTTCACGAAGGATCGCCTCGAGCTCCTCGAGTCACTCGTCGAGCAGGCCGGCATCTCGCTCGAGAACGCTCGCCTCTACGCGGATCGAGGCCGGCAAGTCGCAGAGCGCCAGCAGGCGGAGGCGATGCTGCGCTCGATCCTCGACAACATGGTCGACGCGGTGTTCGTCTGCGATCGCTCGGCCAACCTCACGTTCGCGAATGCCGCTGGCATGCGGATGGTCAGAATGGACGTTGCCGACCATCTGACACTCATGGAGCTCGTCACGAGGATGCGTCCGATGCGCCCCGACGGCACGGCGCTGCCGATGGACGAGGTACCGATGCTGCGCGCACTCGCCGGCGAGGTCCTGAGCGCCGTCGAAATCACGGTGCGTGATCCGGTGACCGAGCGCGTGCAACACCTCCGTGTCAGCGCGGCACCGCTACAAGACGCGAAAGGCGCGATTGCGGGCGCCGTCGGCGTCCTGATCAACGTGACGAAGGCGACCGAGCTCGACCGGCTCAAGGAGCAGTTCGTGCGGGCGGTCGCCCACGAGCTAAAGACGCCGGTCACGATCGTGAAAGGTTATGCCGATGTCCTGCGCAGTCTGCGCACGGACAGTCTCGCGACAGAACGTCCGCTTCTCGACGCGCTGGTCAGCGGTGCCGATCGGATCGATCGACTCGTCAGCGATCTGTTGCTCCTCTGGCAGCTTCAGCTCGGCCGACTCGCGCTCGCCATCGTCGACCGTGTCGATCTAGCCGAGCTGATCGAGCTTGTCGTGGCGAGGTTCGGTCCGGAGGCGGTGCCGCGCGTCTCGGTCCGTGTGTCCGGCCCGCTCGTCACCGCCGTCGATCGCGAGCTCATCGACAAGGCGATCTCGAACCTGGTCGACAATGCGATTCGCTACTCGCCCGGCGGCGGTCCGATCGAGATCGACGCTGGAGTGCAAGGTGGTCGCGCGTTCATCACAGTGACCGACCACGGCATCGGCGTGCCACGCGCGAAGCAGGCACAACTGTTCGAACCATTCTTTCGCGGCCACGCCGATACGCCGTACGACGCCGGCGGACTCGGGCTCGGGCTCTACATCACGAGAGCCATCGTGCTGCTTCACGACGGCACCATCGATTTCGAGACCGTCGAGGGGCGCGGCAGCACGTTCCGCGTTGTCCTGCCCCTGCGCGATCTGCCGTGACAGCTACGATCGTGTGACCGCGGCGGCCGTCGCCCCGGCGAGCTCCGCGATCTTGACGAAACGACCAGACTCGCCGACCGGGCCGCGACGGCGATACGACTTCGAGTCACCGTCGACGAACCGCCCGCCGTCCCACACGCGGTGGACGACCGTCAGCACGTCGTCGTCAAAGCGCAGGTGGTTGTAGCCGTTCGGCTCGCCGCGAAGGCGCGTCGAGATGCACGTGCCCGCCTGGACCGCGAGCATCGTGTGCGCCTCGTTGCGTCCGGCGACGCTCGCGACGTGCAGATGTCCCGTCAGGATCACGTCGACGCCGGCGGCCTCGAGGATCGGCAGCGCCGCGTCCGCGCCCTCGACGCGATCGGCCTCGTGGCCCACCGGCACCACGAACGGATGATGCGCGACGAGCACCCGCCACTTGTGCGGATGTGCCGAAAACCGGATCGCCGCGCGTGCCGCCTGCGCGTGCGTCACGCGGCCTCCCTTGAGCGCCTTCGTGTTCGTCGTGTCGAGACCACAAACCGCGAGGCCGTCGTCGAGGAAGCACGGCTCGAGCTCCTCGGCGATGTGGAACTGATAGCGATCGCGCGGCCACATGAAGCGGGTCGCGACGTCGAACAGCGGGATGTCATGGTTGCCCGGCACCGCGAGCCACGGCGACTTCAGCTGCTCGAGCCACAGCTTCGCCGCCTGGAACTGCGCGACGCGCCCGCGCTGCGTGAAGTCCCCGGAGAACGCGACGAGTGTCGGCGCCAACGCGTTCAGCTCCTCGACGAGTGCAGCCGCGATCGTCGCGTCGTGCGCGCCGAAGTGCGCGTCCGAGATATGGGCGAGGAGCTTGCCGCGGCCGTTCGCCTTCTTCGCAGGATCGTCGCCGATCGCGCCCGTGCCCCTCGCGGTCCGGATCCGTCGTCTGATCATGCGGCCTCTCCTGCCGTCCCCAGGGCGGCGCTCGGCGCGAACACGCGAAGCGCGCCCGGCCGCGCTCGATAATGCAGTGGCGGCGCCATCCGCACAACCTCACCGTCGAGAGCGACCTTCAGCTTCCGCTTGTTCGTCACGATGTCTGCCTTGTCGACCGCGTGCATCTCGAGGTCCGGCGGGCTGCCGCGCGAGAACATCCCGCGCAACACGAGCCAGAACATCTTCAGCCGCGATGTCGCGCGAACCGTGTACACGCCGAGCGTGCCTCGATCCATGCGCTTGCGACTCCCGAGCGTTGTGACGCCCGTTTCGTATTCGTTGTTGCCGACGAACACGAACGGTGTTCGCGCAGAGAACACCTTCCCCGTCAGCGCGATCGCGACATGCAGCAGCGGAAACCTCAGCAGGATGCGGAACGCCGCGCGTGCCATCGCCGACCACTTGCTGCGCTTGTTCCTGCGCTGCTCGTCCTCGCGGTGCACGACGATCTCGGGATACAGGCCGATCGACGAGTTGTTGATGAACACGCGTCCGTTCACCTCGCCGACATCGACGCGCGCCGTGTTCCCACTCGCGATCGCCGCGATCGCACCATCGAGATCGCGAATTCCCAGATCCTTGCTGAAGTGGTTCAGCGTGCCGAGCGGCACCACGCCGAGCACGACATCGCTCCCCACCAGCCCCGCGGCGACGGCGCTCACCGTGCCATCGCCCCCGGCCGCGATCACCGCATCGACACCGCCGTCCCTGGCGATCCTCCGTGCGGTCTCGGTCAAGCGTGCGGCCTCGCACAGCTTCGCATCCGCGTCGATCCCATGAGAACGACACGCATCGACGATTTCGCGTGCGCGCTCCTCGCACAGTTTGTGGTTCAGCTGACCTGCCTTGGAATTGAGCAGTACCGCGACCTTCATCGCATCGCCGAGTAGGAGCAAGGCTCATGCCCCGAACTGAATCCGTCTTGCGACACGACCGTGGTCGCGCCGCAACACCCGCGCCTCACCGCTGACGTGAGGACCGATGGATACGCGCTGGCATGCCCCGTGCGAAGCGTCCTCGCCCGGTGGTCTCGCGGGTGATCGCGCCGCTGCTCCTGTTCGTCGCCTGCGTGCCGCCGGCGCAGCAGCCGACGCGCGAGCCGATCCTTCCCGAGGATCCACCCGGTCCGACCTACAACTCGCGCGTGGTCGCGCTTCGCACCACGCTCGGCCGCGCCGCGATCCGGCTCGAGATGCGCGGCGAGGTCGAGACCGTCAAGACGCCCGGCTGCTACGACACCGGCAAGCCCTACGGCTGCGCGATCTGCCCGCTCGTCGGCGAGTCCGACCCGCTCGATGGTGCCGTCCTCGAGTCGCTCGTCACCGCATTCGATCGATATCCGAACGGTGTCATCGAGGCGACGCACATCGACAAGGTCGCCCTGTGCAAGGACATCATCTATCTCGATCCGAAGGGCCGCAAAGTCGCGGGCACGATCGACATCGAGGAGCGCCGGCTCCTCATCAGCCTCGATGCGTTCCTCGATCGCGACTACGAGTGGGCGTCGCAGTGGTACACGACCGAGCACATCGTCCACCACGAGCTGTTCCACCTGTTCGAGCACGAGCGCATGCGCGCCGAGTTCGACGACGATCCCGAGTGGCGCCTCAGCAACCCGCTCGGGTTCATCTACACCGACACGGCGGCGGCCACGCGGCCGGCCGGCTTCGTCAACGAGTACGCGACGACGAACGAGATCGAGGATCGCGCGAGCGTGTTCGAGATGATCATGTCGGCACCCGACGAGCTGTGCACGATCGCGCGCGACGACCAGATCGTGCGAACGAAGGTCGAGCTCGTGTGGCGGCGCGTCGCCGCGCTCGTCGGCGACGAGTTCATGCGGGCGCGCGCACCGTGCGTCGACTGGATCGAGCGGCGCAGCGAGCCGCGGACGACCGGCATCGTCGGCGGTGCATGGATCCGCAGCGGCATCGGGATCACGCGGCAGCAATGGCTGCGCCCACCGGCGAGGTAGACCGAGCTACGGCCACGAGGTCCGAATCTCGTCGGACATCGGACAGCACACCGCTGCAATACCAGGCGGTTGAGCATGGCACTCGATGTGCTGACGCGGGTGCTACCATGGCAGTCGTGATCACCAGAGCGTCCATCGATCACGTCGCCCCGGGCGAATACGTTCCGACCGCCGACCGGCGCGTCGCGATGTATGGCGTCGACTGGGCGGCGTTCGAGTCGTTCCTTGCGCTCCGAGGTGATGCGCTGCCGCGGGTTGCCTATCTGGAAGGAACCCTCGAGCTCATGTCCCCCTCGCGCGATCACGAAAAGCTGAAGACCTACTTCGCCGCGGTCCTCGAGGAGTATCTCGACCATCTCGGGATCGTTTACGACGGAGCGGGCGCCTGGCTGCTCGAGCAAGCACCCGCGGAAGCAGGGCTCGAGCCCGACGAGTGCTACTTGTTTCACGAGCCCGAGAAGCCGCGACCCGATCTCGCACTCGAGGTCGTGTGGACGAGCGGCGGGATCGACAAGCTCGAGATCTAGAAGAGGCTCTCCGTCGGAGAAGTCTGGTTCTGGATCGATGACCGGATCGAGGTCCACGTGCTGACCGACAGCGGATACGAGCAACGCGAACGCAGCGCGTGCCTACCAGGCTTCGACTTCGCGCTCGTCCTCGAGATGCTCGAGCTTCCGACGCTGTCAGAAGTTCGCAAGCGCATCCGCGCCCACTTCGCTACGAAGTAGCTCACTCTCGCAGCGGCGTTTGGTCTTGCTCGCAACCAGCCGGCAAGCGGACGAACCCGATCTCCGACTTCTCGACGAGTCCTGCAGGCGCACTCTCGGGATGATCGATGGCGAGCAGCGTCCGATGACCATCGACGCGAAGGATCCGGACGTCGAGCCACCTATCTCCCTGCTCGTCCTCGGCGACGGTATCGTCGTAGTAGAACAGTCGGGCACGATGAGCGCGCGTGATGCCGTCGCGTGCGCCGAGCGAGATCCAGCGAAGCGACCCGCTCTGGTCGACTCGCGAGACGCCGCCGCGACAGCCGCGCTCCGGCGAACACCGCGACGTGCAACACGCCGGGTTCGAGAGATCCGGCTGGTCGGGATCACACGCGATGACGGACGCGCATGCCGGATTGCGAGGGTCCACGCGCAGGAGATCGCAGGGCAGCGAGCCATCGGGATCCGGCACGTACGACGTGAAGCCGAACTGCAAGCCCATCACGTCGCCGGCCGCGCGCGGGTCTGGCGCGAACACCCGAACGTAGATCGTGCCGGAAGCATTCTCGACGGTGATATTGCAACCGCCGGCACGGTCGTCGCGAATACACCCGCGTCCGAGCACGCGGCCGTCGGCCTTACGCAGCTCCACCGCGAGAGCATCGGAGCGTCCGGTGTGGTCGACGTGCACGTCGAGCGGGCCGGTCTCGGTCTCTTGCATGTCGATCCGGAACCATCGCGCCCCTATGCCCGGCCGGAACCGGACCGGCAGCGTGCCGACATGGCGTGAATCCACCCAGCTCTGGGATGGAATGAGCTCGGCGTCGTCGATGGACTCGGAGGAGACCGGCGCGTCAGGGCTTGGCGCGCGACATGCGGCGACAAGCAATGCCCCGGCGAGCAAACTGCGGACGAGCAACACGCCGCGAGCGTCGCACGATCTCGGCCGACGCACCGGCGATTCGGGCAGGCCCGCCGTCGGTGCGACGACAGAGGTGCGCGGTAGACTGGCCCCCTCGTGGCTCGACGACTTCTCAGTGCTTCTCGCGCGGAGCTTCGCCTCGGCGAGGTCGCGGCGTGGCTCGCGAGCCGCCCCGCCGGCGAGGAGGTCGTCGTCGTGGGCGCGTCCGCGGACGCGGCACAGGAGTGCATCCGCACGCTCGCGAAGACGTGCGGCACCGCGTTCGGGTTCCACGCGTTCACGGTCGGCCGGCTGGCCGCGGAGCTGTCGAAGCTCGTGCTCGCCGAGCGCAATCTCGCCGTCGTCGGCGCGCTGCCACTCGAGGCACTGTGCGCGCGCGTCGTCGACCGGCTACGCCGCACGTCGCTCGTGCGGTTCACGGATGTCATCGGTGAGCCCGGCATGCCGCGCGCGCTGGCGCGGACGCTCGACGAGCTGCGCATGGCACGCGCGACGACTGTCGATGGCGATCCGGACCTGACGGCCGCACTCGGCGCACTCGGTGACGAGCTCGCGGCGGCGGGGTTGGCGGACCGCGCGCTCGTGTTCGCGGTCGCGGCCGAGGTCGCGGAGGCGGACGCATCGCGGCACGCGCTGCTCGGCGCGCACCTCGTGCTCGTCGACGTGGCGGTGCGCAACCGCAGCGAGGAGCGGCTGCTCGCGGCGATCGCGTCGCGCGCGGCGAGCGTGCTCGCGACGGTCGCGGAGGGAGACGAGCGGAGCGAGCGATATCTCGAGCGCGTCGTCGGCGTCGCGGCCGAGGATGTCGGCGGCGCGGACGATACGAATGCGCTCGGGCGCGTGCAGCGGCATCTGTTCGGCGGCACGTCGGTGCGCGCAGCGATCGACGACACGGTGTCGATCCTGTCGGCCCCCGGCGAGAGTCGCGAGTGCGTCGAGCTCGCGCGCTGCGTCCTGCGCGAGGCCGAGCGTGGCGTGCCGTTCGACAAGATGGCCGTGCTGTTGCGCTCGCCGGAGCAGTATCGCGTGCACCTCGAAGAGGCGATGGCACGCGCGAAGATTCCGGTGCACTTCACGCAGGGCACGCGCATGCCGGATCCGTCGGGGCGCGCGTTCCTGTCGCTGCTCGCGTGCGCGGCGGAGGGACTGTCGGCGCGCCGATTCGCGGAGTACCTGTCGCTCGGCGTCGTGCCGGAGGCGAGCGGCGAGGCACCGCCGGCGGCGTCGCCCGCGAGCGAGCGCTGGGTCCCGCCCGACGAGGAATTGCTGCCGAGAGCACTCGCCGCCGCGGAGGCCGAGGCGGCGAACGCGCAGTCAGCCGGCAACGTCCGCGCACCGTGGCGGTGGGAGCAGCTGCTCGTCGATGCGGCCGTGATCGGCGGGCGCGATCGCTGGACGCGCCGGCTCGACGGTCTCGAGGCGCAGTACCGGCTCGTCGACGGAGACGAGAGCGAGGAGTCGCGCGCGAGCCGCGAGCGCAAGCTGCGCGATCTCGAGAATCTGCGGTCGTTCGCGCTGCCGCTGCTCGACGATCTGACGTCGCTGCCGCCGCAGGGCACGTGGCGCGTGTGGATCGATCGGCTGACGGCACTCGCGACGCGCTCGCTGCGCGCGCCCGAGCGCGTGCTCGCGGTCCTGAGCGCGCTGTTGCCGATGGCGGACGTCGGGCCGGTCGACCTGCGCGAGGTCCGCGAGATCCTCCATCAGCGGCTGACCGACCTCGTCGTCAAGCCAACGGGCCGCCGCTACGGCCGGCTCCTCATCGCACCCATCGCGGCCGCGCGCGGCATGAGCTTCCAGACGGTGTTCATCCCCGGCCTCGCCGAGCGGATGTTCCCGCAGAAGATCGTCGAGGATCCGCTGCTTCTCGATCACGCGCGCAAGCGACTCGACCTCGATCTCGAGGTTCGCGACCACCGGCTCGCCGAGGAGCGGCTCGCGCTGCGGCTCGCGATCGGAGCGGCACACGAGCGCGTCGTGCTGTCGTATCCGCGCATCGATCTCGATCAAGGACGGCCGCGCGTCCCGAGCTTCTACGGCCTCGAGGTCCTGCAGGCCGCCGAGGGCACCCTGCCCGGCTTCGACGAGCTCGCGCGACGTGCCGACGTCACCGGCGCCGCACGGATCGGCTGGCCCGCACCGAAGAAGCCGCTCGACGCGATCGACGAGGCGGAGCACGACCTCGCGCTCCTCGACGAGCACGTGCGTGCCCACGGGCCCGCACCGAAGGGCGTCGCTCGCTACCTCCTCGATTCCAACCCTCACCTCGCCCGCGCACTGCGGACCCGTGCGCGTCGCTGGGCCGTGCAGCGCTGGCTGCCCGCCGATGGCCTGATCGTGTCGACCGAGGCCGCCCGCGCCGCGCTCGCCGAGCACGCACCGTCGGCGCGCTCGTTCTCGCCGACCGCACTCGAGGCGCTCGCGGCATGCCCCTATCGATTCGCGCTGAAGACGATCCTCCGCCTCGAGCCGCGCGAGACGCCCGAGCCGATCGAAAACCTCGGCCCTCTCGAGCGAGGCTCGCTGATCCATCAGGTCCAGTTCGAGCTGCTCGTCGAGCTACGCGACGCACGCATGCTCCCCGTGCGCGCCGCGAACCTCGATGCCGCGCGCGACCGTCTCGACGCGGTGCTCGAGCGCGTCGCCGGCCAGTATCGCGAGCTGCTCCATCCGGCGATCGAGCGCGTGTGGGACGACGGCATCGCGTCGATCAAGGCCGACCTCCGCGAGTGGCTGCGCCGCACGGCCGACGACGTCGAGTGGACGCCGAGTCGCTTCGAGCTCGCGTTCGGTCTCGCCGCGACCGCGCGCGACGGTGTCCGCGACGACGCGAGCGTCGAGGATCCCGTCACCGTCGAGCTCGCGCCCGGCGCGTCGATCATGCTGCGCGGCTCGATCGATCTCGTCGAGGATGGTGCAGGCGGTATCATGCGCGCGACCGACCACAAGACCGGCAAGGCGACCGTGCAACCGGGCTCTCTCATGAGCGGCGGCAAGAGCCTCCAGCCCATCCTCTACGCGCTCGTCCTCGAGAAGCTGTTCCCGAGCACGCAGGTATCGGGTGGCCG
This sequence comes from Kofleriaceae bacterium, assembly GCA_013368795.1. Taxonomy (GTDB): domain Bacteria; phylum Myxococcota_A; class Polyangia; order Haliangiales; family Haliangiaceae; genus JABFXX01. The sequence continues at coordinate 48,731 of JABFXX010000144.1, forward strand.
CCTCTACTACTGCACCACGCGCGGAGACTTCACCGATGTCGAGGTGCCGCTCGATGCCGACGCGCGTGCTGCAGCCACCGTCCTCGTCGAGACCCTCGCCCACCACTTCGCCGAGGGCTTCTTCCCGGCCGCTCCGGGCAAGGACGAGTGCAAGTGGTGCGACTTCCGTCCGATCTGCGGACCGTACGAGGAGATGCGCGCGAAGAAGAAGAGCAAGGACCGTGACCGCCTGATCCAGCTCGGCAAGCTGCGAGGTCAGCGATGACGCAAGCCGGACCGCGCGTCCCACGTGAGACATCGTTTGCACCCACGTGGGTATCGCCGGCCACGTGCATCGACGCGACGCGATCGGCAAGCCGCGCCGGACAGTGCGTCCCACGTGGGACATCGTTCGCACCCACGTGGGTATCGCCGGCCACGTGCATCGACGCGACGCGATCGGCAAGCCGCGCCGGACAGTGCGTCCCACGTGGGACATCG